>JAWOJF010000147.1:0-13197 GCA_046481785.1 Ignavibacteriaceae bacterium | reverse complement strand
ATTTAATACAAGTATAAGCCTTTGTAAATCAAATAGTTAAAAGAAATCTATACAAATATATGTAAAAATACTTGACAAGTCAAATAATTTGTATATATTTGCATAGAAAATATTATAAAACATTATGCAAGTCTATAAATTTAATAAGAAAAAGGGAGGCTGCAATGGGAATAAAAATGAGAGGGTTAAGAAAAACTAGTTATAAGTCCGGCATAACAAATAAAAGACTGCGGGATAAAATCCATACTCTCAAATTAATACTTAAGGAAAAGGATGATATAATAGATTCACTTGCTGAAGCCAATGATAGAAAGAACAGGGCACTGGAAGAGAAAGAAATCTTTCCTAAAAACAATCAATTCAAAATAATAAGATCGCTTATTGATAAAGGCTGTGTAATAAATAAGATTGATTCAATTCATGACGGGAGAAGCTGAAAAAATACAATCAGAAATAAAAAAGCTGGAACAGGAAATTGAGGTGCTCAGGCAATCAATCTGCGAATACTGCAGCGGGGAGGGAGAAATTATAGACAAGACTAAGATATCAGTTACATCCATTGACATACCATTTTGTAAATGCCCTGAATGCATGGGGACAGGAATAATTAATTAAGGGAAGCAGCATGAGTATAACTACAGATGATATCATAAACTATGAATGTCTGATTCTGCATCAGATAACCCGGCTAAAAAAACTAAAACAGAAAATAGAAAACAAACCGCCTGAACTAAGGTCTGGTAAGGAATTGCTTTTCCTGGTTCATATAGACAGCACTATAAAAGAATATAAGCGTGAATTAACAGTACGCCGGTAAGGCAAGCAGCGGTAAGCGAAAAGAAAATACATTATTGAATAATTATAAGGAATAAAATTATGAAGAAAGGAATGACAATAATGATATACAAAGATCCCCATACACGTTTAAAAAAAGAGGGGACAGCGAAGCTCGTCAAAAAAATATCAGAAAGATCTTTTGGAAGTTATAAAACTGAATTATGGAATGTTCGTTTCCCCGGAAAAAAGTTTAAGGATATACGGACAATAAGGGAGGAGATTTTACCAAAGGTTACTTAAGAGCTTACCCAAAACAAAAACTATTAACTAAGTATTAAAATGAACTATGAACCGCGAAATAATAATAAGCCTGTTGAAAATACTTGTGGAGAATAAAGTGATTCCCGAAAAATTCCTGCGTTATGAAGAGATAAAAAAAGATTTTGAAGAGATGTTGTCTGACGGGCTGACAGCCGGTGAGGCTAAAGAAAAAATAAGCGGGAAACATTTTATAAGCTTTAAGAGAGTTGAGGATATACTTTACCGCGGCGGGATAAGACATGGAGAGAAAATTTTTAAACAGTTCTAAGTATTCCATACACTTAATAAGTATGAATTATGATAAAAAAAAAGAAGGCCGTTTCAGTACATGGTGTTGAAAAAAACATTGAGCAGAAATGTGAAAACCATGGTTTAATATTTTGGGCACGTGTTGATGCAGTTATAGATTTTATTCTTGATAACCCCGCATATCTTTCTGCAAAACGCTCCGGTGAGCTTACCAGGAGTATAATTGACCATATAAATAAGCAGGCAGGAAAGGAATTGAGTGAAAGCACTGCCCGTAAATATATAAGGGAAGCAAAAAAGGAAATAATGACTTTGTCAAAAAGCAGGAATGACAAAAAACTTCAGCGTGCAATTGTAAACCGGGAAAGCCTGCTCAGCCGGGTAAGAAAAGAAGGGGATTATAAAACCGAATTTATGATACTTAAAGATATCGGGGAACTGCAGGGATTATATCCTTTAAAGACCAGCAGTAAAACCAATGCTGAACTAAAAAATATTGATATGAGCATCTTTACTGATTATGGACTTGAGAGGCTTAAACGCGGTGATGATGCTGATATTGTTTCAACTGATCCTAAATCTGTGGTGCAGAATGATAAATAAAATAAAAATAGCTGCTGAAGCTGAGCTGGAGCTGAGAGAGCGACGGAAAAAACACCTGGAGAATTATGAACTCCGGAAAAATCATTACAGGCAGAATCCGCTCGATTACCTGGCAGAGAGGCTTGGATTTACAAGAGAAAGCATAGACTGGCTGATGCTTCCCGAATATGCTAATCATAAATGGGATGGTACAATTAATCCGCTTAAAACAATTCTGGATCTATTGGTATCTGGTGAAAGGCGGATAGGTATTGAATCTGCCACCGGCACAGGCAAAACAAAATTAGGGGCAGGGATAGTTCTTTGGTTTCTTGAATGCTGGGAAAACAGCATAGTAATAACTACGGCGCCGAAAAAGGAACAGTTGTCGCTCCATATCTGGAAAGAAATAGGGAAGATGTACCAGGATTTTAGAAAAGGTGAGCTTCTGTCTTTAAAACTGAGGATGATACCTGAACGGGAAGACTGGATTGCAATAGGATTTGTTGCAGGTACTGCAGCCGATGAATCATCTGCTACAAAAGCACAGGGTTTTCATGCCGAACATATGCTGGTAATACTTGAAGAGACACCCGGTATACCACAGCCCGTAATAACTGCATTTCAAAATACATGCGATGCACCTCATAATATTATACTTGCTCTCGGTAATCCTGATCATCAGATGGATACGCTTCATTCTTTCTGTACACTTCCGAATGTAAAACATATAAGAATATCTGCACTTGATCATCCTAATGTAGTATTAAAAAATTCATCCTTTATTCCCGGCGCTGTAACCATTGAAGGGATAAAGGATAAACTTATGCGGTACGGTGGTGAAGAAGGCCCGCTTTATCTTTCACGTGCCCGCGGTATTTCCCCCGGGCAGAGTGCAGACAGTTTGATTAAACTGCAGTGGTGTATTGATTCAGCGGATGAAAAAAACAGGAAAAGAGCTGAACTAATAAAAGGTAAAAAAGCTCTAGGTGTAGATGTAGCTAATTCTGAATCAGGAGATAAAGCCGCAATTGCATTTGGTGAGGGGCGGGTGCTTATTAAAGTGGATGAATTCCAGTGTCCTGATTCAACTCAGCTTGGCAAAAGAGATGTTTACCGCCTCATAAAGGATGAAAATATAAAAGCTGAATATGTGGGTGTAGATTGTGTAGGCGTGGGCGCCGGTACTGTTAACGGATTAAAAGAGCTTGGCATAAAGGTAGTGCGGTTAGGCGGAGCAGATAAACCTGTCTGGCAGTCTGATGAAGAAGAATTTAACAATCTCCGTTCGCAGATGTACTGGCAAATGAGAGAAGATCTTCGGAATGGAAATATTATTATTCCTGATGACAGCAGTCTGATTGCTGATTTAACAGCTCCCAAATGGGAAACAAGGAACGGGATGATAGTGATTGAATCGAAAGAGGAAATCAAAAAGAGGCTTGGTCATTCACCAAATAAAGGGGATGCTGCGGTATACTGGAACTGGGTCCGTTCGGGGAGAAGAAAAACAAAATTAAAAGCCAGCCTGATAAATAAGTAGTCTTCTATTTTTTACTCATCATAAAAAGGAAAAACGTTATGACAAAAATTAAATCGGCACTGCTGATGAAAGGGAGCCTTCCGGCAAATACAAGTCCTGTATTTCTGCAAAAAGAATCTTCGCAAAAAAATGCGGATGATAAAACAGCAATAGTTCTTGCACCGCCGTACAGCTTCCAGGCTCTTTCAGAATTATATGATATGAACAGTTACCACTCACGATGCTGTAAGGTAAAAGCCGGAGTAACTGTTTTGCTTGGATACAGTATTTATGATCCGGATGATGATGGAAGAAGGCCGGATGAGAACTCAAAAAAGATTGATACGCTTCTTAAGAATTCCCTTATTGATTTATATAACGTACAGCTCGATCATGAAATATTTGGAAACGGCTATATTGAGATTGTAAGGAACAGCAAAAAAGAAATTACCGAATTATATCATATACCTGCGCGTGATTCCGGTTTAATGCTGAAGGACAGAGGAGTACTGCTTAAACAGGTAATAGGCTCAACAGAAATTTTTTATAAACTATTTGAGGGAGAAGATTATAATACGGGTGATAGCAGGCATGAGTTTATCCAGTTAAAAAATTATAATCCCAATTCACGTCATTACGGAGTACCCGACTATATGGGGGCAATTTCTGCCATGTATTTAGACAACAGTGCAAATGAATATAATACACGGCGTTTTATGAATAATGCCGTACCCGATAGTATTATTAAAATGTACGGTTTTGACAAGGACAGTGATACTGAAAGCGATATTAAAAATTTCTTCCAGGGAAATTTTAAAGGGATAGAAAATGCCGGCAAGGTGCTCTTGTTATGGGCTGAAGCAAAAGATGGAAATGAGATTGAGATAGAAAAGATGGGGAGTGAAATTAGAGAAGCATCCTTCAGGGGATTAAGAATGGATAACCGGGAAGAGATTCTTGCGGCGCACGGCGTACCTGCAAGATTGGCCGGGGTAGAATCGGCGGCAAAATTAAGCGGCGGCAATGAAACACGCGAACAGCTAAAACTTTTTAACGAAATAGTAATAATACCAAAACAAAAAATTCTTGCAGGTGTTCTTAATGAAATTATTGAGAAGGGAATGAACATTAAAAACTGGAAGATGAAATTCAATACATTCGAATTTGCTAATGCGGCAGAAGATGCAGCATTTTATCAGACTATGGTATCTTCGGGAATACTTGATCCCGATGAAGCAAGAATTGAGATGGGTTATCAAGCGAAGAAAAGGAATAGTGCGGGAGAGTAATGAATGCAGGGTTTAGCAGAGTGTGAAAAAATGTAATATTGTTTAGAAAAGTTATATGTTAAGTTAAAGGGCGGCCAGTTGGCCGCCCAATTACCGTATTGGGGCAGCTATAGATTTATACAATGAACTCCATTAGAAACCATTATTGTTGATACTTATATTTTATATTGTATCTATCGTACCAACGAACTAACCCACCCCTGCACCCGCTCAGGCGTATGGTCTTCAAGTCAAGAAATATTTCCTATATATTATATTCAAAGTGTAATGATAAATAACGCTTATTACATTCCTAAAGGGATTTAGGATTATGTTTTGAGATTCTTACTATAAATATTACATCCCTAACGGGATTTCTGAATTAAATCCAGGCAGGTTTGCACTTCTGTTTCTGTTCTATGCTATAAATATTACATCCCAAAAGGGATTTCTGAATTAAATCTCGTTAGGGATGAAATAAAAAAAAGCATTATAGGAATAAAAAAGAATTTATTAATGTTTTAGGATTTAGAATCTGGCTTAAGCTGATACCTATACCCAGGCGGGGATATATTGGTAATGTAATCGTGATGAAATTAGTTACCGGGTTTTTTCCCGGTTTTATAGTGAAAATATAAAATAGCGATTTAAAAATAGTACCCCGGTAAATTTCTGAACATCGTGAAAATCCTTCTGTTATTAACAATAATCAAAACATTTTAACAATTTCTTCTTCAGATCATAAAATGATGACAGACAATTATCAGAATAAAAAAAATTAAGCAAAAAAATATTTTACCTCTTGCAGTTACAGCTTTAAAATTAATATTCACTATGCGAAATAAAATCAAAACTTTTTTTAGTAAAATATTTAATTGGTGTCAACCGGGAAAAAACCCGGGTGACAACTCAAAAATAAAACGTTATATATAGCCCGTCGATTAAACAAACTCTGCAAGCAAAACCAATCAAGTTCATTTAATAAGGAAATAAATAATGCCTGACAAAAAAAGATTTCTGAAAAAAGTAACTGTGAATTTCATATCACTTGTTGATAAAGCCGCGAATATGAAAAGGATAATTTTTAAGTCAGCAGACTGTTCAAATCCTCCCGTCATATCAGTTTTAGAGGAGGAGAAGGATTATTACAAAACAATATCAATTGCAAAATATGATGAAGATCAGCGTATTGTTTATGGAATAGTATACTCACCGGATGAAGCTGATACTGATGGTGATTTTACTTCGGCCGAAGTAATAAAACAGATGGCATATGAATTTATGAAAAGCCGTAATACCAATAACGTGGATCAACAGCATGATTACACCGCTGATGAAGGATATATAGCAGAATCATGGCTGCTTGAAAAAAATGATCCGCGTTTTCCCGGTGAGCCTGAAGGAAGCTGGGCAGTTGGTATAAAAGTTACAAATAATGCCACATGGCAAAAAGTAAAAGCCGGTGAAATAACAGGATTAAGTATGGCCGGTATTGCTGTGGTAGAGGAAGTTCCCGGCTTCATTAAAAACAGCGCCGGGACAGAACAGGATTCAATGATTTACAAAATCAGCAGGATAATAAAAGAAGGTATTAACGCAATTAAAAAAGATTATCATAATAAAACCAATAACAATAAAAATAAGGAAGACGATATGACACGCGAGGAAATTACCACTCTTGTAAAGAGCACTGTTAGTGAAGCAGCAGAGCCGTTTAATGAACTGCAGAAATCGGTAAACGGCTTAAAGGATCTTGTTGAAAGTAAATCCGCTGAGATTGAAAAAAGATTAAAAAATGTTGAAGAAGCATCTCCCGGCAGTTCACAGTTTATAACAAATGAAGAAATATTCAGAAAAGATAAAAGTTATAAAGGTCCTGCGTGGCTGAGTTAGAGAAATGCTAATGTATGGAACATGAAGCCTTAGAGCTAAAGAAAACAAAAAAATTAAAACACCAGATAATTATTTAAGGAAATAAAGAAATGACAATTCAGGAAATACTATCAGTAATACAAAAAGCTGCAATTGCTACCTCAGCCGGCGGGCAACTAACAACAGAACAGGCGAAACAGTTTATCGATCTGGTTGTAGGCCAGTCTGATTTTCTTAAAGCAATTCAGACAGTGCAGATGACATCCAATACTTACCAGCTTAACACAATCGATATAGCATCGCGCATTATGAGATCAGCCGCCGAAGGACAGGATCCGGGCTTTATACAGGGGGTGACAATAACTCCAAGAACACTTGTTTATAAAGAATCAATCCTGCCTTATGATGTTACATTTTCATTCCTCGAGGAAAATATCGAAGGGGAAAATGCCGAATCAAAAATTAACGAAATGTTTGCAAAGGCATTCGGCAATGAGATACTTGACCTTGCAGTTAACGGTGATGAAACACTGGCTGAAGCAATTACAGATACTACACCTGCGGATGGGTTAGATGATGTTACCGGTTTAAGTCAGAATGATCATACCTTCTTGCGTCAAAACGACGGCTGGCTGCAGATAGCAAAAAATGATTCCACTGTTCATGACGTTATACTTCCATCTTCAATAACAAGCTGGAAAACAGAATTTAAGAGAATCCTCCAGGTACTGCCGAATAAGTGGAAAGGCAATCCGGGTGAGCTTGCATTTTTTGTGGCACCGGATGTTGAAACCGAATACCGTGATGAACTTGGCGAGAGATCAACAGCACTTGGTGATGTTTACTTAACACAGGATAGATCTGCACAATACCAGGGCATACCCGTTAAAGCAATTCCTTTCTGGCCGGGCGGAAGCAATCCGGTTGTTATGTTAACTAAGCCGAAGAATTTAGCAGTAGGTATAGGCAGAAATATCAGGGTAGGCAGACAGATACAGGAGAGAAAAAGAATTATTGAATACACAATAACTGCAAAGACAGATTTCCAGTATGTACTTGGTGATCTTATTGTTCTCGGTAAAAAAGCGTAATTAAAAAAGAAAAAAATATGTCAAAAATTTATATATCACAGGCAAATATCAGTCATACAGAATACTGCATCCATAAGGGGGAAGTAATAGATAAAGAAGCATATGATGCTTTGCCTGAAAGATTAAAAATTAAATTCAAGGCTGCCGCAGGCTTACCCGAGCCTGCAGGCAGAAATGAGATCATAGGTGATACTGAAGCAGAAAAAGAGAAACGTTTACAGGCAGTAAAAGAGGATGAGACCAGGGTTCAAAAGGGGAATGCTGCTGCAGGAGCAGAAAAAATAAAAGTACGAAGAAAAAGGAAAGGCAAATAATAATGTTTACATCTGTTGCACAGGTAAAATCAGAAGGGAATTTTAGTGATACTATTGAAGACAGGGTATTTGAACCTCATATTATAAAAGCGGTAATAGAATTAAAGAAAATTCTTACGCCGGCGAAATATGCTGAAATAGAGGCGCTGAATCATAATGAAGAAGCATTTACTTCCTGTGCAATAGCAGAAGCTAATCTTGCGGTTGCGTATGCTCTTCCTTCGTTAAATATGGAGACCCAGGGAAGCGGTGTTGTAAAAATCCGGGGATGGGATCAGAGCAGGAGTGAATTGCTGGACCAGGATGAGATTGCTAAGCGGCAGAAACATTACCGCAGTGTGGCAATGGATATTATCAAAGCATATATCCCGAAAGACTTACCCGACGGTGAAATCTCCGGTGAAGAGATCAGGGGAGCAGATTACAGGCTATCGGCTTTATAAGGCAGGTGAAAATCTATGGGAAATTATGATGCAATGTTCTTTGAGAGTTTGAAGGATGATATCTTTAAAAATTTTTTTACTGAGATGGATAAGTTTTCCGGCAGGATTGCTATTATGATGAGAGACATAGGCTTAGAAATAATTAAACAAAATGCCTGTGCATCAGGCAATCTTGCCGGGTCTGTTTCATATGATGTAAAAAAGGTGGCGTGGGAGTATGTTATAAAAGTTTTTGTTAATGCCTCTTATACAAATTATATATATGAAGGAACACGGCCTCACTATCCTCCGGTTAAGCCGCTTATCCAGTGGGTACGCAGGAAAGGTTTAACAGGCTCAAAAATATATAGCAGCGGGAAGCGGAATTATTACCGCAAAAGTTATAATCAATCTGAAGAAGATAAAATTATAGCAGCAAAGATTGCTTACAAGATCTCAAGGAAAGGAACAAGAGGGATAAAGTTTTTTGATATTGCGCTTAAACAGGCGCTTCCAAAGATAGAAGCTGAACTGCAAAAGTTGTAACTGGTAAGCCTGCCGATATGGTAAAAATAAATCTTAATGAATAATGAATATTTACGAAACAATAGATCTGATAAGAATCAAACTTGAAGAAGGGAAGCATAATCAATCAGACCTTCTCTTTGGCTACAATATAGTAATTGATCCGTATTCAGACCTGTCAAAAAAAATACCTTTAGTACTAATTGAGGCGGACCGGACAGAGTTTTACACTCACTCCGAGTACGGCACCCCTGTTGCAATGGATCATTATCTATCCTTAACTGTTTTTGAATCGGCTCAGAAAAATGAATTTGAGGACTATAAACCGAAGGTAAACATCTTTGTAAAAAACCTTGTAAACAAGCTGATGATGATTGATGATTACAGAATAAGCAAACTTATTCCGGAAGAGTTGAGCCATAACGAAGCACAGATCGGTTCATTAAAAGTAACAGGAGTTGTCATTGGTATAAAAGTGAGAACTGACTGGGAAGATTAGGAAGATTCCGGATTTTAAGAACAATAAATATATAAGGAGAAAAATACCATGAATAATATTAAAGATACATTAACAACAATATTCGGGCTTATTGGTGCTGTATCAACTGCGCTGCTTGCTGTTCCTTCAATACCTGAGGGTATTAAGGTAGCAGCAGGAATAGGGGCGGCAGTATCAGTAGCTGTAATAGGTTACTTTAACGGCAAAACTGCTGATGGTAAAACAAAATCAAATACTGAAGTAGATCAACAAAAAAGACTTAATGCATAATGTTATTAAACGATAGGTTAAAAACGGAATACCAAAACCTTTTTGATACAATGGTAATTAATAGTAACAGGGTCCCCATTGTTAAATCCATTGTAAAAAAAATAAAGGCAAATGAAATACGATATGCGGCAGTTGCAGAGCAGCTTAACATTCCCTGGTATTTTGCGGCAGTCATTCACAATATGGAGTGTTCACTGAATTTCAGCAGGCATTTGCATAATGGAGATCCTTTAACAGGAAGGACAATTCATGTGCCTGCAGGAAGGCCTTTAACAGGAAATCCGCCCTTCACATGGGAACAAAGTGGAGTGGATGCCCTCCGGTTAAAAAAACTTCACCTCTGGAAAGAATGGAGTATTCCCGGAATGCTTTTTAAGCTGGAAGAATATAACGGGTTTGGATACAGAAGAAAACATCCGGATGTACTTACTCCCTACCTATGGAGTTTTAGTAATCATTACACAAAAGGGAAGTATATAGCAGATGGGAAATGGTCTGATAAAGCGGTATCAAATCAATGCGGAGCCGCTGTAATTCTTAAAGAGTTATCAGCTAAATAAGGATAGTCTTACCAAAATAAGCAATTAAGATAAATCAAATTAAAATTAAAATATCATTATGAAAAAGGATATTAAAAAATACCTGTTCATTCCGCTGTTGTTATTATACACCGGATGCAGTAATACAAAAGAAATAACAGAAATAAAGCCTAAGATAATTAAGCCCCCGGTAATTGAAGATATTCTGCCGGCAGAACTGCAGGAAACCCGGCCAGAGGGGCTTACAGTATTTAATGCAGTTGAAGTAAATAAAAATGATACAGTTAAGTATATAGAATTCAGGCCCGACTCATTACTGCTTGATAAAATTAAAGAGCTCCGGGAAGACAATAAGATATTAAAGAACGAGTCTAAAAACATTGGTGAGTTTTATTTCAGGATAAAACCGGATTCAATTATTGTATGGGATACCGTAAAAGTTACCCAGGTAATTGAAAAGAAAATTGAGACACCCCTGCTTTCAAAGGCAGGGCTGATACTTATAGGAATAATATTAGGATTGGCAGGGTTGTATTATATAAGGAGATAAAATATGGCTAAGAAAAGTACATTGTTATCCGTGTGGGCCTTCCAGAGTGTAACATATTTAGTTACACTTGCGGAAGCAAAGGATATAGTAATTATTCTATCCACGCTTGTTGCCGTGGGTTATACCCTCTGGCGCTGGCGAAGGGATTATGAGAAACATAAAAATAATATAAGGAAATAAAATTATGGCAAGAAGCAGACCGGGTATTAAACAGTTGGTACTATGCGATGCAGGAACTTTATTAACTACCCCTGTAAACCCCATTGCGGCCGGGTTAAGAAATGCAGCTTCAATTAAACGGACTGCTTATAAGCCTGTTAAGGATTATCTGAACAGGTCTTTCAGAAACAAAGTAAATTTTAATATCCAGGCGGAATCATTACAACCGACAATGCTCATGAGAAAAAAGGCAATTGACTGGTTAAACCAGAATGTGGATGTGCAGGTTGTTACTGTTCCGCAGGCATCCGGCGGTACCGGTGATGTTTACCAGTTTACCGGCAATAATGTCATGGGTCTTGATTTCGAAGATGTAATATCCGGCGATAAGAGATCAATGAAGCTTACACTTGAGCGTGCAATGGAATATGATGCAGCTAAAACATTTATTGATGCTGTTGATTCGGCAGCCGCTGTTCCATTCAGCGGAATTACCGGCAGGGGAGAGGATCTTACAAAATTCAGGTCACCTTATTTTCTTGCATTTGAATCTCCGGCGGCGGCAACCGTTTTAACAAAAGCAGAGATTGCCGAAAGGAGTTATACAATAAAAACAAAAAATAAAAAATCTGAAGAAGATAATACTTCTATAGTAGATTATCTGAGCTTTGAAGTTATGATGAAATTCAGGAACGCCTCAGTTGCAAAACAGGTTGAGGTTATGTCAAAAGATAATGCTCCCTCTCTTTTAATTAAGGAGAACAACCGGGGACTGTTTTATGATGCTTTTAATTTTGCCCCGGGTGTATTAACACTTGAAGATGAATTTGATGATACAGATGATGACAGAGGTTTAACCCTGAAGTTTACCGGTGATGTTCATGTATATGATATCTCATTTCAGTTTGGAACTGCCTATGGCGGTGATGAAACAGACGGCGGCACTAAAGGGGGTACAATGAACATAGGGTAAACATAAGTTCAGGTTTAAATAAAAGGGAATTGATTATGGATATAGAAATAAATGACAACAGCGCAGTAATTGATGCTGATACAAGCGGAATTACAGCAGCTTTTTTCCGGGTTTATGAAGCAGGGGAGATGGTTTATTATGCAAGTTCACGGCTTGGTACCGTTGATATTACTCCTGCCGGATTTATAATATATATACCGGCGGAACAGGCAGATAAAAATTATGAGCTGAAAACGTTTCCGGGCCTTCGGGTAACAGCTAAAGGAAAATTATTTATTAACATTAAAGAAGTTGAAAATGATGGATGATATACTCCGGATAGAACTTATACAGGGAGAAGATTTTGAGCTGGACATAAGCTGGGAAGATGAAGAAGGGATTCCTGTTGATATAACCGGCTATACCGCAAAGATGCAATTCAGGAAAAATGCGGGGGATCCTAAAATATATCTTGAAGCTTCTTCAGAAAATAATAAAATATTTTCGGATACTTTTAATAATATTTTAAAGTTAAAGCTGCCGGCGGAAGAATTAAATGATCTTACTTTTACACATGCTGAGGCAGATCTTTTTGTCACATCCCCTGCAGGTAAATCTTTCAGACTATTTAAGGCTCATGTAAAACTTGTAAAGAGAGTTACAACATGGTAAAAAGAATTATAGTTACACAAAAAAAAGTAAAGGTTGTTACTGTAAGCAAAGCTGGTCCGCCCGAACCGGTAATGTTTTATGATTTGCTAGACTATACAATGAATGCAGATGGTACAGGAACAAAAAATATTGACTACGGTTTTGGTGCGGATTTATTATCAGAGAAACTAGCAGATGGAAAATACAGGCTTATAAGCAATATGCCGGTATTCATAAATACAAGGATAAGTGCGCAGGTTATAAATAATGATAATCCGGAAAATCATGTACTTGTAAAAATTGTAGTTATAAGTGATATGGTGCTGGAGATATCATGTATTAATTATGAATCAGGGGGATATACAAACAGTGATTTGGCAATAAAAATTGAAAGAATAAAACAATGATAAAAATATATTTGATTATTTTACTCTCTCTTATATTTAACATCAGTTCTAACGCTCAGACACCATGGGGATGGAAGAAAACTCAGGACTCCATTGTAACAGCCTATGACAGTATTGCCCGGTTAAGAAATGATATAAACCTGGTTGAATATAAACTGCAGCCTGATGCATATTATGCTGAAGTAGGTGGTGATTCAACTAATTATCCATTAACTTTAATGGGTTTA
>JAWOJF010000079.1:0-4564 GCA_046481785.1 Ignavibacteriaceae bacterium | reverse complement strand
TTTCAACTTTACGTATGGATTTCCGGCTTTCCATCTTTACAGGCCTTGTTGCTTCGGTTGAATACGTAGCTTTAAGTTATTATCATATTAATAACTCCGCTGAACTTGCAGACTCTGTCTTCCAGTCAAGCCATATATTTTATTTAAGCAAAGTTTTAATATTGTTTATGTGCGGAGTTGCCGCCGGGTTCGTCTCCATTCAGCTTAAGAAAAGAATATTCAGCACTTTAAGATTAGCTGACGACAGAAACAAAGTTATTAATTTATTTGGCCAGCAGGTTTCACCGGAAATTGCAGTTGAGCTTCTTTCACAGCAGGAGGAAGAGACCGGTGTTGTTAAAGATGTTTGTATAATGTTTCTTGACATTAGAAATTTTACTTCAATGGTGGCTGACAGAGATCCCAAAGAAATTGTGGCATATCAGAATGAAATATTCGGCCTTGTAATAGAAATAATCAATAAACATAAAGGCATTATTAACCAGTTTCTCGGAGATGGTTTAATGGCAACATTCGGTGCACCGGTATACAGGGGCAATGAATGTAACAATGCGGTTGATTCGGCACGTGAAATTGTTGATGAATTAAATAAGAGAAAAGGGAAGCTTTTATTCCCAACCAGGGTAGGAATAGGTATACATTATGGAGAAGCTGTTACAGGTAATGTAGGTTCGGATTTAAGGAAACAATATTCTATAACCGGACTTGTTGTAATACTTGCTTCCAGAATTGAACAGCTAAATAAAGAGTTTAATTCACAGATACTTATATCTAAAGAAGTCCTTGAAAATATTAACCCGGAAAATAACCATTATGAACCCCTTGGGCCTGTAAGAGTTAAAGGCAGGGATGAACCTGTTGATGTATTTAAATTGGCATAATACTACTACAATATATTAATCACCGGGTCAATCAATTTAAATCTTAATCTTAAAACACCCTCTTCATAGCTTGATGAAATAATTTTAAAACCCCCGATATCTTTTGTGGATTTTACATGATGCCCGATGCAGGGGCATGAATCATAATCTCCAACTTTAATAATTCTTATAGTATTACCGGCAGTATCCGGCAGTTTATTAAGATCAAATATTTTATTTGCTTCTTCCCTTGATAAATAATCCTCCTCAACTCCTGCATCTGAAATGATCACTTCATTAACGCGTGTTTCAATTTCTATAATTTCATCTTCAGTCAAATTCCTGTTAAAATGATAATCACATTTTGATTTCTTTTTTTCAAGGTGCATGCTGAACGACCTGCCGCAGTTAAACATTCTGACCATTGTCTGGTTCAGAATATGCTCTGCAGTGTGCATGGGTGCATAATAATCTTTAGCCATTAGTTTACCATTTATTAAAATGAATTTTTTCTTTTATAAACCTGTCTTCAGCAGCAGGTGATTCATCAGCATACCCCAGTGAAATTACTGCTATAGGAATAATATTACCCGGCAATTTAAAGTGGTTTTTTAATCCTTCGGTAATATCAGGCATACCGCATACGGCAATCCAGCATGCACCTAAACCTGCATCATGGGAGGCAAGCAGTAAGTTCTGTATAGCAGCGGAGCAATCCTGTATTAAAAATTCAATATTTTTTTCCTTTTCATTATCTCCGCACACCACAATTGCATGCGATGCCAGCCTGAGCATTTCAGCGTAAGGTATCACTTCCCTTATGCCGTCAATAACTTTTTTTTCATCTATAACTAAAAACTCCCACGGCTGCAGGTTAAACCCTGATGGGGCATACATTGCAGCTTTTAGAATATCATCTATTTTTTCTTCAGATATTTTTTCGCCGTCGTATTTACGGATGCTTCTTCTTGTTAATAATGCATTAAATGTTTCCATAATTCCCTGTAAAATGATATAACAAAAATATTAAAATAATCGGAGAGAATCTTTTATGTAAATACATTAGCAGCTGCAGAATCAAACTCCCTCTTTCCCGCGGAGAGGGTTGGTGTGAGAGGCGGCTATTTTTTTTTCGGGCAGCTTTATTAGTAATACTATAGAAACAAGACTAAGGGCAAATGCAGATAACCATAAAACAACCGGGCCGTAGTGTTCATACACCTGTGTTCCAAGCAGAGGGCCAATTGTAAAAGCCATACTAAATGTCATCTGGTAAAAACCCATATACACTCCCCGTTTATCCCGGGGAGCAATTTCCGCCACATAATTTGCACTTGAAGGGAATACAATCATCTCTCCGAATGTCCAGATAATAATTGTAATTACTAGTCCTGTTATACCATGAACAAAAGCCATTGCTCCGAATCCAACGCCGGTTAAAACTGCTCCCAGTAACAGTGATTTCCTGTCAGACCAGTGGCTCATAGCATCATTAAGCGGGACTTCAATGAAGGTAATCATAACAGTATTAATAGCCATAAGCAGTCCGAAGGTTGCAGTAGTATAACCAAGATAATCAACAATAAACAGCGGCACTGTACCAAGGTGCTGAAAAAATATCATAAACAGCGGAAGAACTATTATAACAAAAAATAAAAGAGTTTTATCTTTTACCAGAGGAATTGACTTTATAAATGATTCTGTTTTTCTTTTACCGTCAGATAAAGCAGGTTCTTCAGGTAAAACAATATCTTCTTCCGGAATTTTATCCCATCTTGAAAAGATTAAAAATAATGCCGCCAGGATGCAGAAAACTCCGTTTACATAAAAAATTATTGAATAGTCGAACATCATTAAAAACCCACCTGCCACAGGGCCAATGCTCATACCAAGATTTATTCCCAGCCGGTTTAATGCAAAGGCAATTTTCCTTTGTTCGGGAGTTACAATCTCAATTATCATAGCAAGATTAGCAGGGCGGAAGGCTTCACTTATAACTGCAAAAATTATGGTAACCAACAGAAGCACATTGTATCCATCAAAAACGGGATAAATAAACATTACTCCCCCCGTTAATAATAAAGACAACTTCATTACTTTCATGGCACCCATATAATCAGATAGCTTACCGACAAATGGTGCTGTAATAAGCGCTCCAAGACCATAGCTGGCAAGTATAAAACCGGCATCCCCTTCGCTAATATGTAATCTTTGAATTAAATAGAGTCCAAAGAATGGAAGCACCATTGTGCCGCTTCTGTTTATTAACGTGGCTGCAAAAAGCACCCACATGTTATGCGGTATATTTTTAAGGGCTTTCCAGGGATTAGTCATAATAATACAGGAAAAAGAAGTAAATAATTTAATTGAAATGAGGGAGATTTAACAGAAACTTATCATTTTAATTGATGGATTTTTAGTGCACATTCTTAAAATGAAAAGATGTCATCTCTAAAATATTTGTCTATACAGAAGGAAAATTTTTTTTATACCATTTCACTTGTCCGCATTGCGGGCCTTCAACAAAACTATTGTATCGAAAGGTTAATACCAGATTTTCAAACGGACTATGGATTTGCGGCAGCCAGGGGAGTGAAAGAATAGATTAGTTAACTCCCGCTCCGGCAGGAGACGGGAGTTATTCTTGATATTAAGGATCAATAACACAACCGCTGCCGGTACACCAGCCATAGCAGGTAGTTAGCTGTGATGTGCCGGGGCAATAACATTTTGCTGCATACCTTGCGGGATTACACACCCCCTGAGAGGTAAGACAGATACCGTCACATGGACCAATTGCCAGTGCTTCCTGCACCTGGAAAAATCCAAGTGTAAGAATAAACAAAGCACCTGCAAACAGAGAGGTAAAGAGGAACTTTCTCATAGCTGCTCCTTTTTTGTTGTTGATTTAACGAAAGGGCGGGTGATAACTGCAAAATTTCATTTAATTGTTCGCTGTTTAACTCACCCGTCCAAAAAAATATGTCTGAATTCTGACGATGTAATAATTATCCGGCAAAATAAAACCCCGGTTTGCTGGAACGGGGTTTTGCACATAAAATTATTAAGCATCCGGGTTAATACATTTTCTTCCGTTACAATAATATACACACAATGTTACTTTAACCGAACCATCGCAATAACATAGTCCGGTAGAACTCGGATAACATGGTCCATTTGGGTTACCATGATAACATGCTGCTGCACATGGACCAATTGCCAGTGCTTCCTGCACCTGGAAAAATCCAAGTGTAAGAATAAACAAAGCACCTGCAAACAGAGAGGAAAAGAGGAACTTTCTCATAGCTGCTCCTTTTTTTGTTGTTGGTTTAACGAAAGGGCGGGTGATAACTGCAAAATTTCATTTAATTGTTCGCTGTTTAACTCGCCCGTCCAAACTTTTTTAACAATGCCGTTTCCGGAAACCAATATGGTTTGGGGAATAGCACCTATTTTGTAAGTTGAATCAAGGCCTTCTTCTCCTGTTGTTACAATGGGGAAACTGACTTTGTTTTTGTTTATCCACTCTTTTGTTTTATCAATATCGTGCAGTGATATACCGGTTATTTTTAATGAATTGTTATTGCTGATTTTGTATATCTGCTCCCAGTTAGGTGCGTTTTTTTCACAGTAGGGACAGGCAGTATTAAACACAAACAATAAATGGCTTACTGTAGTATCATTATATTCAAGCGGTACTGTAT
>JAWOJF010000049.1:0-2827 GCA_046481785.1 Ignavibacteriaceae bacterium | reverse complement strand
CCGTAATTATCCTGTTCTGTTGCAGTCCCAAAAATTAATAAAACGGAATTAGCTTGTACAATTGCTTCAAAATAAACAAGTTCAACAGGAAGCGACTGAGGCTTAACCACCGAAGCTAAAAAGAGTAAGCAGGCCAGGATGATTATTATTCTCATAGTTATCTCAGCCTTGCAAGCTTTTGAATAACATCTTTCGTTTCGTCCCCTTTTTTCATAATTATTTTATAAAGGTATACGCCATTAGCAATCTGGTCGCCATCCTCATCTTTGCCGTCCCAGGCAATTGTATTAAAATCGAATCGTAATTCTGCCTGCGGCTTTATAATTTCCCTTATTAACCTGCCGGCAATTGTATAGATCTTAATTTTTAATTCATCAGGAATTTGTGTTAACCTGAAAGTAAAATCGGTTCTTTCAGTAAACGGATTTGGATAATTATAAACATTAAGAATATCCATTTGATTACTGACAGTAAATAATCTTTCGTATCCCGCATTGTCTTCCATATTCCCCAGAATAGTTTTACCAAAAACTCTTAGGAGGTGCTCTCCGTCGGTTAATGCCGGCTTATAATAATATAAAATTCTTTTATTAACAGTATCATAATTTATTTCAAGCTGCGAATAACTTATTCTAACAGCATCAAGAAAGAATTCTACAGCAGAAGTATCATCTAAAGGGAACCATGTAGGATATTTCAGTTCCATTTCAATTTCAGGAGTTGATGAGATGTAGTCGCCGTCTATTATTTCTATTCCGTCAAACTTAACGTTAAGTGTTGCGGAGGTAACTGAAGTAATGTTTGTATCCTGTTTTACATAAAATGGGACATCAAAACTATTATTATCTTTATACAATTCAAGTATTTTATTTTCTGAATCAATATTTATTTCAAAAGCATGATTGCCCCATTCACTTCCGGCAACATAGTTTACTGAAAATGTTCTACGGGATAAAGTATCTAGTTTTTCCACAAGAGAATTATAAATTGCTTCATGGGAATTATCGGGTTTTTTTATACTTACGGAAACATTAAAGCTGTCCGCCGGAGATTCACCAATATTAAAAACGGAAAAATCAAGTCTCAGACTGTCCCCTGCAATTATACTGTCTTTTGATACTGAAACGGCCTGATAATTTGTACCAAGCTCGGGGACTGCTTTATACTTAAGTCCCAATGATGATAAGAATGGAGAAGAATTATCATTTCCGGCAGAGAACCCGGCAAGTATTTTTAAATAAGGATAGGATACCGGATCAATAAAACTGAGATCTGAAGCTAAGTCCTGGAGAGTAAGATAATCAAGCGTATCGGCAGTACCATCCTGTTTAATGCCAACAGGTTTATACCTGATATCGGAACCCGGAACAAGATCATGCTGAATATATAGATTTTCCCAGCCGGATGAGGGGCCTATTAAAGAAGTAAGCATATTACCATTTAGCTGAGGAACGCTAATAGTTGAATCTATCTCAACGCGTCCCTGCAGAGCCCGGGATACAGCTTCGGGAACAGAGCCGGGGGCAGCCCCTTTTCTGCCAATCATCGCCCACGAACCAAATCCAACCAGGCTGTCGATATACACGCTTCCTAAGGCTTTAATTTTTTCCTTTAATGTAACGTTATTTGTCGACGCATCACTTGAGATAGCAATTACTACTATATAGTTTGATGAAAGTGTATCGAGGAAATTAATGTAATCTGTTGTTACAGATGGATCTCCCCGAAGATCAAACCACCTATATCCTGTTGGTTCATAGGTCTCTCCGTCCAAAAGACAAACGTGATGGCCGCGCAAAGTGTTTTCCGGAATAAGATTTTCTCCGTTTCTAGTAATTAACACCGTATTACCATCATTAAACCCGGCAGACATTGCATATAATTCAACTTTTCCTGTATCCAAACCAATCAATGAATTATGAACCTTTAAATCATTAAGTGCTGCAGTGCCGAAAGAAACTGAATCGTTTATATAATAACCTTTGAAGTCACTCAATAGAAATGACTGTTCTCTATTATATGTTTCCTCACCCAATATTCTTGCTCTCATCCAGTATCTGCCGGGGATTAAAGATTCCAGGGCAACTCTTGTATAAAATGTATCTATAGGCCGGGAGATGACTGAAGGACTTGAAAAATCCGGGAAGCGGCTCAGCTCTACCTGAACATTATTTCCTGATGATGCCCCGGAAGGGCTGAGCAGAATTACCTCTCCATTAAGGCTTCGTTCATGCGAATAAGAAAATAATGTTCTTAGGGAGGAACTGGACACATTAAAGTTATAAGTTACCTGGTTATCATTTTCATTTAGTTCATCTACTTCATTGTCTGAATCAAAAATAATTTTTAAAGAATGAGTGCCCGGCATTTTATTTACAGGTACAGCTATAAGTAACGAGTCACTAAACAACGGAAGAACAGAAACAATAGTTTTAGATAAGACTACACTGTCCTGCCAGGTATCTTCTATATATACTTTAAATGTATCCCCTGTAGCTCTGCCCAGATTTAGATAATTTATTTTAATAGTTAATGAATCGAGATTATCTGTCGGCTTTTCATTTATAAGAGTAATACCGGAAGATTGTATCTGCAGATTTGGTTTGGATGGAACAGCAAGTGAAACTATAGGATCACCAATTAAAGTATTTGTTAATGTAAAAAGTTGATAAACCTGTGAGCTGCCAAATCTTTGAAGCATTTCCATTTTTCCGGTTTTTAATGCTTCGCTAATAGTATTGATCATGATTGGGAGGATGGTTATGAACTCCTCTTCGAAGTTGCCAGCAATCAACATTCAAATGGTGCTGCAAGAGGTAAGTTAATG
>JAWOJF010000026.1:0-2526 GCA_046481785.1 Ignavibacteriaceae bacterium | reverse complement strand
GAAGCCTGTGAAGTTTTAGAGGAGTAGTTGTTTTTTTATCAGTAACCTATTCTTCTTTCTTCTCAAACTTTAAGGAGACGGAATTCATACAGTAACGCTGTCCGGTTGGTTCGGGTCCGTCATCAAAAACGTGACCTAAATGACCTCTGCATTTAGCACACATTACTTCTATGCGTACCATTCCATAACTTATATCTTCTTTGTAAATAACTCTATCCTCTGCTAATGGAGTAAAAAAACTGGGCCAGCCGCATCCGGAATCAAATTTAGTATCGGATTCAAATAATACATTATCGCACGCAGCACATTTATAAACTCCTTTTTCAAAATGCTTATCGTACTTGCCTGAGAATGCTCGCTCGGTTCCTTTCTGCCGAAGAACATAATATTGTTCGGAGGTTAACACTTCTTTCCACTCGGCTTCTGTTTTATTGATCTTTTCTTCCATATTGTTTCTCTTGTTTTTTGTGGAGTCCTGAATATTATTTTGAATTAATATATTAGGATCAATTTTATAATTCTTGCTGGATATTGACCAGAACCCTAAAAGTATCAGCAGTATAATTATAATACTCAGTATTTTTAATGACTTCTTCATATCCTACTAACAAAAAGTTTTTAAAATCAGTTCAGAACAATAATGTTCAATTATAAAGCTATAATCAATCCCCAATTAAATAACCCGATAAATATTTTCCTATTTTTTTACTGCCCTAATAAAGGGCGGTATTAAATAAATGTTTGCTGCTATTCTTCCAAACACAAATGATACTGTTGCTGCAATTGCACCTATTGCAGAGAAATATTTTATTGCAATGAACAGAACAACAATAATTGTAACGAACTCTATAGCTGTACCAAAAGTAATGGGCTTTGTATCTTTAATACTAACCAATGCACCTCTCTGGAAGCAGATTATTACAGTTAGTGCCGGAAAGAAAGACATAATCATCAATGGCTCGGAAGCAAGATCTGCAAGTTTATCTGTTAAGCCCGAAACACCTTTGAACCAGAAATCTGCAAGAGGAGTAAATGCAATTATTATGAGTAATCCGGCAAGTATTGCAGCAAGTCTTACAGCAAAAATTTTCAACTGTTCATATCCTTCTTTATGATCACCTAAAAGTGCTACTACAACTTCCTGAAACGATAAACCCAATCCTCTGAAAATAAACACGAAAGATGTAACCACAGGCATAATGGCAAGAGATTCTATAGGTTGTCTGCTCTGTCCGATAAAAAAAGTTACAAACGGCTGAACACCGAGTGTAAGTAAGGATGTTAATGCAAGCGGATAATAAAAACGTATAATTTGTCTTTGACTTAAATCAAATTCTGTGCTCTGAACTAAAGAACCGTCTTTTATTTTCCTTATTATTTTAATTGCCATAACCCTGCTGGCAATCGCTTCTAATACAACTGCAGTGGATAAAGCCGCTGCTCCAACCAACGCTCCCGGCAGAGTGAAGAAATAAAATAAACTAAATGCTGTAACCAGTATGGTCAGCAGACGGATTATTGTTCCATAAGCAACCTTTCTGGTCAGATTATTTCTTATAAGTACTCCCTGGTAAAATCTTCTTATTCCAATTGCACCGGGCCAGGGTATCATAATTATCATAGAAAGATGTGTAAGATGCGAAACTTCATGAGGCAGTCCGATTAAATCCTCAGCAATGAAATAAAATATCGCCGGAATTACCAGGATAATCATTAGAATTGTAAGTAATCCGATTACTGCAAGATTAAATTTCCTTAATGCTTCGTAAGATTGTTTATTGCGTACCAATGTTGTTGCCGCACTTAACATCATAATTACCGGTGCTTCAACTACAAGTGCAAACGAAAAAGCAACTCCGTATGCAGCAAGATTAAACTTCGGATCAGGCAGCCTTGCAATAAGGGCTGATAGGAAAGGTCCTTCAACCGACATCATAAACCAGGTAGCCGCTAAAGGAAGCCAGAAGTAAAATATTTTCCGCTGAGTGAGTTGACTATCCATTTAATAAACATTTAGCAATAATTACCCCAAACTTATAAAATAGTTAAGAAAGAATTTTGTTTAATGGACTATCACTTACGTTTTGAGTAATTTTGGATTTAGGAGGGCAAGAAAATGTATAAAATATTATTGACTGTGTTCATCTCTATATTCTTGGGCGGATGTTCTTCCGAAAAAGAACATGAAATAACTGAGACAGCAAAGATTGAAATGCGTAAAGATGCTGATTCTTTTATGTCAGGTTTACGCGATGTTTTATTAAGCGAGATTCAGAATAACGGACTTGTTGCTGCGGTTTCAGTTTGCTCGGATACTGCCCAGGTAATGACAAATAATTTCGGGGTGAAAAAAGGAATATTTATCAAACGGGTATCAACAAATTACAGGAATGAAAATAATATACCCGATGCATTTGAAACTGAGGGTCTTAAATACTTCGAACAAATGCAGCTTAAAGGAAAGGTTGATTCACTGACTGAATATATTAAGATAGTTCAGGAAAATGAGATAAGTTATATTCGCTA
>JAWOJF010000191.1:0-12206 GCA_046481785.1 Ignavibacteriaceae bacterium | reverse complement strand
TGCAAAAGTAATTGACGGCTCATTAGATAACCATCAGTTAACCGCTATGGCGGGAGTTTCAAATATCGGCAATGACAGGAACTGGACAGGACATGTTTTCGGACAATCAAACTGGTACGCTTTCGGAAGGCTTGCATGGGACCATCAGCTTTCTTCCGAACAAATTGCGGATGAATGGATTAGAATGACTTTTTCAAATGATCCTGATTTTATAAAACCGGTAAAAGATATAATGATGTCTTCCAGGGAAACTGTTGTAAATTATATGACTCCCCTCGGACTGCATCATATAATGGGCTGGGATCATCATTACGGCCCCTCACCCTGGATAAAGAATAAACCCCGTGCTGACTGGACTTCAGTATATTATCATCGCGCGGACAGCAACGGTGTAGGCTTTAACAGGACTGAATCAGGCAGCAATGCAGTAGAACAGTATTTCCCTCCCGTAGAAAAAATGTTTTCCTCGCTGGAAACATGCCCGGATATTTATCTTCTCTGGTTTCATCATCTGCCGTGGGATTATAAAATGAAATCAGGTGAAACACTATGGGATGAACTTTGTTATCATTATTACGGCGGCGTTGAAAGTGTCCGTGAAATGCAGAAAACATGGAACAGCCTTGGCAGTAAGGTTGATGAAGAAAGATTTGATCATGTAAAGATGCTTCTATCTGTACAGGAAAAAGAAGCAGTCTGGTGGCGTAATGCATGCCTGTTATATTTCCAGACGTTTTCTAATATGCCTTTGCCTGAAGGTTTTGAAAAACCAGATAAGACACTTGAATACTATCAAAGTTTAGAATTCCCTTATGCTCCGGGGATATGAGACAGAGGAATTATTAAATATTAAAAAAGCCGGAGAAAAATCTCCGGCTTTTTTATTTAGCATACGTTTCTTAATATAGTTACATGTACTTAGCGTAATTTCCACTCTCTGTAAGAATTTTTTCTTCTTCCAAAGCTTCATTTGCCGGCTCAGCATTAAGCTGTTCATCTTCTGTTTCTTTAGAGGCTTTGGTAAAACGTGAAAGCAGAGTATAAACTACCGGCACCATAACAAGTGTAAGGAAAGTAGAGAATAACATTCCGCCTACAACTGATAGACCAAGCGGCCGCCGGGATTCTGCTCCTGCACCAATACCAATTGCAATTGGAAGAATACCGAAAATTGTTGCAAAGGAGGTCATAAGTATAGGCCTTAAACGAATTGTTGCGGCTTCAATAACTGCATCAATAACCGGCAGTCCTTTTTCCCTCTGCTGATTGGCAAATTCTACTATAAGGATTGCATTTTTTGTTACAAGTCCAATAAGCATTATTAATCCTATCTGGGAGTATATGTTCATCGTTTGCCCGAATAAGAATAGTGTAAACAGTGCACCAAATACCGCAAGAGGCACAGAAAGAAGAATAGTAAACGGATGAACAAAACTTTCAAACTGTGCAGAAAGTACCAGGTAAATAAATACAAGCGCCATTAAAAACAGGACAAATAAAGCAGAGCTTGAAGTTTTAAATTCAAGTGACTGCCCGGCATACTCGCGTTTAATGCCAGTAGAAAGTTTAGCTTCCGCTATCCTGTCAAGATCATCAAGCGCCTGCCCCATAGTAACTCCCGGAGCAAGGTTTGCAGAAATTGTTGCCGAACGAATCCTGTTATAATGGTTTAATTCTTTAGGTGCAACAGTATTTTCTACAGTTACAACATTAGCTAGCTGAACAAGTCCGCCGTTGCTCCGTATATAAAGGTTCTGAATTGCATCAGGAGTAGAACGTAATTCCGGCTTTAACTGGAGAATAACATCATACTGTTTAGTACCCCGTTTAAAGTCAGTAACCTGGCGGCCGCCTAAAAACGTTTCAAGGGTTGCGCCAATATCAGTAACAGACACACCCATTGCAGAAGCTCGTTCACGGTCTATCCTAATATCAAGCTGAGGTTTATTCAGACGGAGGTCACTATCCAGGTTAATCAGATATCCAAGCTGTGAGGCTTCGCCCATCATTATGTTTACTGCATCATTTAACTCTTCATAACTTTCAGCTTCAAGCACATATTGTATGGGTGGATTAAAATCAGCGCCCAAGCTTGGGGGATTTATAACAAATGCCAGCACACCCGGAATTGAAATCAACTGCGGAAACAATTCCTCAATAATCTGCTGCTGCGATTTATCCCTGTCACCACGGCCTTTTAAATTCAGAAACATGAAGCTGTTTGTTACAGCCCCTGGCCCTGAAAAACCCAGACCGGTTGCTGTAAATAATCCTTCACGTTCAGGAAGCGGCAGCAAAATATTTTCTATCTGGCGTACATAACTGTCAGTATAGTCAAGAGTAGCTCCTTCAGGAGCAATTACAATACCGAACCCTATACCGCGGTCTTCAGTAGGTACAAGCTCGCTTGGTATCATCCTGAACAAAAAGAAACCTGCAATAAGTATGGCCGCGCCCCCGGCTAACATAAAAATACGGTGAGCTAAAACCCATCTGAGCGTGCGGTCATAAAACCTGTTAAGCCAGTCAAAAAAGTTATCAAAGGAGCGTGATGCCCAATTTGGACTTGCACCATGAAGCGGCCTTAATATCTGTGATGAGAGCATAGGAGTAAGGGTTAGCGCCACAAAACCTGATATTAATACGGCCACTGCAACAGCAACACCGAATTCATTAAACAACCTGCCGACATTACCGCTTAAAAATGCCAGCGGAACAAATACCGCAACAAGGGCAATGGTGGTAGAGATAACTGCAAAACCTATCTCCTTACTTCCATCAATTGCTGCCTGCCAGCGGCTTTTACCCATCTCCATATGACGGTATATGTTTTCAAGAACAACAATAGCATCATCAACAACAAGCCCGATAGCAAGTACAAATCCAAGCAGGGTAAGAATATTAATTGTAAAGCCTGCAAAATAAACTGCAGCCAGCGCTCCAATTATGGAAATGGGTATTGCCAGTGATGGAATAATAGTAGCACGGAAACTTTTAAGAAATGCCAGTACAACCAGCACTACCAGCGCCAGCGCAATAAGCAGTGTTTCCTGAACTTCATCAATTGATTCTATAATAAATTCCGAACTGTCATAGGCAATATCCAGCCTCATACCGGCAGGCAATAGTTCTGTAAGCTCCGGCAGCACGTCCTTTACTGCTTGTGCAACATCAACTGTACTGGCTTTTGACTGCTTAACAATACCCAGCCCTACAGCCGGCTTTCCGTTATAACGTGCGGCAGTCCTTTCATCTTCGGCACCCACTTCAACTTCTGCTATATCACGAAGCCTGACAACATCGGTTCCGTTCTTTGCAACTATTATAGCACCAAATTCTTCGGGTGTGGTTAGTTCACCCCTGGTACGGACAGCAAATTCCCGTTGTGCACCTTCAACCCTTCCGCCGGGAATTTCGGCATTTTCACGACGGATTGCCGCCTCAACATCCTGCGCAGTTAAATCGTGAGCCGCCATCCTTAAAGGATCAAGCCATACACGCATTGCGTAGCGCCTCTCACCGCCGATAATAACTGAACCAACACCGGAAATCCGCTGAATCCTCTCTTTAAGAATCCTGTCTGCAAAATCTGATATCTCTAATGTTGAATGTTCATCACTGGATAGTCCGAGCCAAACTATAGCCTGAGCATTAGCATCAACTTTGGAAATAACAGGATCTTCTATTTCAAGCGGAAGAGTTCCGCGGATACGTGATACACGGTCTCGCACCTCATTTGCGGCTTCATTTACATCCTGATCCAATTCAAACTCAATGGTAATTACAGAACCGCCTTCACGGCTTGAAGAAGAGATTGTTTTTACTCCTTCAAGAGTAGCAAACTGTTCCTCAAGTACATCTGTAATTTCAGTTTCAACTACGTTAGCACTTGCACCGCGGTATAAAGAAACCACCGAGATTATGGGTGGATCTATATCCGGGTACTCGCGAACGGGAAGCTGAGTAAAAGAAATAATTCCAAAAAGTAAAATTGTCAGGCTCATTACCGTAGCAAAAACCGGGCGCTTTATTGAAATTTCGCTAAGCTTCATATTAAACTCCAAATCTATATTAACATTATCTAAAATTTTATAGAGCCGATGATGAATCCTTTTGAGCTAAAGCCGGGTCATTTGACATAACCGGTATAACCCTGGCACCGTCAAAAAGTTTTTGATGGCCAGCTCTTACTACCTGCATATTTCTTTCAAGGCCTTCTGTAACTTCAACTATGTCTGATAGCTGCAGCCCTGTTTTAATGGTTGTACGTACTACTGAGCTGTCTGGATTTACAATAAATACAAATGATTGATTACCGGATGCAAAAACTGCTTCACTGGGTATTGTGACTGCCTCTGCACGCTCAGTTAAAATAACAGAAACATTTGCCGACATACCGGGACGGAATTTTTGCCCCGGGTTTTGCACCTGTGCCACAATACGCGCACTTCTTGTTTGAGCATCAAGTATTGGCTCAATAACAATTATTTTTCCTTTAACTTCATGATTGCGGTATACCGGTGAAGTAATAGTAACTTCGGCACCGCGTTTAAGCTGGGCAAGATAACGCTCAGGAGCTGAGAAGGTTACTCTTATCTCATTAAGATTTGCCAGTTCAGTAATCTGGTCTCCTGCTCTTAAAAAAGAACCGACACTTACTCTGCGTGCACCAATTAGTCCGCTGAACGGGGCTATTATCCTGGTTTTATTATAACGTGCCTTAGCCAGTGATAAGTTAGCTTCGGCAACTTTCATATTAGCCGATGCATCATCAAGGTCCTGGGCGGTACCAGCTTTTTGGTCAACTACCTGTTTAACACGTTTATGTGTTGATTCACTTTGCATATATAAAGCATTTGAGCGCACAACTTCAGCCTCAGGCTGTGAATCATCAAGCTGCGCAATAAGCTGGCCCTTCTTAATAAATCCACCCTCTTCAAAAGGAAGGCTTATAACAGCGGCATCAATTTCCGACACAACTGTTATTTCTTCTATTGCCTCAATAGTACCAACAGCTTCAAATTTGTCAGCCACATTCTCCATTTTTACCTGCGCTACTTCAACAGGCATAGGCGGCATGGAGAAACCCCCGCCCTGTGCTTCCTGTTCAGAGCAGCCGATAAACAAAAAAGCTGCAGCCACCAGAGAGGCAGCCAATAAATAATGCACCCCTTTTAAAAGAAACAAAAAGACACCTATTCTTTTTACCATAACATTTTCCTCTCTTAATTAAATTTTACCTGGTGAATACCATCCTGAAGTCAACTGCTTTAATTCAGCAGCCGCCTTAACCGTCCTGACCAATGCTTCCGAATATCTTCTCTGCGCTACCGCAAAATCTTCGTTAAGCCTAACCAGTTCAAAAGCTGTTAAACGTCCATTCTCAAACTCAATATTACTAATGCGCACCTGTTCTTCGGCTGCATCAACTCCTTCAGCAGCGGCTTTTAAACGGCTGTTCCCATGTATCAATTCACGGTGAGCTGAGCGGACCTGCTCTTCCAAAGAGCGTGAAAGCTCTACATAGCGCTGTTCGGCGTAAAATGATTCTGCCTCAAGCCTGTCCTGCTCACCAAGTCCGCTTCGTAAACCAATGGGAATGCTGATATCCACACCCAGGCTCCAGCCGGGGTAATCACGTTTAAATACCTGGCTAATTGCATTACCAAAACTGCCGCCGCTTATTGTGGTAAATGTTTCGTCTCCAAAAGTAACTTCCTGCGGTGTACCGCCTAAACCGGAACTAACTAATGAGCCAACCAGGTTAACCTTGGGTAAAGCTTCCCATGATGCTGCATCTTCATAAACAACTGCCGCATCAACTTCCTTTTGAGCAGCCTGAAGATCCAGACTATTTGTTAGTGCCTGTTCAACAAAAGCATCAACAGGTTCAACTGAAAAATTATCCGGAGGAGTATCCGTAGTTTTATAACGGGAACCTGCAGCGGGCCTTTCTCCAATTAAAGAAGCAAGTCTGTCTGACCGGGCATCAAGCTGTTCCAGGCGGTCTATAAGTAATAATTCCTGCTCTGCAAAAAATGTTCTTGCATTTGCAACCTGGTTAGGGCCAATTAAACCTGCTTTTTCTCTTAACCTTGCCTGTTCAAGAAATGCCTCTGCCCTGTCACGTGTTAATTGCTGAACAGCAAAATCATATTGCGCCGAAAACAGATCCCAGTATATACTTTCTACCTCGGCATTAACTCTAAGCATTTCCTGTTCATACCTTGCTTTTGCAGCATCAGCCGCAAGTTCTGCACGGGAGAGTTCCTTGCGTGCAGAAACATTAAAACCACCAAGCAGCGGCTGAAAAAATCTTAAACTGCCAAAGGTGTTATATTCCGGATTTAGGAATGCAAACGTTGAGTTTGTTTTCAGGTTTGAAGTATTAAGAGCCAGTTCTAATTGTGTACCAACCGGAAGATTTAAACGCAATCCTGTTTGACTTGTTGTTGTTTTAGTAGCAAGTACATCGGCCCCGGCAAAAAAAGAAGCGCTGGGTGTTTCCAAATCTTCATAATTAAAACTGAAAAAGAATTCAGGATCATAATAACCGCGTTCCCGGCGCAGAGAACCTAACGCTGCAAGATAAACGGCTTCTGCCTGCTTAAGCCTTGCCGATTTTTCAGACGCATAACTTACCGCCTGCTCTAATGATAACGGGTTTCCTTCAAGGTTATTGATTATTGCAGGCAAAGCACTGTCAGGGTTAATGTCTGTTTGTGCCTGTAATAAAACAGATAGTGAAAGAAAAAAAACTAATAAAATACCATTGAATAAACTTACTCGTGCTGATTTCATAAATAACAACCTCTCTCAACATGAAAATTTATTAATAATACATTGATATATCTAAATGTATCGATATATAAAAAGTGACCTATACAGATAGCTTAGATAATGATATTATTTTTTATTTATTTGAATTGGATCGAGTCAGAAATTAAAGTACAGAATTCGTCAAATGTTTTTTTATTTAACGAAACAAGAACACACCTGCCATATTTAACCATAGTTAAAAGATCTGCATCTGCCAGAACTTTAAGATGATGCGAAATTGTCGGCTGCGAAAGTCCTGCAATTTGTTCAACATCTCCGCAGCTTAAGCCATCCTTTTTTGCTATTTCTTTAAGAATTAAAATTCGTGTCTTATCTGAAAGCGCCTTTGCTATTTTAACAATGCTGTCATCAACTGTCTTGGTATTCATATATCGAAATGTATCGATATGAAAGTTCATTGTCAAACCGTTCAAATAATTAATAATGTTAAATAATTGTTAACAACGAAGGGAATTTACCGTTTATCCAAAAATAGTAAGTTTCTGGATCATACAAAAGCATTTCTAAAAAGCTAAATTGTTCTCTCTTTTTCTTATTTTTGCATAATATTTTAAAATTCCCTCATGAGCATGGATATTTCAAACAGGTATCAGAATTTAATTAATTATCTTACTGACTATATTTACACAGTAATGATAAAAGACGGTGTTGCAACTGAGACTATTCACGGCCCCGGATGTGTTGCTGTAACCGGGTATACTTCAGAAGACTACCAGCAAGATCCGGATCTTTGGTACCGGATGGTACACCTAAAAGATCAGCAGAAAGTTCTTGAGCAGGCCGGGCTTGCACTTGCCGGCAGGGAGGTAGACCCTATTGAGCACAGGATTGTTCACAGGGATGGCTCTGTAAGATGGGTTAAGAATAAGATTGTTGTTACCAAGGATCAGTACGGCAATCCTGTTGCGTATGATGGACTGATAAATGACATCACCGAACTTAAAAGAGCTGAGGCTGCAGCAATAATACGGAACCGCCAGTTAAAACAAGCTGATAAAATGGCATCTCTCGGTATTCTGGTATCCGGTATTGCGCATGAAGTAAATAATCCCAATAATTTTATACTGCTTAACATCCAGCTTTTTTCAAAAATCTGGAAAGATATAAAACCAATACTTGATGAGTATTATTCGGAAAACGGAGATTTTGTTCTTGCAGGAATGTCATACAGCAGATCTAAAGAAAAAATTCTGCAATCTATTGACGGCATTTTAAGGGGTTCTGAAAGAATACAGATGATTACAAAAAGTTTAACTGAATATGCAAGATGGGACAGCGGTAAACTTAATGAAAGTGTTGACATAAATAAGGTTGTTGAAATGGCTATTTTAATAACGAATAACCTTATACAGAAATCAACTAATAATTTTCAGGTTGAATATGGCAAAAACCTTCCCCCGATAAAAGGAAATGCACAGCAGCTTGAACAAGTAGTAATAAATTTAATTACAAATGCATGCCAGTCGCTTGGAGATAAATCGGCAGGAATAAAAGTCCTTACTTATTATAATGCAGAAAGAAAAAGAGTAAGGGTAAGAGTTGAAGACCAGGGAATAGGTATTAAAGAAGATGATCTGAAATATATAATGGATCCTTTTTTTACCACTAAAAGGAATATGGGGGGAACAGGGTTGGGGTTATCGGTTTCAGACAGCATTGTTAAAAGCCACGGCGGAGCACTTTTGTTAAAAAGTGAACCCGGCAGAGGAACCACGGCACGGGTATCTTTTCCTGCAATGGAAAATGAAAAGAGCGGACAGGATTAGAATTACCATTATATAAAGCCAATACCCCTGTTTATTAAGAAATATTTTATTTGACAGATGAGAAATTTATGAATCCTAAAATTACCCCTGATAATCCTATACTGCTTGTAGATGATGAAGAGCATTTTTTGTTAAGCGCCGAGCTTACACTCTCATCAAACGGCATTAAAAATATTGAAACGTGCAAAGACAGCAGCAGGGTAATGGACCTTCTTGAGCAAAAGCCATATTCACTTGTTGTACTTGATATTAATATGCCTCACCTTTCAGGGCTCGATCTTCTTCCTGCAATAGTAACAGCCTACCCCGGAATTCCGGTTATTGTAATTACTGCAATAAACGATGTTGACAGTGCAGTGTTTTGCATGAGAGAGGGAGCTTTTGATTATATTGTTAAACCGGTGGATGATACACGGCTTGTTTCTTCTATAAAGCGGGGACTTGAGCTTACCGAAATACGCAGCGAAAATGAAATGCTCAAGCAGTCTCTGCTCCGTACAAATCTTGAAAACCCCGAAGCTTTTAATGAAATAGTTACGCACAGCAACACTATAGTTTCAATTTTCAGGTACATTGAAGCCATTGCTAAAACATCATTACCTGTATTAATAACCGGCGAAACAGGTGCAGGTAAGGAGCTATTTGCCAAAGCAGTTCATAATGTGAGCGGAAGGAAAGGAGATCTTGTTCCGGTTAACGTTGCCGGTGTTGATGATAATTTTTTCTCTGATACTTTGTTCGGCCATAAAAAAGGTGCCTTTACAGGCGCTGAAACTGAAAGGAAAGGTTTAATTGAAAAAGCTGAAAACGGTACTTTATTCCTTGATGAGATCGGCGACTTAAGTATTGAATCCCAGGTAAAGCTGCTCCGCCTTTTACAGGATGGTCAATACTACCCGCTTGGTTCTGATGTAGCAAAATTATCTAATGCCAGGATAATAGTTGCTACTCACAGGGATATTAAAGCAATGCAGGCTAATAATACTTTCAGGCAGGATTTATACTACAGATTAAAATCGCACCAGATAACTATTCCTCCCTTACGGGAAAGAAAAACCGATCTCCCCTACTTAATTGATCATTTTATTTCCATAGCGGCAGATCAGCTTGGCAAAAAAAGGCCCGCTGTACCAAAAGAACTTTATACTATATTAAGTAATTATTCTTTCCCCGGTAATATCCGGGAACTTGAAGGATTAATTTTTGATGCTATCAGCCTTCATAAGTCGGGTGTATTATCTCTGGAAACAGTTAGGAAGAGAATTGCCGATTCCAACCAGGATACAAATTCCAGAAGCAGCTCAGGCCCTTCAGATCATATTGAAGGTCTTATTACTTTCCCCGGAAGATTTCCAACACTAAAAGAAACAGAAGACTCTCTGATTGAAGAAGCTTTAAAAAGAGCAAGAGGAAATCAAACCATAGCTGCTGAGCTGTTGGGAATTTCACGAAGAGCATTAAATAACCGGCTTAGACGCGCAGATGATGAGAACTAAGGCCAGCCATCCGGTTCCAGTGTTTATAGCATAAGTTTATGTTTAAATAAATTAAATCAATAAAATTTGATAAATGTACTGTATACCTTAAAATAAGCGTGCGCTTTTATTAACCCCTGCCACTTTTTTGCATTGTGCCACTATTTGAATTTCCCTCTAACTCTTTTCAATACAATAAGTTACGGACTTCCCTAATAAAATAAGGAATTTTTGTGGCACCCCTTTATATATTAAGGAATTGTTAACAACCTACATTACTTATTAAAAACAGGGTTTTTTTAGCGAAATTAGTTTGGTATGCCGTTTGAAATACAATAAGGGAGTTCGGAAAAGGACAACAAAAAAAAGGAGTTGACAATGAAAATCGCACATACAATATTTTTAACTATAATATACGCATTGGTTGTATTCTCAGTTGGTATTTATGCACAGGGCAGCAGCAATGTACACAAAAAAGATATCGTTCAGAGAGCATTTAAAGTATTCCCACCCTCATTAGAGAGTCAGTACCCGGGAATAGTTGAATCAACAATATATAATGTAATTCTTCTTAAGAAATATTATCCTACAGAAAATTATTCATTATTTGTTAATAAACTGAATGACATAGCTGAAGAAAGCAACGATCCTGCGTTAAGATACAAAGCTCACCTTGCTAGTATATATTTAAACTTTAGCGAGCGCTTTGACATCGAACCCAAACAGCAGGTATATGACAGAGAATATCTGTTCAAACAGATTTCTGATCAGTTGGGAAACAGCCTTGCTGCAAGTAAGTAACTTTTGTGAATTGGTTAGTGGTTAGTGGTTAAGTAAACTCAAAACTGCCTCCTTAAAACCCCCTATACTCCATAGGGGGTTTGTTTTTTAAAGGAAACAACTTTTTTTAGAACCATTTTTTCCTTTTAAATATATAGATCAATCCTCCTGCCAAAAGGAGCATAAATATCATAATGGCGGGATATCCATATTGCCATGAGAGTTCAGGCATGTTCCACCAGCTTATTTCGGTTTTAAAGTTCATACCGTAAATTCCCACAATAAATGTAAGCGGTATAAATATAGATGAAATTATTGTAAGCAGTTTTATAACTTCGTTCATTTTATGACTGGCATTTGAAAGATAGACATCCATAATACCGTTCATAGTTTCACGGTAGCCTTCAACAGAATCGATAAAGTGTTTTAAATGGTCTGAGAGGTCGCGTAAGAAAAAATAAGTGTTCTTTTTTATGAATACATCTCTTTCTTTTTCAAGTGCGTAGATTGTATCACGCAAAGGAAATACCGCCCGCCTTAATTTTGAAACCTCCTTACGCAGAATATGTATTGAGGAAATAGAAGTTTTTTCCGGAGTTTCAATTAATTTATCCTCTAATCTTTCAATCCTGTCGTCAAAATTATCCAGTATAGTAAAATAATTATCAACTATGGAATCAAGCAGGCGGTACATAAGATAGTCGGCTCCGAATTTCCTTACCCTGCCGATATTTTGCCTTATTCTTTCTCTTATAAAGTTAAAAACATCCTCATCATCTTCCTGGAAGGTGATAAGATAGTTTTTGCCGAGAACAAAACTTACCTGTTCAATATTTAACGCCTGTACTGAATTAAGATCGATCATTTTGGCTATAAGAAAAAGATATTCATCATAATTTTCAACCTTGGGTGAATGTTCAACGTTTAATATATCCTCCATTACCAGTGGATGAAGATTAAAAACATCGCCTATCCGCTCCATAATTTTTAAATCATGAAGCCCTGTTACATTAAGCCAGCTTACTTTATTACTGTCCTTAAAAAAAGTGAGTTCTTCCGGGGATTGTACCTCTTTTTCACTAAATGAATTTACATCATAGTCAAAAACAATAATTTTAGCCCGGTCAATTTTTTGCTTCCCGGTAAAAATTAAAGTTCCGGGTGATGTTCCCCTCTTATCTCTTTGATCCGGTGCCATAATACCTCAAAAATTAAAACTGTATAAAATAAAGATATATAGAACCACTGGAAAGATTTGCTGTATAAATCATAAATATTTTGGACAGCTCTGTTTTTTATATATCTTTCTCTAAAAACAATTCATTCTTTTTAAGTAAAGTTTTAT
>JAWOJF010000059.1:0-3706 GCA_046481785.1 Ignavibacteriaceae bacterium | reverse complement strand
TAGGTTACGGCGGGTTGGCGAGTCTCTTCGCAGCGAGAGGGAATGTTGGCCCCCCAATTTTATGATTAGAGCACCCAACCCGTTAAATATCATGTGGCCGCTATTGTACCTAACGTTCGGCGGTATGGGGTGTTGGCGCAGAGTCGCGGTGTCGCGTGTTTTTGCACTCGTGGTGCGATGCAGGGTTAAGCGGTTATTACTTTATTCTCGCGTTGGCAAAAACCGTGACACCGGCGGGAGCCCCCGGCGGTGTTCAGGTATTTCAATTTCAAATAATCTTCTTAAGAACATATTATCCGCTCTTGAGATAATTATTAACGGGCCGCTGTTCCCCTTTTTTACCTCTTTTACAATTGCACGGACTGTCTCCCCCTTTTTATATCTTTCATAGGGTATTTGTTCATGGCGTGGGAGCAGCAATTCATTTTTGTTATGGTTTACGAGTATATCATTTTTCCTGATCTGGTAAATATCACCAACTACTATTTCTCCGAGAAGTTCTTTATACTCATTATATATTATATCCTTTTCAATTTCCCGGATTTTTTGGTTAAGACTTTGTTTTGCAAGTGTAATTAATCTTCTTCCAAGCGAAGCAAGTTCTATCTTTTCCACATAATCTTCACCCACTTCAAGTTCATCAGGATTACCTTTCCTGTTAACTTCTTCAATACTGATCTGGGTATTGGAATCTTCAACGGTCTCAACTATTTCTCTTTCAAGGAATATTTCGATGTCGCCTCTGTCCATATTAACCACAACATCATACTTTGCTTCCTCTCCGTATTTCTTTCTTACAAGCAATCCGAATATTTCTTCAAGAATACCCGCAAGTACATCTTTATCTATTCCTTTGTCCCGCACCATTTGAGCAAATGATTCAACTATATCGAAGTTCATTCTTTTGTTCCTCCGCTAAGAAAAACTAATAAGTACTTTAGCTTTTTTAATATTATTAAAATTAATTTTTTTTTGATCCTGATTATTTAATAAAAAGGTTAATTCTTCGTTATCTGCTGCAATTAACTTTCCAGCCAGCCTTTTAGTTTCGCCGTTTTCAATATAAGATAATTCAAATTTTCTGTTTAAGTTTTTGGGGTACTGCTTAAAAAATTTTAGCGGCCTTTCTACTCCCGGAGATGAAACATCAAGACGGTAAGAAAATTCAATTATTCCTTCCAACTGCGAATTTATTTCTCTGCTGATCAAAGCACAATCTTCGGCAGAAACATTACCTTCACTGTCAATATAGACTTCAATTACTTTACTTTTAGGCGTACCTCTGATTATAAGGTCAACTAAAAAGAAACCGTTCTTTTCAACAGTTTCGCGGGTAATATTTATAATCTTTTCTTCTAAAAAATTCATAGAAACAAAAATCGCCCTAAAGAGGGCGAAAAGTGTCTATTAATTTAACACTATTTCCGGCAATATGCAAGGATTAAGTCCCCCCCTGTTAGTGAATTCCAGCCTCTACATTTGGAGTAGTTAGCTGAATCTTTAGTCATAAAAGCCAAACAACCAAATAGCTGAAAACACAACATGTATAAGACAAATACCAATAGCTGATGCATGCTTTACTCCTCACAAAATTTTCTTTTACATTATTTTATATTGTCCGCAGATGTAAAGGATGATATATAGATGATAACCAAAGGAGTAACCTATGAAAAATACTTACAACACAACCTATCCCTGTAAAGCTAAATCACCTGATATCCCAATCTGTTTTATACTCTCTTCAGGCAAAAGCCTTCGTCTTTAATTCCCGAGAAGGAATTTATGCATTTTTAATCAACCCGCGGCTCAGGCTTACCGGGTTAGCAGAGAGTGCGCATTTTATTCAAACGGTACAAATTATAATTATTAAAAAAGGATTAACATATGAAAAAGATTTCGGTTACTATGTTTTTGTTCGTACTTATAAGTTTTTCGTTTCTTGCCGAAAGTGCAAATGCACAGGTTTTTAACGGGGATTTAACTCTTACAAGCCAGGCAGAAATTGATGCATTTAATTATACAGAGGTAACAGGCTACCTTTATATCCAGGAACAAGTTCCTGGCAATATAACAAATCTTAACGGGCTCTCAGAGCTTGTCTCTGTTGGGGGTGAGCTAAGTATTGGCCGAAGTTCCGAGGGGAATACCGCATTGCTGAATCTCAATGGTCTATCCAGCCTTACTTCTGTTGGATCCAGGCTTACCATTTTTAACAACAGTGCCTTAACCTCTTTAGACGGTTTAAACAATCTTGTTTCTGCCGGCGGTTTGTTTATTCAGTTTAATCCTGTTCTTACTGATATTAGCAGTTTATCCGCCATAACATATTTGGACCATCTTATTTTCTCACAAAATCACTCTGTTATTAATCTTAATTCATTAGCTAATTTATCTGCCGTTGGTAGTTATGTTGGAATATCAAAAAATAATGGACTAACAAACATTGACGGATTAGCCGGTCTGGATTCAATAGGGTCATTATTATCTATAGAGGATAACCCTGCTTTAACAAATATTGACGGCTTGTCTAATCTTACTTATTTAGGCGGATCATTTGACGGCGGTTTAAGAATTGCAAATAATGATGCTCTTACTAATATAGACGGGTTATCCGGGCTTACATTTATTAGCGGCGGAAATTATAATATGTTCATACCATCATTAACCATTTATTCAAATGATGCATTAACCAATATTGACGGTCTGGCAAATATCTCTGAAATTGATGCAGGCGTTGAAATTTCAAAGAATAACAGTCTGACAAACATAGACGGATTTTCCGGGCTCTTAAATGTAAATGGGTTCATTCTACTCGTAAATAATCCTGCTTTAACAAACATTGATGGATTTTCCAACTTGTCATATTTTGGTCTTCTTGATATTCGTGATAACTCCGCCCTGACAAATCTTAACGGACTATCTCACTTGAACTCTGTAACAAAATTAAGGATTGGCTATAACGCTTCCCTTACAAATCTGGATGACCTGGCAAACCTTACTACAGTGAATGGAAGTTTAACCATTTCTAATCCTTTCCTAACTGATATAAGCGGATTATCAAATCTTACCACAGTTAATGGTGACCTTATAATATGGGGGGTTACTCTTCCTGATCTTGATGGTTTGAATAATTTAACAACTATAACAGGACTTTTAAATATCAGGGAAAATCCGTCTCTCAAAAATATAGATGCTTTATCTAATCTTACTTCTCTGGGAGCATCAGTTGAGATGGAAGAAAATCTGTTGTTTCTAATATTTAACGATTCCCTCACAAACCTTGATGGATTGTCAAATAGTACTACTACTTCTTTTCTTGCGTATGCCTACGTTGCAAATAATGCTTCACTTACAGACTTTTGCGGCCTTACCGGCTTAGCTTATTCTGGAGAGTATTATACTTTACTTATTGATGATAATGCTTATAATCCTACAGAGGAAGATTTCTCAAATGGACGATGTGCACAGCAAAATGAGTACAACGGCGATCTTTACCTTACCACCCAGGCACAGATTGATACTTTTAGTTACGCCTCTGTTAATGGACATCTTTGTATATATGAAGGGGTGGAAGATCAAAAAATCACTAACATCAACGGACTGTTAGCTCTTACATCCGCCGCAAGCATAAGGATTGTAAATACTTCCATTGCAAACCTTAACGGCCTTGCAAACTTAACTTCTGTCGGTGACTTAGACATACTGG
>JAWOJF010000055.1:0-7431 GCA_046481785.1 Ignavibacteriaceae bacterium | reverse complement strand
TTATCGGTTCTTATTGCACTAATAACTATTTTTTACCAGGCAGTAAAAACTGCCAGAACTAACCCTGTGAACACATTGAAGTATGAATAATGGGTGTTGTCATTCCGGATTTAATACTCAAAAAGTGTTGCTAAAATATCTCTAACTTATTGTTATATATAAGGTTCCGGGTACCAAACTTTCATCAAATGAAGTTCAATAAACAGTCATTGTTGACTTTAAGAAAAGATGACATCTCTTTAAAAAGATGTCATCTTTTGCCCGGGAGCTCCCATATTTATGCAACTAACAATAAGATTTATGCCGGTAGTCAATAAAAACTGGTGATTAATGATTCATTCGTAAAAAAAATGCTTGCTTTAGAAAAATTAAATATTATTTTAGCAGCAAGTATTTCAATCAAACAATTATTTATATAATGCAAGGAAAAACCAATATACTAAACCAGATGTGCTGCTGCTGTATGTGCTGTTTAGTATGTTGAAGGCCTTATATAAATAAAGTATAATAGAAAGTTTAGTAAAGGGTCTTTCAACAAAAAATTGAAAGACCCTTTTTTTTTGGTATTATCTCAAAAGGATATGAATAAAAGTTTTCTTAAGAATCGCTGTTTTGCATGCTGTGCATGTATGTGTTATAAATTTTATACCGGATCAGGCCCCCGGTGATATATAAGCATTGGTATATCATTTAAAGCCTTTCCGGAAATGGAAAGGCTTTTTTTTTGCTCCTGGTTTTTAATCTTACTTCATGAAACAGGTACTTTAATTAGAGTGAGAGTTATTGAGTCCGGGTAAGATTAAGAGCAAGATTAAGAGTAAGAAGTACAAGGAAAACAAAAGGAAACAATTTCATATGCTAAGTTTTAGGACAGAATTAGAAAACCCGGTTGTTCAGAAAGAGATAATTGATCTCGAGAAAAAAATCAGGTTATACCGCGAAGGTGTAATTGATGATGAAAAATTCAGAAGCCTGCGCCTTGCTCGCGGGGTTTACGGGCAGAGACAGCCGGGTGTGCAGATGATCAGAATTAAACTTCCATTTGGAAGGATTACATCTAAACAATTACTTAAAATTTGCGAGGTCTCCGATGAATATTCCACAGGGATGCTTCATTTAACAACCCGGCAGGATATCCAGATTCATTTTGTAAGCCTCGACAGGACCCCTGAACTATGGGCGAGATTAGCTGAAGATGACATTACTCTCCGCGAAGCATGCGGTAACACTGTCCGTAATGTTACCGCATCTTCAATTTCCGGTATTGATCCAAATGAACCATTTGATGTTTCCCCTTATGCTCAGGAAACGTTTAAATTTTTTGTCAGGAATCCCATATGCCAGGAGCTTGGAAGAAAATTCAAAATTTCTTTTTCATCCGGTGATGAGGATACAGCCTATGCATATATACATGATGCAGGATTTATTCCTAAAGTACGCTATGAAGAAGGAAAAGAAGTACGCGGCTTTAAAGTGTTTGTAGGGGGTGGTTTGGGAGCCCAGCCTAATCATGCAGAGTTAGCATATGAATTTCTGCATGAGGATTTAGTTATACCTTTTATTGAAAGTGTAGTACGGGTTTTTGACAGGTACGGCGAAAGAACAAACAGGAATAAAGCCAGGCTTAAATTCCTGATTAATAAAATTGGTTTTAATGAATTCCTGAAACTTGTTGAAGAAGAACGGCTTGCCTTAAAAGAAAAAACTTATAAGATAAACAGAGATACAATTCCGGAACCTGCTCTGCCTGCTTATACTGAATTAAATACGCCTCAAATTGCCAGCGAAGAAGATTATAATAAATGGTTTAAAACAAACGTATTTGAACAAAAGCAGAAGAATTTTTTTGCAGTACGCGTAAAAGTGCTTCTTGGTAATTTAAGTACTAATACCGCAAGGAAACTTGCTGCACTGGTAAATAATTATGCTGCTGATGATATACGAATTACTGTTAACCAGGGATTTATATTAAAATATATAAAGAAGGATGCCCTCCCGCTCTTCTATAATGAATTAAAATCCTTGGGCCTTGGCGATGCCGGCTTTGACAGCACAATTGATATTACTGCATGCCCTGGTACAGATACATGCAACCTTGGCATTTCCGATAGTACTTCTGTTTCGGTTGAACTGGAAAGAGTGATGAAGCAGGAATACCCTGACCTGATATACAATAATGATATTAAAATTAAAATAAGCGGATGTATGAATTCATGCGGCCAGCATGGGCTTGCTAATATTGGTTTTCACGGAAGTTCTGTTAAACACGGCGGAAAGGTCATTCCCGCGCTGCAGCTTATGCTCGGCGGCGGTACTATAGGAGATGGTGCCGGCAGGTTTTCCGAAAGAGTAATTAAAATTCCAAGTAAACGTGTCCCCAATGCTTTAAGATTAATTCTTAATGATTATGAGCAGAACTCGGCTGACGGTGAATATTTTAATAGTTATTATGACCGCAAAGGGAAAAATTATTTCTATCTTCTTTTAAGACCTTTGACAGATCTTTCAAATGTGCAGGCATCAGAATATATAGACTGGGGACACCAGGAAGAATTTGATACGGCTGTAGGTGTGGGAGAATGTGCCGGCGTAATTATTGACCTTATTGCTACCCTTCTGCTTGAAGCTGAAGAAAAACTTAACTGGGCAAATGAGTCATTAATTAATAGTTCTTATGCCGATTCCATTTATCACAGCTACTCATCATTAATTAGTACTGCAAAGGCTCTTCTGTTATTTAAAGATATAAGCTGTAATACCCAAAACGGAATTATTAATGATTTTGATAAATATTATACAGGCGAAGGTATCTTCTGGCAGAGTGATTCCGGACTTGCTGATGCATTTACAGATTTTAAATCACTTGTCATGCAGATAAACCAGAATGAACCCGGTAAAGAATTTGCCGAAAAATATTACCAACAGGCTAAATCATTTAATAAGGCAGCAAAAATGTTTAGAGAAGGGCAAGCCCGGGAGAAGACGGTCATTGATAGTCATTAAAATAGTGGTCATTGATAGTCATTAAGTAGTCATTAGGTCATTCATCGTAAAACAATTCATGACTATTGAATGACAACTGAATGACTTCTGTATAGATCAACTAACAGCAAACGGATAATTTATGGATACAAAAAATAAAATAGTACCAAGAATAAGTTTAGTAGGCGCCGGGCCCGGTGATCCTGAACTGATTACACTAAAGGCAGTTAATGCAATAGCAGAAGCAGATGTAATACTGTATGATGCTCTTGTAAATATCGATTTGCTTAAGTACGCTCCGCAAAGAGCTAAAAAAATATTTGTCGGCAAAAAAGCAGCTAACCATGCTTATTCACAGCAGGAAATTAACCAGATGATTGTTGGTTATGCATTAAGTTACGGACATGTAGTGCGTTTAAAAGGAGGCGATCCTTTTGTATTCGGCAGAGGGCATGAGGAGCTTACATTTGCTGAAGTATTCAACATTAAAGTTAATGTTATTCCCGGTATTTCAAGCGCAATTGCCGTCCCTGAACTTCAGCATATTCCATTAACCAAAAGAGGAGTATCGGAAAGCTTTTGGGTAATTACAGCAACAACATCAAACGGAGAATTGTCTGAGGATATTTATAAAGCGGCTCAGTCAGATGCAACGGTTGTAATATTAATGGGCGTGTCTAAGCTGAAAGAAATTACCGAAATTTTTATAAAGGCAGGTAAAAACAATACTGCGGCGGCGGTTATAGAAAGCGGCTCTTTACCCGGTGAAAAAATCGGGATTGCTACTGTTGATAATATTGTAGATGTAGTTAAGAATAAAAACTTAGGCTCGCCTGCAGTAATAATAATTGGCGATGTAGTTAAGCTTCATCCGGAGGCTGAGTTAGTATTTAACTATGAATTAATAAACAGAAACTACTGACCGTTACTAATAAGATAAAATGCAATTAAAAACTTTAGCGGCAGAACCGCAAAAAACAGATAATCAGACCGATACCAACAGGCTTTTTCCGGTATTCCTTAAACTGGAAGAGCTTAATACATTAATTGTTGGCGGCGGTGCGGTAGGCCTTGAGAAAATAAGTGCAGTTCTTAATAACAGTCCCGCTGCAAATGTTACATTAATAGCCCCATCTATTAAAGACGAAATTATACTACTGGCTCAGCAATATCCCAACGTTAGATTGTTTAACCGGGTTTTTCTTTCCGATGACCTTGATGATAAAGATATAGTAATTGCTGCTACTAACGATAAAGAATTAAACCGTGTAATTAAAGAAGAAGCAAAAATAAAAAAGGTGCTGGCTAATGTTGCCGATACCCCCGGCCTGTGCGATTTTTATTTAAGCTCAGTTGTTCAGAAAGGAAGCATTAAACTTGCTATATCAACTAACGGAAAATCTCCGACCATAGCAAAAAGATTAAAAGAGATTCTTAACAACGCTATACCGGATGAGATGGAAACTGTGCTTGATAATCTTGTAAAGATAAGAGGCAGGTTAAACGGCAGTTTCTCTAATAAAGTAAAAGAGCTTAATAAAATTACCTCCATATTAGCCGAAAACCCTGAACAGACTTATAAAGGGGCGGAAGCAAAAAAGTCTGATTCAGCTTTTATAGCTGTGTATACTACTGTTGCAGTTATTATGGTTTCAGCTTATTTATTGTTTCCTCTTATTCCTTTTGATTTTCTTCAGGATACGCTTGCTAAATTTTATTATTCAACCGATTCCAATTTTCACTGGTATCTGCTTGCCGGATTTATAGCGCAGATGATTGACGGTGTTCTTGGTATGGCATACGGAGTAAGCGCAACAACATTTTTATTAACTCTTGGTATCCCGCCCGCAGCGGCAAGTGCAAGTGTACATGCTTCCGAGGTTTTTACAAGCGGTGCATCGGGAATAATGCACTGGAAATTTGGAAATGTAAGTAAAAAACTTTTTAAACAACTTTTACTTCCCGGAATCCTGGGCGCAATTTTAGGTGCATATGTACTTTCTTCATTAGCCGATTATGACTTTTTAATTAAACCGGTTATTGCCACATATACACTTACACTTGGTGTTATAATTATTCTTAAAGCTGTAAGAAATAAAAAAGAGAAAAAAGAAATTAAACATATTACACCACTTGCCGGTGCAGGCGGATTTTTAGATTCTGTCGGCGGAGGAGGATGGGGCCCGATTGTTTCTTCTACATTAATTGCTAAAGGAAAAAATCCCTTAATTACTATCGGCTCTGTTAACCTCGCTGAATTTTTTGTTGCATTGGCAAGCTCTGCTGCTTTTATAACATTCCTTGGAATTACTCACTGGCAGATAATTGCCGGATTAATTCTCGGAGGAATTATTGCGGCACCCATTGCAGCAAAAATGGCAGGTAAACTGCCTGTCAGAACAATGATGATAACTGTCGGTATTTTAGTTGTAATTGTAAGTTTGAGGATTGTGATAACAATGTTTTAACTCGTAATCGGAATCCGGGTACGATTAAGATTAAGAAAAGGCATAAAAGAAGGTAAATGAAAAACAAAGAAACAACTTCTATTCGTACACAGGCGGAAAGGACTCAATACAGAGAACACTCCGTTCCGCTTTACTTAACCTCCAGTTTTGTATTTGAAGATACGGAACAGGGGAGAGCATTATTTGCAGATGAAATTGAAGGTAATATATACTCACGTTTTTCAAATCCTAATGTAAGTGAATTTATTCAAAAGATGTGCGAACTTGAAGGTGCTGAAGCCGGTGCTGCTTTTGCAACCGGAATGGCGGCTGTGTTTGCTGGGTTCGGTGCACTGCTTAAATCAGGCGACCATATTATTGCTTCAAGGGCATTATTCGGCTCTACCCATCAACTGTTAACTAAAATACTTGCAAAGTGGGGTATAACCTATACTTATGTTGATGGTGATAAACCGGAAAGCTGGGAGAATGCAGTTACTCCAAATTCTAAAATGATTTTTGTTGAAACACCCTCTAATCCCGGACTTGATCTGATTGATCTTGAATGGCTTGGTAAATTTAAAACCAGGCACAATCTGCTGCTTAGTGTGGATAACTGTTTTGCTACTCCAGTATTGCAGACTCCCGCAGATTACGGCGCCGATCTCATAATTCATTCGGCTACAAAATATATTGACGGGCAGGGAAGGGTGCTGGGGGGCGTTATAGTCGGTAAAAAAGAATTGATTCAGGAAGTTCAATTCTTTGCAAGGCATACAGGGCCTGCACTATCTCCTTTTAATGCATGGCTTCTTTCAAAAAGCCTGGAAACACTATCCCTTAGAATGGAAAAACATTCTGATAATGCTTTTAAGCTTGCAAAGGAACTGGACACCAATGATGAAATTGAATTTGTAAAATATCCTTTCCTGCCATCCCATCCTCAATTTGAGTTAGCTAAAAAACAAATGAAGCTTGGCGGCGGTATTGTTGCCTTTTCTGTTAAAGGCGGATTTGAAAGGGCGAAAAAATTTATTGATAATCTTAAAATGGCTTCTAAAAGCGCTAACCTTGGAGATACCAGGACAATTGCCACCCACCCTTCATCAACAACACATTCAAAACTTACTGATGAAGAGAGGCTTGCTGTAGGTATTACTCCCGGTTTAATTCGTATCTCTGTTGGACTTGAAAACCTGGATGATATAAAAGAAGACATTTTACAGGCGCTGGAAAAATCTAAATTACATAAAAATGGTAAATACGTACTTGAAGAAAAATAGAAAATAAACTCTGTGTATTTTCTGTGGCTCTCCGTGTAATTGTTTTTAAGTGGCACAGAGAAGCCACAGAGTTCCACCGGGATAAAATATATTATGAATATAAATTTATTGAACGAAGCAAATACACTTATTAAAGATAAAAGTATTGAGGAATCACTCTCAATCCTTTCAGAAAGATTTAAAGATAAAATTGTATTCTCTTCAAGCCTTGGTTTGGAAGATCAGATAATTACTCATATCATTTATTCAAATAATATACCGGTAAAGATATTTACTATTGATACCGGCAGACTGTTTCCCGAGACATATTCTACACTATATAAGACGAATGAGTTTTACGATAAAAAAATTCAAATATATTTTCCGCAAACCGCAGGCGTTGAAAACCTTGTAAATGAAAAAGGCCCGTTTAGTTTTTATGAATCTGTAGACAACAGGAGGGAATGCTGTTTTATAAGGAAAGTAGAACCTTTGAACAGGGCGCTTAAAGGAATGGAATGCTGGATAACGGGCATACGCGCCGAACATTCGCAGAACAGGCTGGGAATGGAAATGCTTGAATGGGATGAGCCGCATGGAGTAATAAAATATCATCCTCTGCTTAACTGGTCAACATCTGATGTTAAGCAGTTTATTAAGAAGCATAATGTCCCTTATAATAATCTGCATGATAAAGGTTTTATTAGCATTGGCTGTGCCCCCTGCACACGCCCTGTAAG
>JAWOJF010000046.1:0-22466 GCA_046481785.1 Ignavibacteriaceae bacterium | reverse complement strand
GGCAGTTGAGCGGGCACCAATCCAAAGCACGTCTAACCCGGCTTTCAATGCTTCCTCTGTGTGCTGTGCATTTGCTACTTCGGTACCTACAGGTAATCCGGTTTCCTGTTTCACCAGTTGTAACCATTTTAAACCAATTGAACCAACTCCTTCAAAAGAACCGGGGCGGGTACGTGGTTTCCAAACGCCACCGCGATATACAAATACCCGTTTATCTTTGGCCAGTAATTTTGCAGTGTCAAGCGCCTGTTTTTCCGATTCAAGGCTACATGGACCAGAAATAAGCAGTGGATTATCCAATTTTGGCAACCATGTTTTTATCGGATTAATTTCAAGTTTCAAAGTCATGATTATTTTGTATAAAGTTTTACAATTCTTTCTTCATTTTTTACCAGATGAGGATTTTCTCCCTCAAGTATTCCCCTGATTTTATTTGCACTTACAATTAAATCGTGAAGTTTATCATCCTGTTTATCGTGTAAACAATCGCGAAATTCCTTCAGGTGTTTTATATAAACATCAAGCGATTCAACAACGTAATTGCGATTTTGTTGAAAAATAGGATGCCACATTGTACTCGAACTTTTTGCCAAACGCACGGTAGAATTAAATCCACCACTCGCCAAATCGAAAATAATGTTTCTGTCCTCTTTTGATTGAACTGCATTTGCAAGTGCATAAGCTGCGGATGGAGAAGTTACAGAAATTTTACCCGCCTGGAAGTCTGCTTCTTCCGGTGAAACCAAAATATACTCAAATTCTTTTTTATTTTGCGTATTACGTATATAAACCTTCGAAAGAATGTGTGCCTGGTCTTCGGGAAACTGCGAAGTATCAATTATCCTTGCCCTCGATAAAACATTTTCCAGTTTGCTTATCCTTAATTCAAACAAGCCCTGTTCTTCTTTAGCTGCATCATATTCAGCATTTTCAGAAAGATCCCCGTGTGCTCTGGCTTCAGCTATTTTTGCTGCAATTTCTTTTCTGCCGCTTGTTTTTAACTCCTGCAGTTCTTTTTCAAGTTCTACAAGTCTTTCCTTGGTAAGATAAACAAAATTTGCTTCGGACATATTAAACACTCACAATTGTTGTTGGACTATAAAAAAAATTGCCACAGTCCCGGGAACTCGTGACAGTGGCAGTCCCAAATTAAAAAAATTAAAAGATGTTGTCAAGAATGTAAACAGAATATCGGCAACAGGTTTTTCTTTTTCTTTACAAACAATATACCCGGCATTCATAAATTTCGTTTTATTTTCATTTTAACTTAATTTGCCCATCAAATTATTTTTTTACACTGTTCAATTTATTATGGATACTTCTTCAGCAGACCAGCAGACAGTGGGGATAAAAGGTACAATTCAGAAAACAGTATACCCCATAATTTTTGCAATCAGCTTTTCTCATATGATGAATGATACTTTACAATCTGTGATACCGGCTATTTATCCGCTTATTAAAGACTCATTCAAGTTAAGTTTTGCACAGGTTGGATTAATTACACTCACGTTCCAGCTTTCAGCATCAATATTTCAGCCGGTAGTAGGCTTTTATACAGATAAGAAACCAAAACCATATTCACTTGCAACCGGCATGGGATTTACATTATGCGGCCTGGTGCTTCTCTCTTTTTCATTCAGCTATGCCATGATATTGAGTTCTGTAGCTCTAATTGGCGTAGGCTCCTCTGTTTTTCACCCGGAAGCTTCGCGTGTAGCTTATCTAGCCTCAGGTGGTAAAAGAGGCACTGCTCAATCTATCTTCCAGGTTGGTGGAAATGCAGGAAGTTCATTGGGACCCCTGTTAGCAGCCCTTATAATTGTCCCTTACGGGAAATCTAATATTATATGGTTTTCATTTATCGCTTTGTTAGCCATCATAGTTCTTTACAAAGTAGGCGGATGGTATAGACAAAATGTTCAACAGGTAAAAAAGCCGGGTTCTTCGGCCGAAGCTTTTAAAGCTGAACGATTACTGAAAAAAGAGGTTATTATTCCTGTTGGAATACTCCTGGTATTAATTTTTTCAAAGTATTTTTATATAGCCAGCATGACAAGCTATTTAACCTTTTACCTAATTGAAAAATTTCATGTATCGGTGCAGAGTTCGCAGATTTATTTATTTATACTTTTAGTATCTCTTGCTGCGGGAACTTTAATAGGAGGCCCTATCGGGGACCGGTTCGGCAGAAAATATGTGATTTGGTTTTCAATTTTAGGAGCAGCACCATTCACATTGCTTCTTCCTTTTGCAAATTTATTTTGGACGGCAATACTTATTGTTTTCATCGGTTTAATTCTGGCATCGGCATTCCCCGCAATACTTGTTTATGCCCAGGAGTTTCTGCCCGGTAAAATTGGAACCATTACAGGATTATTTTTCGGTTTTGCTTTCGGTATCGGCGGAATTGGGTCGGCTCTTCTTGGTGAACTGGCAGACAGAACAAGTATTATTTTTGTTTACCAGGTATGCGCTTTTTTACCTTTAATCGGGTTAATAACATGGTTCCTGCCGAATATTGAAAAAAATAACATATCGGGTTAAAACCAGAAATTAGTACTGATTATTCATGAACTTTAAAATTAATCTTAAATTCAGCCCCTCCCTTATTACATACAGTCATTTTTCCGTTTATTTGCTCTACGAAAGAAGAAATAATTGTAAATCCCATTGTTTCTGCGCTGCTTATATCTGGCAAAACAGTAAAACCCTTTCCATTATCGTGATATATCATTTGAAGCTCAGAATCATTTCCATTTGTATAATTCAAACTTAAATTTATACTGCAGTCTTTAACACCATCAAAGGCATGCTTTAACGAATTAGTATAAAGTTCATTAATAATTAAACCAAGAGGCATGGCAGTTTTTATTTGAAGGTTGATCTTATTATTAACAGAAATGTTAGTAGTTAGATTATCTAATCTATACTCACTAACAGAATAAAAGCCCTTGAATAAATCTTCCACAAATGACTGAATATTTACAGTTGAAACGCTGCCGCTCTGATATAATTTTTCATGTATCAATGCAAGTGCCCTTATCCGGTGCTGCAATACCGAAACAGTCTCTTTAAATCCTTCATCCTGAATATTGTTTAGTGATAATCCCAGCAGACTTGAAACAATCTGGAAATTATTTTTTACCCTGTGGTGAATTTCTCTTAAGAGCATTTCTTTTTCTCTAAGAGTCTCTCTTATTTTTTCTTCTGCTTTATCAAGCGCAGTTATATCTTTTGTAAAGACCGATAAGCCTTTAGCAGAGGGGTAAACAGAATATTGGTACAAATATGGTGAGCTGGGGGACATCATTTTAAACTGAACGGGTTTCTGTGTACTTATAGCTTCAGATAATTTCTCCTCATACAATGTGCCTTTTAAGGAAGGGAATATTTCAAATACATTTTTTCCAAAAAAGTCCCTCCTCATAGTTTTTGAGGTCAAAGAACTATTCATATAAACAATATTGAGGTCTGCATCCAGTGCCAGAAAAAAGTCACTTATTCTATCCAGAATTTCAGTATTAATTTTTTTTATGGTTCTTTCTCTGAAAATAGAATGAGATAAAACCAGAAGGCAAAGGATAAGAACAAATCTATTTACTATTTCATAAACAATGGGAGAACCGGAAGGTGAAAATAAAAAGCCAGCAAGAATAAAAAAGATATATAAACCGGAAAGATAATAGACACGCTTTAAGTCAGAATATCTCCAGTAAAAAATAAGTAAAATTAGATACAGCAGCCATTCTGCTATACCCAGCGGAGTGAACAAGTCGACAATAAAAAATAAAATTCCACCGGCTAAACTTATATGGAATGCTTTTTTATTAAGAAAAGTATTCTGTTCAATATCAAAATACTTCTGCATATTCCCCTTTTTACCTCCTTAAAATTTCATGTACTCCCCCACAAAACACTACTCCTCCGATAGTCAATTATCTAAACGATATGAGTGAGGGGATATCTTAAAATAAATAATAAGGGTATAACTAAATATAGTCAACCTCTTAATTTAAAATTGATTGGGGGTTCACAACTATTAGCATTGATATGTATTAGCCGTTATGAAAATTTTAATCAACAATATTAATTAATTTCCTGTACTCTGCATATCCCTTTAAAGTCACAGTATATACAAACAGCCGATTCTTTATTCGGCAGTTCAGATAAATTAAATTTGCCGCCGGCAATTTCATTAACATATTTGTTAATAGCTTCAATACAATTGTTAATTGCTTTTTCGGTTAATTCTTTTCTTTCCTCGTCTTTAAGATTTCTCTTCCTTGTAAAATTTATATCTTTTCTGCCAAAATCCCCTTCTGAATATTTTAAAGAATAAATTCCGGCACCTGCAGGAAAATAATCTTCATTAAGCTCTTGTTTAATAATTTCCGCAGCAGCATACAAGTACAAAGGTAATTGAAGTGATACCGCAGAACTGATTTCATCAGGAGAAGGCTTTTTACCGCTTAGCTTATAATCCAGAACTTTAAAGGTTTTTTCCTGCCGGTTTACATCAACTCTGTCTATTTTTCCTCTTACTTTAACATCGCCTGCTTTAAAGTCAACAACAGGATTGCTTACATTCTCCCTTCCGGGTTCATCAATATTTCCAAAGCCCTTTTCAAAAAACTCAGGGATGAATTCACCGGAGTTTTCAAACTCATATAATAAAAATTTATATAATAGTGAGTTATTCCTGTTGTTATTTATACCAAGTACTTTTTCTTTTTCATAAAAGGCAAGTTCAGAATAAAAACCTGATTCTTCTATCTTATCTCTGGCAATAGTGAATATCAATTCTTCGGCACGCTCAAAATCGTTTGGCCTGGATTTGTGAAGCCTGATTCCTTTTTCTTTAAGCGTTTTATAAAACTCGAATAATATTAAGTGAAGAAGCCGCCCCATTTCAACAGCTTCAATTTCTTCCGTTGGTTCTTCTATTGGTTTTAGTCCAAGGACTCTCTCAATAAAATATTTATAAGGACATTTGGCATAGGTTTCAAGCTGCGAAATTGAGAACTGCCTTTCTTTATATTCTGTAAGCCTGTGCTTTAATCCCTGATCAATAGTACCGCCAATAAAACCGGAGTATTCAGAATAATTTGAACCCCCGCCTGATCTCAATTTACTAACATAAATTCCTTTACTTAAAACCTCAGGATTTACACTATCAACACCTTCAGAATAGTAGTTAATTTTATCCACTCCGTATTTTCCAAGTTCAACAGCAAACTCCTCTTTTGAAAATATTTGACCTGAATAATCCATATAACTTTTCTGCTTAACCTTAAACACTTTATTTATCTCTGAAATAAATGTTGATTCAGATAATTCTCTTCTGTCATCCTGCCGGGGCACGGTTAAATACAATTTCTTTTGCCATGAACATAATGCCTGGTAAAAAAGATACCTCTCTTCAACCTGATGATATTGTTCACTTTTTGCGTAAGATCCTGAAAAGAATATTTCAGGCATAAACCTGGTGGGCAAATCACCATCTGTAAGTCCCGATATAAAAAGGTAATCGAATTTTAAACCACGGATTTCATTTAATGTAGTAACCTGCACTCCATATCCCGGTTTTTCTTTTATATTATAACGTGCAGATGCTACAGCCGCTCTTATATTATTCAGATAAAATTTTAGGGGAAATCTTTCTTTTTCTCCATATTCAAGTTCAAACATCTCAAATAGTTCATCAATGGTATCCATAAAAGTTGTAACGGCTTTTATATTTTCTTCATATTCGGTGCTATAACTATTAACCATCACGGCTGGAATATCAAGTGAATAGATGAGATCCTGCAGGTTACTCCTGAACTGTCTGAGAGTCATTTTTTTGCTGAATGGTGAAAGAATTTCGTCCAGCAATTCAATATCTGAAAGAGCTTTTTTGTAAACATCTTTTTCCGGTAATTCAGGGTCATCATCATAATCATTTGTTTGAGTTAGTTTATATATTGCATCCTGTAAACGTATACGCCAGTTTCCATAACCTGCAATAATTTTCAGGTTGATAGAAGCTTTTAACAAATTCGATAAACTAATTTGTTTAAGCTTAACAAAACCGCCGCTTAGTGCCCTGAAAATATTTTTGTAATAAAAATCATTTTCGAGTATTTCCAAAAAGTTTATTATTGAAAGGACCGGTTTGGATGTATTAAGCGGGTACCTGTCGGTTAAATTGTATGGTATCCCGTAAACTGAAAATATATCACGGATAAAGGGTGAATAATGTGAAATCAGATTAAATGCTATACAGATTTTATGTGGTTCTGTTTTTTCATTAATAATCAGTTCTTTAATTTCTCTGGCAATCAGTTCAATTTCTTTTTCCCGGTTTAAGGCGGAAATTTTTATAATATTTTCATCTGTATACTCATTTTTTGTCCCGGATGCGGTTAAAAAAAGCTGGTCCCTTACCAGTGTCTGGAACTGTGTTTTATCTGCCTGTACATCCTCTAAAAGAAGGAATCCCTTATTTATTAGATTATCATAACACTTATCCAGATGGGAGAAAATCAAAGAATTAGACCTGTGATAATCAAATAAAAGAAATAACCTGCTGCTGTTTATATCTGCTGCTGAATTAATTATATCAATCTCGGGTGAAGTAAATTCATCAAATCCCATAATTATAATTAAATCAACATCAGGATAAATTTTCCTGAAACTGCTTTCAAATTCAGTCTGAGAAATTTTATTAAGATTACTGTAAATATCCCCTATCTCGTATGCATTAAGATCCCGGCATATTTCAAGATATTTGGCATAAATAACGGCAATGTCACGGGCTTTTAATTGTTCTGATCCTGAAAGCAAATCTGCTTCGGCACTTAAGCGGTCCGGTGTAATACCATGTTTTTTATACTCTGAAATAACATTTTTAATCCGGCTTAATGTTCCTTCAGGAATATCTTTTTTATAATGCGAAAAATATTTTAGTTCTGAATCCTGAAAACTTTGCCTGAGTAAAACCGCCGCCACTGCTTCACTTAACTGATTAAAATTGGCGGTTTCTGATAATAAGCTTGTGGAAAAAGTACCAATTGTCTCAATATTAAGTTTGCCGGTGGCTTTACCGGGTGTTGAAGAGATTATTTCTTTTTTAAGGTAACGGATTTTTCTGTTAGTAGGTACTATAAGAAGTAATTCATTGAGCTTACCGGATAATATTTTTTCCTTTATTTCTTTGTCAGAATTAAAATTATTGGTTACTACCTTTGTTAAAATCACTGCTATCCTCTGTCAGGCTCATAGTTATTAAGTAATATTAAACTAAAAATTACATTTTAAGTTAAAGAAAAAAAAGAATATAATTTTTCCTTACGGTATTCAAGGATAGTAATAAAATCATTTATGAAGAATTTAAAGTTAAGGAAGGATTAGTATTAAATTGCAGAATTAATAAAAAAAGGGAGCACATGGCTCCCCAAAATACTAATTACTCAGTGCTATTTTTTGTCTCGGAAAAATTAGTACCATAAACATCATCCCAAACAGGTGAACTTACGCCATATCCTTTACCGGGATCCATATAATGATGTTTCATATGATGATTTTTTATTGCCAGCCAGAATTTATTATGCATGTTATAATGGTGTACCGCATAATGAATCATATCATAACATAAATAACCAAACAGAAACCCAACAAAAAAAGGAGCAACATATATATCACCTAAAATAGCTTCAAACAGCAGGTAAAATAACAATGCAAGTGGTGCACTGACGGATGGCGGCATCACAAGCCTGCGTGAATCATTTGGATAGTCATGGTGAACACCATGAAAGATAAAATGTATCTTATCTCCAAATTTTGATTTTGGTCTGTAGTGAAAGATGAACCTGTGCAAAGTATACTCGGTGAAAGTCCATACAATTATTCCAAGAATAATAAAACCAAGTATACTAATAAACGGAAGGCCGTAAGAAGCAATTGACCTATACAGGAAATAGCCTATTACAGGTAAGTAAATAAACAATGGAACAGTAAAATGAACTTTTGACAGGGCTTCAAAAATATCATTTTTAAACATTCTTACGGTTTCATCCTTATTGGAGACGAAATTCTTTGCCATAGTATAACTCGTTATTGTTTATTTATAGTAATTTAAGAATTTATTTTGCAATAATAAATTATCTGTAAACAAATTTAATTTGATAGAAGCAATTTTTGATTTCATGCAAGTCCGGAAATTTTAGATACCCCGATTCCCGGCCCCCGGGGTAGTATAATTTTACCCTCAGTTACTTTCATCCCTTCAAACAGATCATTTTTAATTAGTAATGCACCATCCAGATCAATCCAATCAGCCATTGGAGCAAGTTGTGATGCTGCACTTATTCCGCAGGATGTTTCGGTCATACATCCAAGCATTACCTTCATACCTAATGATTTTGCCAGGTTCAGCATTTTATGAGCTTCAAGCATCCCGGTGCACTTCATAAGTTTTATATTTATACCTGTATATACCCCTTTTGCCTTATAAACATCATCCAGCCTCCTTACCGATTCATCACCAATAACCGGGAGCGGGCTGTGTTCAGTTATCCAGGCATTTTCATCAACCATTTCCACAGGCATTGGCTGTTCTACTAGCAATACATTCTGCGTTTCCAGCCAAAAAATCATATCCAGAGCCTGCTTTTTATCTTTCCATCCCTGGTTGGCATCAACAGTTAAAGGAACATCCGTAACTGACCGTATTGCATCTATTATTTCTTTATCATTTTCACTGCCTGCTTTTACTTTCAGTATCCTGAAGTCTTTTGCCTCTCTCGTTTTCTGTTTTACTACTTCCGGTGTATCAATTCCAATAGTAAAGGAAGTATATTTGGGTTCATTCTTATCATAACCCCAGATGTCATACCACGCTTTATTTAACAATTTCCCTATTAAATCATGCAATGCAATATCTATAGAAGCTTTTGCAGCAGTATTCCCCGGCTCTATGTTATTAATATCGCTTAGGATGCTTTCAATCTCAAAAGGACTGCTGTACTTCGAAAAATCAACCTTTAACAGGAACTTCAAAATAGATTCCTGTGATTCCCCCAGATAAACCGGCATAGAGCCTTCGCCATACCCTTTTATGCCCTCATACTCAATTTCGGTCAGCACTATTGGGGTATTTGTTCTTGAATAGCCTGATACTGTAAACACATGTTTAAGTTCAAGTGTGTAAGGATAGAAAGAAAACTTCATTTTTGAAGGCATTTTTCAAATAAACCCAAATAATAGAAATATTAAACTAAATTTAAACTAAAATCGGTAAAAATTAGTCTAATAGTAAATTTTTTAAGTTATTCCGCAATTACTTTAAACTTTTTTAGTTTTTATCATGTCTGTGTGATAAACGCAATGAGCATTTATTTTTAAGTTCTTTCTGAATTAAAAAAATATACATTGATAAATTCAATAGTATGTTTTTAGTATGGGGTTGTTTTAAGCAACATATAGAAATTAATATTTTCCGGAGAAAAGGAACAGAATGAAAAGATATTTTTTATTAACTTTATTAACATTCAGTATAACTGCCATTCTTTATTCTCAGCAGAATCAGCAGCCCGCGGGGGGAATAATACGGGGAAAAGTGATTGATACAGATGCAAAAGAGCCTATAGAATATGCCAATATAATACTGTATTCTGCAAATGACAGCATGCAGGTAACAGGTACTATAACCAATACAGAAGGAATATTTCAAATTACGCCTGTCCGGCCGGGCAATTATTATGTAGATGTACAGTTCATTTCTTATGAAAAAAGAAGATTTAATGATGTAATATTAGCCCCCGGAAATATGACTGTGGATCTTGGTACTATCGAGATCCATTCAAGCGCTATAAATCTTGGTAATGTAGTAGTTGAAGGTGAACGCTCCCCTGTTTCTTATCAGATAGATAAAAAGGTTATAGATGTAAACCAGATGGCAACATCAATGTCTGGTAATGCAGCAGACGTGCTGTCAAACGTGCCTTCTGTAACAGTTGATATTGAAGGAAATGTTAGCCTGCGCGGAAGTGATAACTTTACAGTACTAGTAGACGGCCGTCCTTCTGTCCTTGATGCTCAGGATGTTCTGCAGCAGATTCCTGCAAGTTCAATAGATAATATTGAAATAATTACCAACCCTTCGGCTAAATATGACCCTGAAGGAAGTGCCGGGATTGTTAACATAATAACTAAAAAAACTAAGACTGTCGGTATAAGCGGAATAACTAACCTAAATGCAGGCCTTAAAGATAAGTACGGCGGAGATTTGTTATTTGAATATAAAACGGAAAATATAAGTACAAATTTCGGAATAGATTACAATAACAGAAATTTCCCCGGAAGTAATAAAACAGAAATCCAAACAGCTTTTGGCGGAACAAACACCTTTGTAAATACTGAAGGTACGGGTGCATGGGGTAGAGAATCGTTTGGTCTGCGTGGCGGTATTGATTTTTATCTTGGCAGCAGCGACGTTTTAAGCCTTGGCGGAAGATTTGGGGACAGGGAGATGAAAAGGACAAACAATTTGGGTTACATTGAGTGGACTGATATTAACCCGGAACAATTGTATTACAGGAGTCATACCGAAAATAACAGGGGCGGCTATTTCTATGCACTTAATCTTAATCATCAGCATAAATTTGCAGAGCAGGGGCACCAGGTTCTTTCGGAGATTTCTTTCCGGCATAACAAGTCTGATGAAACTAATATAACTGAACTTTTTAATAATAATGTTTTATATGAAGGAATAAAGAATACCGAAAATGGCCCATCAAGTGATATTGAAGGAAAAATTGATTACACTTTGCCTATAGGTACAGGTAAATTTGAAGCTGGATATAAAACTGAATTTGATCTATCAACAGAAGAATTAGGATATTATGAGTTTAACCCCTCAGCTAATATTTATGAATACAGGCCTCAGTTCAGTAATGAGATTGAATTTGATGAAAGAGAACAATCTTTTTATTCTACTTATTCTAATGAGATAGGCAGTTTTGGTTTCCAGGGGGGCTTGCGCGCTGAATATACCTACCGCTCAATACAAGTTGCTGATAATCCTGAATTTCTTATTGATGAATGGGATTTCTTTCCCGGTATACATACATCATATACCATAGCCCAGGGGCATGAAGTGATGGCAAGTTATACACGGAGAATTCAGAGGCCGGGAGGCTGGCAGGTTGAACCTTTTGATACATGGATGAATGCTACTAATATTAGACGAGGAAATCCTGCTTTAAAACCACAATATATAGACTCCTATGAAGCCGGATTCAGAACTTTTCTGGCAGGTGTTTCTTTTACAGCAGAAGGATATTACAGGATAAGTCATAACAAAATAGAACATCTGCAGTCGGCATATTCTGAAAATGTAAGACTAAATACGTTTGATAATGTAGGAACCGATTACTCACTTGGAACCGAATTAATGTTCAACTTTGGCCTTGGTAAAATTTGGGATGCAAACCTGATGGGTAACCTGTATAATTACAAGATTGAAGGAACACTTTTCGAGGAATCTTTTTCAAGGGAAAGTTTTAACTGGAATACAAGATTTAACAACATTATAAAATTAACTACAGGCACACAGTTCCAGGTTAACTTAATGTACAACAGCCCTACTGTTTCTTCCCAGGGTGAACGTGAAGGATTTTTTTCAACAGACCTGGCTGTAAAGCAGGAGCTGCTTAACAGGGCCCTTTCTGTTACATTACAAATAAGGGATATTTTTAGTACTGCCAGAATGGAATTTACCTCTTCAGGACCTGATTTCTATAGCCACAGTCGTATGGAAAGAGACTCTCCCATGGTAATGCTTAATGTTAGATATAACATCAACCACTTTAAACAGGAGGATCGCAGGAGACCGGAGAATGGCGGAGATTTTGAAGGTGAGGGTGAATTTTAGTTACTTAGCAGGATAATAATTATCCCCGCTTAGCATGAAATTGTAGAGCGAAACGCTGTTTCGCTCACCGTTATTACGAAAAGTCCAGAATATTTGTTAACCTAGATGAGCGATTCAGCGAATCGCCCTACAACAATTTTCACACAATCTCAGAAACCCTCCTTATATATACCTAAAACTGGAAATAGATAAACGGCTGAAGGTCTGCCGATTTTGACTGCGCTGCCAGCCACATCATTACTGCAAGTAAAAAGGCCTGTGCTGCTACCGGAGTTCTTGCAATAATCTCTGCAGTTTTTATCTCCAGAGATTTTGGCAAAAAGTGAAGTATATAACCAAGAATTATTAAGCCTAATATAACAGGATAAGCTTCAACAAATTGCATAAATACTTCCCCCTGGAAAAAGGTAAATATCTGGTTAAATACATCTAACCCTGACTGGAAATCAGCTACCCTGAAAAATACCCATGCAGCAGCAATAAGATGAAATGTAATAAATACCCGTATGCCTTTTAATAATTTAGAATCTTCCAGTTTTAATCTTGTAAAGAAAGCCTTTCTCGGTTTAGCTGTTAAAATAGCGAAAGCCATAAAGAAACCATGCAAAGCTCCCCAGAAGATAAACGTCCAGCTTGCGCCATGCCAAAAACCACACAATATAAAAGTTATTAATAATGCTGATGCATTACCCAGAGTTCTGAGATTCCTGAATTTCATCTGGAGAGGGCGGAACAAATAATCAAGCAGCCATGTTGATAATGATATATGCCACCTCCGCCAAAAGTCGGCAACACTTGCGGCTTTGTAGGGGGAGTTAAAGTTTTCCATCAATTTAAAGCCCAGCAGAAGAGCGATACCCATTGCCATATCTGTATAGCCCGAAAAATCACAATAAATCTGCAGGGCATAACCATAAATACCAAGAAGATTTTCCACCCCGGTATATCTTAAAGGACTGTCAAATATCCTGTCAACAAAGTTGATACTTATATAATCAGCAATAACTACCTTTTTAAATAACCCGGCAAGAATAAGATAAAGTGCAGTTCCAATCTCAGCTTTTCTTAATTCAGGAGCCTGTTTTACCTGCGGCAGAAAGGCATTTGCCCTGTCAATTGGACCGGCAAGGATATTGGCGAAGAATGAGATATAAAGAGTAAAATCGAGAAAGTTTTTTTCCGGTTCAATATTCTCCCAGTATACTTCCACAAGGTAACTTATTGCCTTGAATGTATAGAAGGAAATCCCAATAGGTAGCAGGATCTCAAGCGGGTCAAGCTGCGCTATGCTGAAATCATTTATGATCTGCAAAAAGAAATTGGTGTATTTAAAGTATCCAAGCAGGGCAACGTTAAATATAATGCCCAATACTACTAATGACTTTTTTAACCCCGGTGCTTTTGCCAGTCCTATTGAAATGGCTGCATAATAATTTATAAATGAAGTAAGAATTAAAAGTAGGAAGAAAAGTCCGCTTACCTTATAATAAAAGAAAAAAGAAAAAACCAGGAGCAGCAGTACTCTTGAGGTTTTATTATTTGATAAAAATCTGTATGCAATTAATAAAAAGAAAAAGAGAAAAAGAAAGAATGCGGTACTGAACAGGAGCGGATCCCATTCATCATATTTAAATAGAATAGAGAGTTTATCAAGATCTAAATATTGAAACATTCATTCTCCATTAATGATATACAGGCCACAGCCTGCGGAATTATAAAAGTAGTCGATTAATCTCACTAAGTTTTGCAGTGCCCTGCTGCTGCTGGCAAGGTGTTACGCCGTTTTTGAATCAACTAATTTTTGCAGATCGCCAATACTTTTAAGTCGTAATACTTCAGTACCTTTAAAGCGTACACCATATTCTTTTTCAACAGCAAGTATAACATTTATATGGCTTAATGAATCCCATCCCGGAACTTCATCGGCACGCATTTCAGCACGTATATCGTAATCATCAAGTTTAAGTTCATTTAATATTGTTTTTTTTAATCTGTCTGAGATCATTTTTGCTCCGTTAAAAATTTCCGCAGCACGGAATACAATTGTGCATGCAGTTAAAGGACACAGATTATTAACCTGTGCTGATATTTATGCTTTTGCTAAAAATTCCTGTTTTAATTCTTCTTCAATACCGGTACTATTTAATATTCGCTCGCGGTTAGCTTTCCTGCTTGGTTTTCCTGCAGAACTTTTAATAAGCCACCTTGGGGGAACGAGATACACCTTCTTAATACTTATATCAACCCCGGATGCAAAACGCATAACAGCCAGCTTAAGATTTTTCTGTTCTTTCTCATCTGCTGTATTTGTTTCTGCAGCCACACTTATCTGCTCACTCCCAAGTTCTTCATCATATTCGCCGAAGGCAACTACCCTGCCGGGAATTATGCCCGGTACCTGGGAAACAGTATCTTCAACATCCTCAGGATAAATATTATTTCCTGCTACAATTATTATATCTTTTTTTCTGCCTATAATATAAAAATGATCATCATACTTAAATCCATAATCACCGGAATAATACCACCCGTCTTTTAATGCTTCGGCTGTTTTTTCAGGGTAATTCCTGTATCCATCAAACATAGAAACGGATTTAATTGTAATTTCTCCAACCCTGCTTTCAGGCAGTTCTTCACCCTGTTCATTAATAATCCTGACCTCACATCCTTTTATTGCTTTACCTGAAGAAACACAAACGCGTGATTGAGAGGTATCATCAACAGGTTTTATTTTGCCGTTAGCCAGTTCAGCCCTGTCGGCATAAACTTTTCTTATCTCAGCACCGGGTTCACTTTGGGTAACAGCAAAGGTAGTTTCAGCCATTGCATAACTTGTAGAAAGTGCCGAAGGATTTAAACCGTACTTAGAAAATCTTTTAATAAATTTCAGGTGACTTTCTTCGCGTACCGGTTCACTGCAATTTATAATTAATCTCCAGCTTTCAAGAGACATCCCTTCCATCTCATCTTCATGAATTTTATCTGCCATAATATTATATGCAAAATTAGGCAGCCAGCTTAGGGTCCCTTTTTCGTTTGATATTGTTTCAATAAGCAAAGCAGGAGCAACAATCCATTCAAAAGTATCTATCTGCACTACAGGTATTCCCGATGCAAGCGGAAGATGGAAAGCTGCTATCAATCCCATATCATGATAAAGAGGCAGCCAGCTTATAATTTTATCATCAGAAGAAAGCTTTATAGATTCTCCATAATACTTAACATGATCTAATACAGCTTTATGGGACAATACCACCGGCTTTTGGAGGCCTGTTGTTCCTGATGAATGCTGTAATAATACCGGGTCATGAACGGAAAGTTTTGCCCTTGTATTTAGAACTTCTTTTTTCTCATTTCCTTCAAGCTTAGCATTTAAATCCCATTCCAGTGGAAAACGTAAACCTTTAATTGTACTGTCAGGCCTTTCAACTAAGGGCCTGATAGTGGGTTCAAGTTCCCTTTCAGTTAAAATCCAGTCAAGCCCGGAACGCTGGGACATTCCCTCAATTCCCTGCCTGAACTTATCAGGATGCAGCCGTGGATTAGGATAAGCAAGCACAGCCGGTATAGCACCAATACTTGAAACAGCAAGATAAACCGGATAAAAATATTTATTATGCCTTATAATAATAGCACAAACTTCGCCCTGCTTAATTCCGCCTGCTTTTAATCCAACTGAAATACCTTCAGCCGCGGAAAGAAGGTTTGCGAAACTCCACCTGAAAGGTTCTTCGCCGGCAGTCCAATGGATGATTGCATCCTTATCAGGATTTTGTTCAGCATTCCTGCTCCACCGGTTCCATAATATTTCATTCTGATGATTTGTGTTCATTGTGTTCTCAGAAATTTTTAATTAAATTTTTTGTATTCATCAAGTAAAGCCTGCGTAAGCATCTCAGCAATTTTTTCGGCACCCTGAAGATTAACATGAGTATAGTCCTTAAAAGCAAGAGGCGGTTTGGCATTTACCCATTTAGCAATTGAGTTTTCTCCCCCCATTGCCTGGTACAAATTCCAGAATGCAACACCTGATTTAGCCGCAATATTGCGCTGTGCCATAACAAGTTTGGGTATGTTCGGATCAGTTGCAAATCCTGAACCCCTTTTAATTCCTTTATCTCCAACACTAACCACAAGTATGCTTGCCTCAGGGAACGAAGATTTAAGCAGATTAATAACTTTAATCATCTCCTTTTCGTACCATGTAAAATCAGTAATATTAGTGCTGGCAATATTTAATCCGAAGCTCAGGATAATTAATTTATAATTCAGAAGTTTGTTAAAATCTTTTAATATTTGAGGAGAAAAATCTCTTATAGATACCCCGGTATTACCACGAAGCGGGAAATTATCAATATATACACCATTGCCTGATTCGAGGCTTACGCCAAAGAAATTTGAAGAACCATCCGCGGCAGTTAGTTTAAATGATTTAGCATCACCCTGTACATTAAGCAGAAGCTCATTAACAGCAGAGCCGGATTTAAGAGGGGCACTTGTTTCTTTTTTCCCGTCGAAAGAATATTTCACTGAGGCAGATGCTTTGGCATTTGTATAAAAAACTCTTGCCTGACTGAATGACCGGAGATTCTTAAATCTCCCGGTGGTTTCATACAAAGCCCAGGAACTCCCTTTTGGAGTTGATACTGAACCATCAAGTCCTATAGGAATTTTATTAGGATTACCGCTAAAGACAGATATTGTATTCCAGTTGTTTGAGAAACTATGTTTGGTAGAGGTTCTGAAGGCAATATCCTGTGAAGTAATGGAAAGAAATCCCGCACCCTTTCCGCCAAACTGCTCCTGCAGGTTTTGCCGGAGATCAGCAGTAATCAGATCACCTTCAATTTCAGAATCGCCATAATGGGCTACTCTTACCTGGCTGCTGGCTGAATTTTTAAGTGCCTCGAAAAACTTCCTCATATGAGAAACATTTCCTGACAGCTTTTCATCAGCCGGCCGGGCTTCATACAATGACTCTGTATTTACTTCATCCGTATTTTTTCCAAATAGTAAACCGGAAAGTAATGAAGCTTCATTGCTTTGAAGAGTAAAAACTTTGCCTTCTGCTAAAAATTTATCCGGATGTTCTTTTAGTGAATTGCTGGTAAGCAGTGAATCCGGTTTTACATCCATAAAGAGATCAATAGGCTTTATATAAAAAGGGCCTATATATATCCCGCCGGGAAGTAAAGACAGAATTATAAAAAATAAGATTGCCAATCCGATGATTAATATCGGCCTGTTCCTGTAGTTTTCCTGCATTGGTATATTAGATTGTTTGAAAGTAGTAGTTATTTGTCAGCAATAAATATATTAAAAATTTATCTCCTATTTAAAGAGAACTGAAATAAAATATTAAACATATTTTACATAGAATCGTACAATAACAATTCCTTTACCCGTAAAAATTACAAAATTCATATGCCACCTTAAATTATGATCACAGTACTTAGTTCAATAAATATACCAATAGAAATCCCTACTATACGGCAAAATTTCAAGCATAATAGTATTTTGAAATGAGAATTGATTATCAGAATGAGACTTTTCTAATGTGGGACCGCTACCGTGGATTCAGGATTATATTCCTAGTTTCTTCAGGACTTTCTCAATTTCCCTTCCCCATATTTTGTAGGCTTTACCCGTTAAATGAACTCCATCATAAGTCATGTCCTCTATAAGAAATCTGCGGAATGACAGACGTGAATTTAAATCCATAAAGATGAGATTATTTTTTGCAGCATAACCGGAAAGTTTAATATTTAATTTTTCAACTTCAGGGTTTCTATTCTCAGCATTGGGCCAGCGCGAAGAAACATATAAAGCGGACTGGATTACAACAATTATATTCTTTGTCTGAAGTTCTTGTATAAGTTTCACATAACTTTCAAAAACTTCATCAACCGGTATCCAGCCGTAAATATCATTTATACCCCCCATAATAAAACACACCTTCGGCTTCAGATTAAAAACATATTTCAGCCTGTTCCTGAAGCCTTCCACAATATCAGAAGGAATTCCTCTTCCAACCACATCATTTCTCCCCAGAAGTTCTGCCCAGTTTACACCATAAGTTATGGAGTTGCCGAGCATTACGATATCTGCCTGCCTGGTATTATAAACTTCATACATATCCAGGTGAAGATTATAATTTGGGTTATACTTATATCGGAGTGAATCAGTTTGAGCAAATGTATAAGCAGATAAGCCTAATAAGAGCAGAAGAAAGATATACTTTTTCATACAGGTTAAATTCCGTCGAAAGAAATTTTCAGGCCGGTAATAAATATCCTGCCGGGTGAGGGATACCCGGTATCAATATAATATTTTTTATCTGTAAGATTAGAACCTTTAGCAAAGAATGAGAGATAATTGTTGATAACTGCTCCCACAGACAGCGATAATATAGTATAATCTGTTTTATCTATTCCTCCTTCAGGAAGGAGATTAAATATACTCTGCAGGTCAGATGATATTGTAAAAATACTAAGATCATACTCCAGGTGCAGATTTAATTTATGTTCAGGGGCATAAGGGAGCGGTTTACTTGTTTTAAGATACGTATAGTTTACATTTGCATTAAAAGCATTACCGGGCTGTGCTGCAATCATCAGTTCAATACCCTTATTATTAAAACTGCCGGTGTTTACTTTTTTCATCTGAACAGGCTGTATCAGGTTATCGGCTTCCAAATAAAAGAATGTCAATTCACCTCTTAACCGGCCATTCATAAAAAACCTGGTTATCCCCATTTCATATGACCAGATTCTTTCCGGTTCAAGATTTTCATTCGAAACAGGAAAGAGGAATAAATCCGCAGCAGAAGGGCTCCGGAAAGCCTTACCGGCATTTCCCTTTATTGTGGTAGAGTTATTTAATATATAGGAAAAGCCAAATTGCGGTGTTGCTTCAAACCCATAAACTGAATTATCTGTTGCTCTTAACCCTGCACTTAAATTAAGATCCTTAAAAAAATTAAGCTGGAATATTCCATAGCCTTCCAGTTCTTCAATTGAGATATCTTTATTTAATCCAACTGCCGCAAAGGGGGGCAATGCCGGATTTTCACCTTTGCCGCCATAATTTTTATACTCCACTCCGGCAGTAAAAATATTTTCATTATAAAATTTATAACTTTGATAAAGAGTAACACCAGCCATATTATCAGTTGAATGCCAGCCATCCCAGAAATCGTGCTCTCCGTAATTATAATAAAGCCTCAGGGCACCTTCGGTTTTATCAAAGCGGTTTTCAAAAGCCAGGGCTGTTCTTCCCCGGGTGTAATCAAAATAATTGTCTTTGTTTGGAGCGCTTTCGGTTCCGGGATCGTAAAATTTGGAGTCAGTCATGTTCCCATCAAAACTTAAATTTAAATTCCTGTTAAAAGAATATGACAGTTGAGAATAAAAAGAACTGCTTTTAAAATCATCATCGCCGTCTTTTCTATGACCGTCTGTGGCAGAATTTGAAAACGAAGCCAGGATATTAAAATCTTCGTTTTTATACCCAGCTATTCCGGTTAGAATTGAAGTATTAAATGACCCGTAAGAAGCAGAAGATTGCAAAGATAAACCTTCCCGTTTCTGTCTTGCTGTAATAATATTTATTGCACCGCCAAGTGCATTAGAGCCGTAAAGCAGTGAAGCGGGGCCTCTTATTACTTCAATTTTTTCAACATTTGTTTTTAGATAGGAATCATTAATAGGATGCCCAAAAATACCCATATACTGCGGCTGACCATCTACCAATACCAGTGTACCGGTATTAGGGCTTTGCCCAATACCTCTTATACTTATCTCACCTGATGAAGCAGTACCAACACCGTACCCCAGTATATTTCTCGAGTTGATAAACATACCGGGAACCATATTATTAACCAATGGCAGTACATTTAATTCATGCAGCTTTTGAATTTCGCTATTATTAATTATGGAAATGCTGACCGGGAGCTTGTTCTGTTTAAGTTCTAACCTGGTACCTGTAACTACTGTTTCTTCAAGGACATATGTTTTAACGCTATCACTGTTTTGGGCTGATATGTTTTCCAACGATAAAAATATTATCATGGATAAACACAATCGAAAAAATAAATTCAAAAAGCTTCTCCTTTGGGATATAATTTCCAGGGCCACTTAACACATTCATCTACTTCAGGAAATAAAACGTAATCTGCTTTTCCTTTTAACGAAAGAGTGCTTACAGTATTGCCAGTAAAGAGTTCAGCGGCGGTATTAAGTGTTTTGCCTGAAACCGAAACATCATCTACAATTAAGATTTTTTTATTAACAGGTTTTTCAATTGAATATAAAATTACAGGTTTTTCATACAGCGGTTTATTTGTATCATCCCTGTAATTAATTTTTATTATGCTTAATTCAACTCCCAGTTTATATGCAATTAAACCGGCAGGCACTACTCCCCCCTCTGCTATTCCTACTACCAGGTCAAACTCGGGAAGAACCAGTTTCTTTATTCTCTCGGATATTTCACTTAACGAAAGACTAACCATTACTATTCTTGTACCGGAGAAGCAGAATATTTAAGACTGATAAAATCAGTATTCCGGGTACAGCAACAATAAGCGATTGAAATAATAATCCGCCGGCATAACCTGTAAAAATAAGAGGCATTATTACTGCCGATACAATTTTAGCAAATACAACAGCGGTCATTGCACTGATCAATTGAACATTTTTGTTCTGTAAAATGAAATAAGCAATTACAACAAATATCACTAACTCTATAGTCAGCAATGGAAGGATTTCGGGACGGGGAAATCCGGTAATCAGATAGTTTATCATTGGTGTTAGAATTGCTGTAGTTAACGCAACATGCATTCTGAAAAACATAAGAGCAAATAAGGGAGCATAAAATGCGGGCAATAAAATTTGTCCCAGTGGCAATCCCTCAACAGGCGGTATAAGATGAATAAAAAATTGAATCACAATGGAAACTGCCAGTAATAAAGTGATTTCGATAACCTGCAGGTTTTTTAAACCCTTTTGTACTACTGCTAATGAAGCTGAATTAAACATAATTAGAGCCCCTTATTTTTTTTAATAATCATATATTTACAGTTATAGCAATTCTAACATTAAAAGTAAAAAATAATTACCAAAGATGAAATTATTATTTGACAAATGGTTAAAAACCCTCCCCTATTCCATAAATAGGGCACAATGTGTTCTAACTAAAAGGATTATATATACATTATTTTGAATATTAGCAAGTACTATATAAGGAAATAGCCATGACCAATGAAAAACTTTTTATACCGTTGCTGCTGGGAACAAACAGGAAAGACCGAAAGAGTATTTTTGCAGCACAATGGGTACTTAATCAAATGGAAAAGCGGGATGAAATCAATACTGTTTTATTTGATCCTCAGAATTTTAATCTCCCTCACGATGGATATGGAACAGATATAAAAGATAAATTTCCCGATTGGCGTGATGCAATAATAAAGGCAGACGGACTTGTAATTGTAACACCCGAATATAACCATGGTTATCCGGGGGTGCTGAAAAGTATTCTTGATCTGTTGCTGAAAGAATATATCCATAAAGCAGTTGCGTTTGTTGGAGTTTCATCCAAAGCATGGGGCGGAACCCGGGTAATTGAGGCAATGCTTCCAACGGTTCGCGAACTGGGTTTAACTGTAACTTTCTCTGATCTTAATTTTCCTTTTATTGAAAAAAAATTTAATGAGAATGGGAAACTTCTTGATGAGGAATATGAACACAGAGTAAAAGATTTTTTAGATGAACTTGTATGGATGAGCAGGATACTTAAATGGGGACGGAAGAATCTGCCTTCGAAATACCACTAAAGATATATTACAATAGATGATAAAGATATCATCTATGTATAAAAAATTTTAACCCCGGACGGGGTAGATCCGGGGTTAATGGGAGTGAAGGGACAGTATATTTATCTGTTATAAAGAGATGATACCGGTTAATAGATATCATCTCTAAAAAAATTATTTCAGCAGAAGCATTTTAAAGCTCTTGTGCTGGCTTCCTGCTGTAACTCTGTATATATATGTACCGCTTGAAACCTGTGAACCGGAATTATTGTCGCCGTTCCATTGAACAGAAATATTTCCGGGATTTTTTTCTGAACTTAATAATGTCTTAACTTCTCTTCCAAGCATATCAAATATTTTTACAGTTACAAATCCTGTTTCAGGAATAGAGAATGATATTGTTGTAACAGGGTTAAATGGATTAGGATAATTCTGTTCTACAACAAATTCCGTTGGAATAACCGGAAGACTGTTTTCCACATCTGTTACGGAAGATCCGATTAAAAATTGTCCTACATCAGAATAAGATGAATATTTTCCATCAGCAGATTTTGACCTTACCTTCCAGAAATATGCTTTTCCATCCTCAAGGTTATCCAGTTGAAGCCTTGAAGCATCAGGACTAAATGACTTTGTATTAATGAAGTACGGGTTATCTGCTAATTGTATTTCATATGAAAGCGAAGTTTCCACAGCCTCAGGAAGTGCCCACAATAAGGTAGGGCTGCTGTTGTTTACAAG
>JAWOJF010000021.1:0-3489 GCA_046481785.1 Ignavibacteriaceae bacterium | reverse complement strand
GAGAGCTTTTATGCTCTCTTTTTTATTAAAATGCGGATAGAATTATTCTACGTGAGCAATCCATTGACCGCCTAAGCCATAGATTTTAGAATCTGCCCAGGTAGATACTTTTATTGTAAAGCCATCTCTTGAAACAGATGATGCGTCAACACCATACCTTACATTAGTATCTTTATCTGCATCCAGTTGAGTAACAGATAAAACTACAGTAGGTTTTATTTCAAATGGCTTTGTAAAGTTTATTTCGATTGTAACAGACCTGTCACCCGAATTTTTATGGAGATTATAATTTGCAGTTGATGTGTTAATTGCAAATTTGCCGCTCTGGACTCCATCTTGAGCGAAAGCAGTGGTAATTGTTAAAAATAAAGTAACTAAAACAATTGTAAGTAATTTGGACATTTTGTCCCCTCTTCATTTTGTGGTTATTTGCTGGTGTGAAATATACAGCTTATGAAACTATTGTTCAATATTTAAAGTATGTAAATGGTTAACAGGATTTAATTATTTGCAGAGGACATATTTTTATCCCTATTATTCAGCAAAAACCTGGTAGCAAATAGAAAACAAAAATGGTTATGTTTGTTCAGAATTCCGGGTAGATTTGAGTTTTGCAATAACCGGAAATGGGAAAAAGATTATTCCTTAATGTATTGCGTAATTTTAATGGAATGAACTTATCTCAAATATTAACCTCTGATGTACACTCCGGGCACCTGGTTGCTTTAATAGAAATTTTTGAGAAACAGTATGGACACTCTTTTGTAATTGGTGATTCAGGCGGAATCTCAGCTTGTTGTTTCTTTAGTCTGTTTATTCCTTTTACTAAAAGAAAAACCGAGAAGGAAACAATTAAAAAAGTAATTATGTTATTTATAAATATACCATAATTTACAGTTACAGCTCCTGCTTCTTTGGCTGCAGCAGGATTGGCATAAGGGCCCGCTACCTGTCCATCTTTAAGAACAGCCATGAAACCTGTAAAGTCCACATTCCCCAGCAGCATTCCTATGGGAGGCATAATTACATCATCAACCAGAGAGCGGACAATTGTACCAAAAGCTGCACCAATTATAATACCTACAGCCAGATCAATTACATTTCCTTTTACTGCAAATTCTTTGAACTCTTTCCACATAGAAGCCTCCAAAGATGTTTTAATGAATATGTGAATATAATAACTTTTTTATGCAGATAATGTTTCTTTTAACAAATGGTAAATGCATTAATTATACTTTTTCAGGCATTTCAACTGATTATTCAGGCATTTCAAAACTTCTTTTTATAAGCAAATACCTGGTTTTTCTTCTATAAACAGTAATATGAAAGTTGGCACAAACCTTGGTCTTCTCTAAAGGAAGTAAAAATTTAAAAATTTGTAAAAAGGAGTAATAAAATGATACTTAAAAAAATTCCGGGTAAGGCTGTTCTACTTTTTTTAATGCTGGGATTGATAATTACCGGCTGCCAGGAATCATCAGTAGCACCTGAATTTGCTGAACCAACTACCGATCAGGAAGCATACTTAAAGCTTGCCGCCGATGATGAAGCTATTGCTTCGTTTGAACCTAATTATAATGACGAGGATGTAATAAGCTTTATCGGCAAAGTAAACGCTGAAATATATCCTTTCCATGTTGGACACAGAATTAGTGTAGTTAACAGGGAATTAACCACCGAGACAATAGGTGATACTACTTATGGTACTTTAACTAATACATTTGAAGGAACACTTTTAATTGCTGCATCTTATAGTGCAGATAGTTTAAGGCCGGATACAGTTATTCAAAAACCTTTTACTTCAGTAGTAGTAAGAAAAATTATATATGCAAAAATTGCAGATACCGAATATCCGTTAAGAAACTGGAAAATAGCAGCAATCTCTCTGCCGCAGGGAGGAACTCTTAGTCCTAATTTAGATATTACAAAACTAACTGTTACTTTTGAAAGCGGTGAGCAGATCACAATAACTTCCCCAAATGATTATTTTATTATAAGGGAAAATAGTAACGTTAATGGCGGTGGAAATGGTAATGGCAGCGGAAATGGTAATGGAAATGGAAATGGAAACGGAAATGGTAATGGCGGTGGACAGGGTAATGGCGGCGGAAGCGGCTATGGGAATGGTGATGGAAGTAATAATGGTAATGGAAACAGATTTGTTCATCAGCAAAGATTTAATCATGGCTTTTTAGCAGGTATGCCTGCGCTTTTAAGTAATGAAGAAATTACCCTTACTGTAGAATTGACAAGCGCATTTGCCGATACAGATTTTGTTACAATTACATGGGGTACACTTCCCGGCCATCCTAATAAAAACAAAAGACAATTAGAAATGATCTCATCTGTACAGTCTGGAAATGGTTATACAAAAGTTTATGAAAATAAATTTGCACTTAAAAGCCAACCGGGTTTTTTCCATGCAGTAATAAATGCATATCCAAGACAGGTTATATATGATGATGCAACTCCGGTAGAAAACGAAATTTGGGGTATTCCATATGCCTTAAAGCAATAATTGCAGACAAACAATTAAAAAGTATAATAAAAGCATTGAATTTGAATTATTAATTTTTAACATTACAATCCCTCAGCAAAGGGTCCTCTTACCTGAAGTAATTTATTATGGAGGGTAGGGGGATTTTTTTTCTTCTTTCGGCCTTCTTCGGGATTGTAATTATTTATTTGAAATTCCTTCATTCATTAGTATCTTGAATAAGCATGAATAAAATTGAACAATACATATTATTTTTTTTTCTGGGAGTGGTATTTAATGGCTGCGATAAACCGGCCCCTACTGAGTTAACCGATGATAGCCGGATTGATGTTGAAGTACTTTCTCCGGATATAGATGATGAGTTTTACAGTAATGGTTTTGATTCAACCGGATTGGCAGAGACTCCGCTCCGGTTTACTAATATTATTACATTAAGCGCAATCAAAACGGATGGGCGGCCGCAGCATAGAAAAAGTTCTTTTGCCCAAACAATATTTTTTGACAGGGATTTTCCTGTATACGCTCAAAATGGAAAACTGCTGGGATACAATACGAAAGCGCCGGGTTCCGTTAAGTTTAATAATGCTACAGCAAGAAAAGAACAGTATAAAATAAAATTTATGGGAAATAACGGGCCGGCGGATACAACTCTTGGTTTCAGGTTTGTTCTGAATGGCGGAAGGGGAATGCATTCAGACCCGTTTGATTTTGATTATGGATCAATTGTTAAGTTTGAGTATAACCCTGAAAATTCAGATGGACCGGTTATAGTAAATATTCCTGTTCCGCCGGAAATTTCGGCTTCTGCGGCAGTAACAGGAAGTTTTGAGAGGAACAATCTGTCTGTTCTGCTTCAGTGGAACGGAAACAGATCGGAAAATTTTGAAGTTGTAATAAGCGGTATAAATACCAGGGATGAAGTAGTTCCCCTGTACAGGCTTATTACTCCTGATGACGGAAATCTGGTTATACCCCCAAGCTTAATTAACATG
>JAWOJF010000343.1:0-11979 GCA_046481785.1 Ignavibacteriaceae bacterium | reverse complement strand
GGCGGGCGGGACGACCAGCGAGGCGGGCGGGACGACCAGCGAGGCGGGCGGGACGACCAGCGAGGCGGGCGGGAACACCAGCGAGGCGGGCGGGACGATCGAGGCCGCCGGCGGGGTCGTGCTGCGGAGCGAGGGGCACGACCGCGAGGTCCTGGTCGTGCACCGCGTCCGACATCAGGACTGGTCGCTACCGAAGGGCAAGCTCGATCCCGGTGAGCGGGCCGAGGATGCCGCCGTCCGTGAGGTCGAGGAGGAGACGGGCGTGCATGCGGAGCTCGGTCCGGAACTGCCCGACGTGCGCTACCGGCTGCCGACCGGCCTCAAGCATGTGCGATGGTTCCGGATGTCGCCGGTGCGCGGCGAACCCCGTGACCGTCCTCCCGACGGCGAGGTGGACGTCGCTCGGTGGGTGTCCATCGACGAGGCGCTCGCGCTGCTGACCTACGATCAGGACATCGCCCTGCTGCGCCATACCCTCGACGGAGACCGCACATGAGCCTGTTGATGGTGCGTCATGCCGATGCCGGCGACCGAGCCGCATGGACCGGAGACGACCGGCGACGACCCTTGTCGGCAACGGGACGCCGACAGGCGGAGGCGTTGGTCGAGCAGTACGCCGACCGCGACCTGCAGCGGATCCTGTCGAGCCCGGCGCGTCGTTGCACGGCCACGGTCGAGCCGGTGGCCACGGCCCGGGGACTCGACGTCGAGGAGCACGAGGCGCTGGCCGAGGGGACCCCGTTCGATCAGATCGACCGGTTGCTACGCGAGCTGGCGGACTCGGAGACCGACGCGGTGCTGTGCAGCCACGCCGACGTCATCGGTTCGATCGTCACAGCGCTCCGCCACCGTGAGGTGCGCCTCGATGACGCCCCCAGCGCCCGGAAGGCCGCGACCTGGATCGTCGACACCTGGCCCGACGCCGGTCGGGTCGAGCTCCTGCCCAACCCGGATCCCGGCTGATGCGCTCGGCCGTCCTCGACCTGGGGAGCAACTCCTTCCACGTCCTGGTCGCGGACCTGGAGGGGCGCTCGGTCACCCCGGTCCTGCGCGAACGCGAGATGCTCCACCTCGGCCGCGCGGTGGCGAACCACGGCGGACGCGTCCCGGACGAAGCCCGTGATCTGGCCGTCGGGACCGTCGCGCACCTCATGGAACTCGCGCGGCGCAACGGCGCGGAGGAGTCGATCGCGGTGGCCACCGCGGCGCTGCGCGACGCCGACAACGGTCGGGAGGTGCTCGCCGCACTGTCGGAGGCCGCCGGGATCGAGATCCGCGTCCTGGACGGTCTGGAGGAAGCGCGCCTGGCCTACCTCGGGGTCCGGGCGTCGATCGCGATCCGCGCGAACCCGGTGCTGGTGTTCGACCTCGGCGGCGGTTCGCTGGAGTTCGCCATCGGGGTGGTTTTTATACTTGCTGTTGTTGAAGCAATTGTACAGGGATTTCATTCACCCTTTACATTAGCTTTTACCGGTCCTTTATTTACTGCTGTAACAATTATACAGGATGTATTTGCTATTCTTGTTATTCTTGCAGTAATGTATGCTTTGTACCGCAGGTTTGTTGTTCATATACCAAGACTTGAGGTTGATAAGCATGGGAAAACTGATGCTGCGGTTATTCTTGTTTTAATAGCACTCGTCTGCATCTCAATGTTAGGGCAGAATATTTCACTTGTTGCAGCAAATAATTTCCAAACAGAAGCTTATGAAGTAAGACCTGTATCAGTTTCACTGGCACCATTATTTTTTAGTTCAGCAGAAAATTCACATATACCATATGAGATTTTCTGGTGGATGCATGTTGTTGTAGTTCTGGGTTTTTTGAATCTTCTTCCGTATTCAAAACACTTTCATGTAATTACTTCAATACCTAATACTTATTTTGCCAGACTTTTTCCGGCAGCAAATACTTTGCAGCCTTTAAATCTTGAAGATGAAAACGCAGAAGTATTTGGTGCGGCAGATATAGAACATTTTTCCTGGAAACAGATTCTTGACGGGTATACCTGTACCGAGTGCGGCAGATGTACAGATGCATGTCCTGCTAATACAGTAGGGAAAAGGCTATCACCAAGAAAAATTATTGTTGATATAAGAAGAAGAACTGAAGATAAGGCCCATCTTCTCCGTGAAGGGAGAAGCGATGGGGAAATATTTGAAAAAACTTTAGTTCATAATTATATAACTGATACTGAACTCTGGCAATGTACTACATGCAATGCATGCGTGCAGGAATGTCCTGTTATGATTGAACATGTTGATTCAATAGTTGATATGAGAAGAAACCTTGTCCTTACTGAATCGCAGTTTCCATCTAACCTTAACAGTGTATTTAAATCAATTGAAACTAATTTTACGCCATGGGCTTTTAATCCGGCTGACCGTGCCAACTGGGCAGAGGGTATGGGTATTAAAACAATGGCTGAAGACCCGAATGGTGAAATTTTGTTCTGGGTTGGCTGTGCCGGCTCTTTTGACAACAGGTATAAAAAAGTTACACAAGCCCTTGCTAAATTAATGCAAAAAGCTAAAATTGACTTTAGAATTCTGGGAAATGAGGAAAAATGTAACGGTGATACTGCCCGCCGCTTGGGAAATGAATATCTTGCCCAAATGATGATGATGGAAAATGTGGAGACCTTAAATAATTATGGTGTAAAAAAAATTGTTACGGCATGCCCTCACTGTTTTCATTCTCTTGGAAGGGAATACAAACAATTTGGCGGGAACTTTGAGGTTATTCATCATTCGCAGCTTATTGAGGAGATGCTGAATTCAGGTTCAATTAAACTTAATGATGAATATAATGAAATTAAAAAAGTAACTTATCATGATTCCTGTTATCTTGGAAGATATAATGATGTTTATGAGCAGCCCAGAAATTCACTGGCACATCTCAATGGTGTTGAACTGGTTGAAATGAACAGGAACAGAAGCCGCGGTTTTTGCTGCGGTGCCGGGGGCGGCAGAATGTTCCTGGAAGATGAAGAAGGCGGAAGAATAAATGTTGAACGTACCCGTGAAGCTATTGAAACCAATGCCGGTACCATTGCCTCTGCTTGTCCTTTCTGTATGACGATGTTATCAGACGGGGTTAAACATTTTGAAAAAACTGAAGAAGTGACAGTAAAAGATATTGCCGAGCTTGTATTAGAAAGAACTAATTAAATAGAATTATAATACTTTCGTTTAAACAGAATATCTTTTTTTATATGAAAGTCCGGAACTTGTGTTAAAGAGCGTTAAATAATTTATCTATCAACAATTAACAGGAGGTACATATGAATAAATTAGAAGACTTAAGACAAGCGGTACAAAACCTGGAAGCTGATTTTCAGAAATTCTACGAGAAAGGACAGTCCGCTGCAGGTACACGCTTACGCAAAGGCTTAAGCGAATTAAGAAAACTTGCTCAGGATGTCCGCAAGGATATCCAGGATGTAAAAGCTCAGAGAAAAACTGAGAAGTCAGCATAGAGTTTTGTTTCACTTTATTAAGTAAAGGCTGATCCGGTTCTCCGGATTCAGCCTTTTTTTTATATTTTTATAACTGTGTTTTTTGGGATTAAGTATTATTGTAACATATGAAAAAAAAATTTTTATTTATTCCGGTTGCTGCTTTTTTATTCCTTTATTTAAACTGTATACCAAATGAAAGCAGAACGCAGACTGTCCCTGTACAGGATTCAGTTGTTACCATTACTCTTACTTCGGTTGGTGATTTAATGTGTCACTCAGTTCAATATAACTGGGCGCGGATCAATAAAGACAGTTTTGATTTTAATCCTGTTTACAGGGAAGTTAAAAAATATTTAAGTGAATCTGATTTTACATTCGGCAACCTTGAAACAGTTACTGCCGGTAAACAGAAAGGATATTCCGGCTACCCTTTTTTTAATTCACCGGATGAGTTTGTTTCGGCTCTTGCGGAAGCGGGATTTGATTTAATTACAACATCAAATAATCACTCTCTGGATCAGGGTGAAAAAGGCGTACTCAGGACAATTGAGCAGCTTAATAAAAACAATCTTCCATATAACGGTACATTCGTTTCTGCAAATGACCGCGATTCAATTAGACTGTTTGGAATTAAAGGATTAACTGTAGCCTTTCTTGCATACACATACGGTACTAATGGAATTCCAACTCCAAAAGGAAAGCAGTATCTTGTAAACCTGATAGACTACTCATTAATCGAAAAGGATATAAATACTTCAAGAGCAAAAGGAGCTGAAATTGTGCTTGTTCATTTTCATTTTGGTGAAGAGTATAAAAGAGAACCAGTGAAATCTCAAAAAGATGCTGTTAACAAAGCAATTGAGTTTGGAGCTGATATTATTATCGGCGGCCATCCTCATGTACTGCAGCCGGCTGATTTTTATAAAACAATTAATGCCCGTCTGGATACAGGTTTTGTTGCATACTCACTCGGTAATTTTATATCCAATCAAAGATGGCGGTACTCAGATGCCGGTGTAATATTAAATATTGAGATAACCAAAAACTTTACTACAGATTCAATTTACATTTCCAATGTCAATTATATTCCAACATGGGTTTATAAGGGAACAACTGAACGCGGAAGGGAATATATAGTTCTTCCTTCAGAAATATCTTCTTATACATTCCTGACCAATCCTGACACAGTAAAAATGAAACAGGCTTTTGAAGATACTAAAGAAATAATGGAGAAATATTCCCCCAAAGTATTATTAAAAGATATTCATTAACATGGAATGTACCCATAACCGGGTTTATTTATTTATTATGGCGGGATAAAAATTAATATATTGTGCAATCATGGGCTTTAAACCGCGGTTAGGTGTAAATCCATAAGGCAATGCATGATGCCATATAATAAGGTCTCCAGCTTTACCCTCAATGGTCTTTGATCCGGGATTATGCAAAATCTGCTTACAAGGATCTGCACCAGCAGGCAAACTGCTAATCCACTCATCAATTTGGTGATGAAATCCGGGAATACAGGTAAATGCGCCTTGTTCCGGAGTTGTATCAGTAAGATAGAGTATTGCCCGGGTACCAAAAGGAATAGGAGACTTAAGGCATATATCCCAGTGAAGATCCGGGCCACTGAAAAGCCACCCATGCCTTTCCGGTATATTAAATGCGCAGTTATCTGTAGATGCCCATAGATCAGCAGTACCCCATAACTGAGAAAAAGCTTTATGTATTGTTGATGATTCTCTGTTTGCTTTTAATGCAAGATGCTGATAAAATTGCAGCATTATTCCACGGTCCCAGTTCTTATACCAGGAATCCGGATGTTCCAGATTTGCATCAAGGTGGTTAAAGATTGCCTCAACAGCAAGGCAACAATTTTGAAGAGATACTGCATTATGTAATACAACATATCCCTGCTTATTCCAGAACTCAATATCTTCTTTTGATAGTACGGGCTCATGGTTTTCAATATAGGTTATATGCTTTTTAATATCCTCAGGATAATCTGTACCGCTTATTGCAGCATTAATTAGTGCAACCTGTATATCATCAACTCCGCAGGTTATATCAATAATCCACTGTTCAAACTCTTCAAATCTTGGTGTGGTTTGATTTAAAAATCTTACAGTCTGCTCAAAATTTAACCCTAAAGCATTAATAACAAGATAATCCAGGTGAGATTCATATAATGCCTTTGCCGAGGCTGGTTGATAGTTATTAATTTTTGAAAGGACACACCACCAAAACCTCTTTAGATGATAAACTCCAAGAATACCGGTATCAGTTTCTGATATTTCGTTAACCGAGTCTGTAGTTAGCATTAGTACGAAGTATAATTATTGGTGAATAACTTAATCTAATGGTCTGTCTTTTTCAATTGATTTATATTTACTTTTAACAAATGTAATATGCATCATCTCCTTGTTATGCATAATTACTCACTAAACAGATTAGTTATAAAGAAGAGAAATTATGCTCAGATTTAGCCTGCCATTTTTTCTATTAATTCCGGCGAGGCTATCTTCCGTTTGTATCTGGCGGTTATTTTTTTTAATCTCCCCGGAAAATCCGTCTGTATTCCGTCTACTCCCAGCCTTACAAGACATCTCAGCTCTTTATTTTTGCTTACCGTTGCCGCTATCAGCCTCATTTCATTATTATCTGATCTTCTTATCTCTCTTATTTTTTTTATATCCGTTTGCATAATTCTTCTAAAGATAGTCCAGTTAGCAAAAGTTATTTTCCTTGGCCTTAATCCAAGAGCTATATTATTATTATTTGTTATAGCTGCATTAACAGGACTGTAATCTTCAGGTTCAAGAATAAAACCGGGGGGAGGTTCAATATCCATACTGTACATAAGTTCCGGATGGGCAGCTTTCATTTCATAGAGACATTCGGGAAAACTTGTTTCAATAATAATTCTGAAATGCGGGGAATATTTTTGACAAAGTTTTTCTAAATAATCCAGTATTTGAACTGCGCATCCTTTCTCTGCTTCAGGGGCTTTATTATCAAAAAAGACAAATAGAATTTGTTCTTTATCAGAAGCCCACTGAAAAAACTCTTCCAGGGTTGGTATATGTGCATTAGCAGGTAAATGCAGTTTCCCTTTTCTTTTTTTATAATCAAAATTATCTCTCACTTCTTTAAGTGTAAGCTGGTTAACAGGCTTCCGGTATATGTTAAAAACATTTGGCGGATGCGGTTTATATTTTACCCAGGGTTCAAAGCCTGCTTCCCTTAACACGGCTGTTGTATCGTTTGGATCCCAGTCATGCCAAAGAATAACATGGTTATCACCGGTCAAGGCAATATCAACTTCTAAAGCATTTGCCCCTTCCTGTAAAGCAAGCTCAAATGAGGGGATAGTATTTTCCGGTTCTTTATATGGGGCTCCCCTGTGGCCAATAATTAAAAAAGGGGGATCATTTTGGGTGAATTGAATTTTACGGGGACATCTTTTGTAAAATTCTTTAAACCATATTTTTATCCGGTTGAATTTGGACAGCATAATTTCTAATTTATTTTCATAAAAGATATTCAACTGCTTAATAATCTGATAACATTCAAATCACATTGAACAAGAAGACAAAAAAACGTAATAATTCTGTTAAAGAACCAGCAAAGAAAAGGAATGATTTTTTTGACAAGGTTTATAAGATAGTGGCTAAAATTCCATATGGAAAGGTTACCACTTACGGTGATATTGCAGAAGCATGCGGAATAAGGTCCTCTGCACGAACCGTTGGATGGGCATTAAATGGGGCATCTGCAGCAGGGCTTCCATGTCACAGAGTTGTAAATAGATTTGGCGCATTAACCGGCAGGATTCACTTCGGCAGCCCTGATTTAATGGAAGATTTGCTTCGTTCGGAAGGTATTGAATTTACTAAAGATGGTTATGTTAACCTTGATAAATATCTCTGGAAACCGGGTAAAAAGAAAAAATGAATTGATTATTAATCCCCGCCTTATTATTGAGGCTGATTAACCCCATGTTTTAGAGTTTGTTGCAGAAGCCGGAACTGTCATTCCGAAGTCCGCCTAGGCGGATTCGACTGAGGAATCTCAATGCAAATATGCCGGTGAGATCCCGACGAGTCGGGATGACAGAAGTTGTACTTCTGCAACAGACCCTAAAAGTCGTGGCAATTAATATCCTCTTCTTATGAAGTTAAGGCTGAGTTCTGCAACAGACTCTTAAGCCTGGAATTAATAAATAGCCTTACCAGCCTGATGATCTCTTTACTGTAATTGATGAAACTCCGGTACTTAGATCCATATAAATCTTTTTATCGGAATTATTGAAGTTCTCTGTACGGTATAAGTTATCTTTTACTTCACTAAAGCCTTTGAAATTTTTAGATGACAGGCTAATATCCGCAGTAATCTCACAACCAACACTTTCAGGTATAACAATATCTATGGATGAAACTCCGGCATCAAGCTCCAGGTGCATTTCTTTTTCAGGTATGCCAAGCATGACCTTTAAGGATGCGGCACCCATATCAATATTCAGGTTCTCTATTTTGTAGTCTGATAAATCAAGATTTATAGAGGCTGCCCCTGCATTTAAATTAATATTCCATAAAGGATTTAGGTTAAGTTTCATTATTACTTTATTTTTGAACCTGCCGTCATGAAAAGAGAATCGCTTCTTCCGCATCATAAAATCTATAATTGCTTCATTCCCGCTGCTGCTTCTGTTAAGCAAAAAATTCCCGATTCCTTCTGTTTCAGCTTCAAACAAATTCCCGGAAGATTCTCTGATGGAAAACGACCCGGCGCCAGCATCAAAATTTAATGATGCGGATTTTATCTGTTCATCATATGATTCAGAAAAATTTCTTTTCTCATATTTACTATCAATTGTTATTTCATTGTCATCATATTCAATAACCCCGCATCCTGTTTTGAATGTAGAGAAAATTGCAAAAGCAAGTACAACAGCAGTCAAACCGACAAGGATACTTTTAATAAATGCCTGACTTATCAGCATTGATATACCAAGCAGTATTAATACAACCGGCCATACTTTCCAGATCTCTTCAAAATAGAAGTTGTAAGATGTAAAATTATTTACGAGGATGAATATCCCGATAGAAATAAAAAAAAGTCCCCAAAAAATATGTTTGTTTTTCATCGAAATACCTTTAATTCCTTTTAGTTGCATTAAGAAGTAAAAGAATACCTGCTATAATTAAAGCAACAGAAAAGACATCTTCAAATGAAATCCGCGGGAAAAACTCATCAGCAAGAAAAAACATTCCAAAAATTATGAGTATGAGGCCGCCGATAACTGATCTTTTTTGTTTTCTTTTATCTATGGATTCCTGGTATGCTGCAACAGGATCCGGATTAGTAGTATCAGCATCCAATGGAACTTCACCGGGTGTTTCTGAAGAGGGTACTGTAAAAATACGGGGTTTTTCAGGAACTACTACCCATAAAATAATATATGCAAGTATTCCCGCGCCGCCTAAAAAGAGGCTTACTACAAATATTACTCTTACTATGGTAGCATCAATATCGAAGTACTCTGCAAGCCCTGCAGCAACTCCGCCTATCATTTTGTCTTTTGTAGAACGATATAACTTCTTATCCATTTTTAACTCCCTTATTTTGCCATAGTAATAATATATAATTAACCTGATATAAGTATGTACTATATTATTATCGGTTGCTTAATGAAAATGACGGATAAATGGGTACATCAACGGTTATTTATTTTTAAAAGTACTCAATTTGTTATCAATTTGTGATGCTGAAACTGGAAATATTCCCGATTTTTTAACCCATAATAATAACCTATACCTGACTTAAATAAGGTGATAAGTACCATTTCCTGACTTTTGACTTATAAAAGCCTTTCCTATTTTTGTATTATACTAAAAAGCAGATATAAAATGAAAATAGCTCTCTGCCAGTCGAATACCATAATAGGTGATATAGCAGGTAATAAAAAAAGAATTCTTGATGGGTATAATAAAGGGATTCAAAATGAGGCTGACCTTGTAATATTACCGGAACTTGCTCTTGTAGGATATCCGCCGCTTGATCTTGTTGAAAAAAAAGAATTCAGGAAAGCTGCAGCACAGGCTGTACAGGAAATTGCTGCTCAGACCGGTAAAACCGGGTTGATTTTCGGATCAATAACAGAAAATGACGAAAATATTGGTACAGATATCCACAATTCTGCTGTATTCTGTTATAATGGAAAAGTTCAGTTTGTACAGCATAAATCTTTAATTCCTAATTACGATGTTTTTGACGAAATGAGATATTTTGAACCTGCGAAGGAAGTTTATGTATATGAGTTCAGGGGGAAAAAACTTGGCCTCTCAATTTGTGAAGATATTTGGAATGATGAAGATTACTGGTTCAGGAGAAGATATATAAATGATCCTGTACAGGATTTAATTAAAAAAGGGGCTGATTTATTAATTAATATTTCTGCAAGTCCATACTCTTATGGTAAAAGAGAAGACAGAAGAAAGATGCTGTCCGTATTAGCCGGTAAAGATAAAATACCTCTTGCTTATGTATGCTGTGCAGGTGCACAAACTGACCTTATATTTGACGGCGCCAGTATGTGCTTTAATACAAAAGGAGACCTTGTTTTACTGGGTGAGGCTTACAAAGAAGAATTTTTTATGTTTGATACTGAGCTGGAATATTCACCTGTTAAAAAAGTTGAAGAAAGTTTTGAAGAAGAAGTATATAATGCTCTTGTATTTGGATTAAAAGAGTATGTAACCAAACAGGGATTCAGCAGGGTTACAATTGGTTTAAGCGGAGGAATTGATTCTGCACTGGTTACCTGTATTGCAGTAAAAGCATTAGGGAAACAAAACGTACATGTACTTTTAATGCCTTCAAACTTTTCTTCCCGAGGAAGCATCTATGATTCTAAGAAACTTATTAAAAATCTCGGCATCCCATACTTTAATGTTCATAGAATTTCTATACAGCCTGTAGCTGATAGAATTAAAAAGTTGTTTAATCCTGTTTTCGGCAGTCTGCCAACTGATACAACAGAAGAAAATATTCAGGCAAGAACACGCGGTTTGTACCTTATGGCTTATTCAAATAAATTTAATACATTGGTACTAACAACAAGCAACAAATCTGAAGCAGCAGTGGGGTACTCAACACTTTATGGAGATATGGCAGGCGGGCTTGCAGTAATTGCCGATGTTTATAAAACAGATGTATACCGGCTGGCAGACTATATTAACAGGGAAAAAGAGATTATTCCCGGAGTAATTATAACTAAGGCTCCTTCTGCAGAACTCAGGCCGGATCAAACGGATCAGGATTCTCTGCCTCCTTATGATGTGCTTGATAAGATATTAAAATTATACCTTGAAGAGAATAAAGAAATCTGTGAAATTGCCGAAATAACAGGGGACAGGGAACTTGTTGAAAAAGTTTTGCGGATGGTAGATAAGAATGAATACAAACGTTTTCAGGCTGCTCCTGCATTAAGGGTTTCTAAAAAAGCGTTTGGATTTGGAAGAAGATATCCCATTGTTCAGGGGTGGAGAAAGTAAAAAGAGTTCAGGGGTGGAAGTGTGAGTAAAAGTTGTTAATCAGAAAAGAAAGCTTTATGAAAATTAAAATAATCATATTATCGTTATTATTTATAAATGTGTTTGCTCAGTTTGGGCCTAAAAATCTATTAAAGGTTGAAACATATCAGTCATTCGACAGGGTATATTCAGGCGGTGAACTAAAGCTGGCACTAAAGGTTGATATAGAAAAATCATGGCACATTAATTCAAATAAGCCGTATGATGATTTTTTAATCCCAACCAGTTTAAAAATAACAGGTGATAATTTTAGTTTAACCAAAACCTCTTATCCTCCCGCACAGGATTTAACACTCGCTTTTTCTGAAAATCCGTTATCAGTATGGGAAGAGCAAATATTTATCGGCGGTTTGATAAAAGTTAAAGAAAACATTAAACCGGGTATATATCCTTTAATTATAACTTTAAATTACCAGGCATGTAATGATAACTCCTGCTTGCCGCCTAATTCTGTTACTGATACAATTGAAGTAGTAGTTTCCGGTACACAAACCCCGGCAAAAGAAATTAACCAGGACATTTTTAAGAATATTGATTTAACTTATACTCCTGCCGGTATTGATAATGGACAGCAGTCTGATGATGTTATAACATCAACCCTTGAAAGCAGCGGGATTGCACTGGGATTAATTTTAGTTTTCCTGGGAGGACTTGCACTTAATTTAACCCCCTGTGTTTATCCTCTTATTCCTATAACAATAGGTTATTTCGGCGGACAGAGTGAAGGGAATACTAAACGTCTTGCAATGATGGGATTGCTGTTTGTAATTGGAATGGCAGTTACTTATTCTGTGGTTGGTGTTATTACGGCATTAAGTGGTGCAATTTTCGGGGCGCTTCTTCAAAATACATTTGTTATAATTTTTATTGCTTTAATTTTTGTTACTCTTTCCCTAAGTATGTTCGGCGTTTACGAGTTCC
>JAWOJF010000346.1:0-2695 GCA_046481785.1 Ignavibacteriaceae bacterium | reverse complement strand
TTTAACGAGATCAAAATTAAGAAATTAAAAGAGCTGGATATTGAACGACTTCAGGAAATACTTATATCACTTAATCCTTCTTTACACAACACTACTGACCTAAAGGAGAAAGAAAGAATTATAAAAGCAATTATAATTCAGAAGGCAAACCAAACTCCGGTATCAGGAAAACATATAATTAAGCCCCTGGTGCTCGGTGTAAAGCTTGAACGTGAGGAAATTAAAAAAAGGATAACGGAAAGATTAAAAAGACGGCTGGACGAGGGAATGATTGAAGAAGTTGAGGAACTTGTTAAATCAGGGATAAGTTATGAGAAACTGATTTTCTTTGGCCTTGAGTATAAGTTTATAGGGCAGCATCTTTCAGGTGAATTAAATTATAATGATATGTTTCAGAAATTAAACAGCGCCATACACAATTTTGCCAAAAGGCAGATGACATGGTTTAGAAAAATGGAAAAGGAAGGAATTAATATTCATTGGCTTAATGGCCCTGATTTTGAAATAGCAAAAGAAATATTGTCACTAAACTTGTCCCGCTTTAAAATTTAATATGTTTAATCATAAATCATCCGCAGTCTCAAAAACAAACCCTGAACTTCCCCGGGAAGTAGTGCAATATCTTGCCAAATATTCTGCCGGTAAATGGAAAATAGAAACTAATATTTCTGCTCCAGTAACAACAGCAATTGTAATACCTGCTATTAAGGAATATGATAATCTACAAAAACTCCTTTCATCCTTAATTAAAAATGAACCCGGATATTTTGCAGAAACGCTTGTAATTTTTGTTATAAATAATATTCCATCTTCATCCCTGGAGATTAAAGAAGATAACAGGAAAACAATTGAATTTTTTAGAGCAATTATAAATAAAGAAACCGGGAATGCCCTTATAAATGATATAATTTCATCCGGACTGCAGACAGCATTTATTGATGCTTCTTCTGCCGGGCTGGAAATGCCTGAAAAGGATGGCGGAGTTGGATATGCCCGGAAAATAGGAATGGACCTGGCGTTAACTGTTTTTGACTATACATCACTAAAGAAAAAAATAATCCTTTGTCTTGATGCAGACTGTATAGTAAAAGAAAATTATATCACACAGGTAATAGAGCATTTCAACAAAAAAAATCTGTCTGCAGCAGCTGTTAATTTTGAGCATCAACTCTCAGGGGAGGATGAAACTGCAAAAGCTATTGTTTGTTATGAAATATTCCTGAGATATTACACAATAGGACTGCATTTTGCGGGTTCGCCTTATGCCTTTCATACTGTCGGCTCTACTATGGCTTGCGATTATGAAAGCTATATTAAAATAGAGGGGATGAATAAGAGAAAAGCAGCAGAAGATTTTTATTTTCTCGAAAAGCTGGCAAAAAATTCTGCCGGACTTTTTAGGGGTGAAAAACCTGTTCCTTTAATATATTCTACCACGGTCTTTCCTTCATCAAGAGGATCATGGAGAGTCCCCTTTGGCACCGGGCAAAGAGTAAACCGGTTCCTTTCAAAAACCAGGAACGAATATCTGCTGTATGACCCCGAAGTTTTTTTGGTTTTAAGGAGCTGGTTAAAGTTGTTCTTTTCAAATGAAACAACAAGCTGTGCTGCTTATCTGCAAAAAGCCATGGCAATTCATCCGGAACTTTATAAATTTCTTATACAGCAAAAGTTCGAAGCAGATTTTAACAAGATAGCAAATAACTCAAAAACCAATGATCAGTTGCATAAACAAAAAATTAAGTGGTTCGATGGTTTCAGAACGATGAAATTAATTCATTATTTTAGAGATAATGTTTATCCCGATAAAAATATGTTTGATGCACTTGATGAGATGTTCTCATTACTAAATATTCAGCCTGGTGATAACATAAGTCATGAGCATGGTATTATACCGGATTTTCAGGTACAAAAAAATTACATGCTCTTTTTAAGAGAAATTGATAAAAATTATAATACGTAAATGATTGTTAAAACCTCTCCCGATGAAATTCAGAAATTTCTTGTAGATGCCTCAAATTATAAAGGGCACTGCGAGGCAGTTTATTTTCCTGAAAATTGCAATGAAGTTATTGGGATAATAAAAGAGGCTAATCAAAAAAGGATACCAGTAACAGTTGCAGGGAATGGTACCGGACTTGCAGGTGCATGCGTACCTGAAGGTGGTATTGTTATATCAACTGAAAAGATGAACAAAATTATCTGGGTCAATACTGAAGAGCTTACTGCTGCAGTTGAGCCCGGAGTTATCCTTTCTGTTTTTTTGGATGAAGTAAAAAAATACGGACTCCTGTATCCGCCCGATCCGACTGAAAAAGACTGTTTTATCGGAGGAACTGCTGCAACCAATGCATCGGGAGAAAAAACTTTTAGATATGGTCCCACACGCGATTATATTATTGCTCTTGAAATTGTTTTGCCAGATGGTGAGGTGCTTAAGTTAAAACGGGGAGAAGTACGTGCAGTTAAAAATAAAATGAAACTTGAGACTTGTACCGGGAAGATAATTCAGATTACTCTTCCTGAAATAAATATGCCTCCCGTAAAAAATGCATCAGGATACTTCATTAAAAATAACATGGATGCCATAGATCTTTTTATCGGTTCGGAAGGGACTCTGGGTGTTATAACAAAAATAGGGCTGCGCCTGCTTGTCCAGCCGGAAAAGGTTATTTCCTGCGTTATATTCTTTAAC
>JAWOJF010000234.1:0-5269 GCA_046481785.1 Ignavibacteriaceae bacterium | reverse complement strand
AGTTTATCCGTTCTCAGACGTCCCAGCGGGACGTCTCTACACATGTGAATAAAAATATCATTTGTAGAGACGCCCTGCGGGGCGTCTGAGCACGATAACCGCGATATTACGAATACTCTTTTTTAACTAAATATTACCCCTGCATGATTGTCCTTTAAAATATTCTTGTTTGTAATTTAAGTTTATCCGTTCTCAGACGTCCCAGCGGGACGTCTCTACATATATGAAAAAAGGTTCCATATGTAGAGACGCCCTGCGGGGCGTCTGAGCACGATAACCGCGATATTACGAATACTCTTTTTTAACTAAAATTACCCCTGCACTATGGTTGTCCTTTAAATAATTCTTGTTTAAATTTTTAGTGCAATATTTTTTACCCCGCCGTTTATCAAAAAAAGTGTAACATTTCAAAAAAAATACACGTCTTTTGGAAGTACGTTTTCCGGCACTTAAAAGATTGATTTTAAAACATCATACTATTTTTATCTCTGCCAGGCATATGTTCTGTTAATCATATTAACATTAAAATATCGCTGAGTTCAGACTGGCTTATTTAAATATTAAATTTATTCCTTTCATTTTATTTTTTCTGTAAGAGGAGACATGGAAATAAAAAAAATTCTGTTCTTATACTTTTTTGTATTCATTATAAATTTATTCCCGCAGAATGGATCAGCTACACTAAACGGTTTTGTTTATGATAAATCGAACGGCGAAGCACTAATCGGAGCAAATGTTTATTTAAAAGAAATCGGCCAGGGAGCAAGTTCCAATACAAGCGGCTATTTTGTTGTTGCTGCAGTCCCCGCCGGTGAATTTCAACTGGCCGTAAGTTTTATCGGTTACAGACAGTTTAATCAGAAAATTATTTTTAATAACGGGGAGGATAAAAGACTTGATATCTATCTTGAACCACAGGCTGTTCAAAGTGATGAGGTGGTTGTTACTGCCGATTCTGTAAGAACAATTGACAGGCTGTTTAATAAAGGCGTTTCTAAAATAGAGCTTTCCCCGATGCAGTTAAGTAAAGTTCCCCAGGTTATTGAAGCTGATTTATTAAGAACATTACAAACTCTTCCGGGTATTGTTCCTCTTTCTGATTTTTCGTCTTCAATATATGTCCGCGGCGGAACACCTGACCAGAATTTATTTCTTGTGGATGGTACTGATGTTTATAACCCGGAGCATGCATTTGGTTTGTTTTCTACTTTTAATACAGATGCAATAAAAAAAGTAGAAATATACAAAGGTGGATTCAGTGCAGAATATGGCGGAAGACTCTCTTCTGTACTAAATGTAACCAATAACGACGGCAACAGGAATAAATTTGAAGGGAAGGCATCATTAAGCCTTCTGTCACTCGGAACAACTCTTCAAACACCCCTTGGTTCAATAGGCTCTCTGTCCGGTTCAATCCGGCGAACATATATTGACCAGACTCTTGCAAAAGTAATTGATGATGTACCCGACTACTATTTTATTGACGGAAATCTAAAAGCTTTTTTTGATATTGATGAGAAGAATAAACTTTCAGTAAGTTTTTACGGCGGGCAGGATGACCTTAATTTTGTTGTTGATAAAGACCGTCCCGATTCTTTTGGATTTGATTATATATGGGGAAACCAGACAGCAAGTATTAACTGGCGGACAATTTTGTCTCCCCGGCTTTTCGCTAATTTCTGGATAACCGGAAGCAGGTTCTTTTCTGATTTTGATTTTGAAGATGTCGGTTTTACTGAAGAGAACAGGATACGAGATGTAACCTTTAAAGGTGCTCTTGAATATTTTCTATCAGACCACTGGGATTTTAAGTTTGGTTTTGAACATAAAAATTTATCCGGCTCACTTAAAGAAGATTTTGAAGACGGCAGAGCTGATGTATCCAAAAGCCGCAAACACTATTCTGCTTATGTTACTTCTAACTGGAGGCCCTCACCTTTATGGGATATTGAAACCGGACTAAGGTTTGATTATTTCGATTCGGATGTAAATTATAACAATCTGGATCCCCGCTTAACTGTTAAGTACAGGCTTGATGAAACATCAAACCTGAAATTTTCTACAGGGCTTTTCCATCAGTATTTAAACAGAATTCCCAGGTTATTTTTTATAAGTATCTGGACTACCGCTGACGAATATACCAAAGGTTCATCGGCAACTCATTTTATTCTTGGATATCAGAAAGCAATTGCACGCAACCTGGAGCTTGAAATTGAAGGCTATTATAAAGATTATAACAACATCTATTCATATAATGAAAACTATCTTGTTGACCTGACACCTGAAGAATATGACAGTGAAAACAAACCCATATACAAGAATACAAATGGATTTTTTAACGAGGGGAAAGGAAGATCCATCGGGGCAGAAATATTATTAAGAAAGGATGTGGGCGCAATAACAGGCTGGGTTGCTTATTCATATGCTAACACACAGTATACTATAAAAAACATAAACCAGGGAAAAGAATTTCCGCCAAGGCATGACCGTACTTCGGTTGTTAATGTTGTTGCAAATTTTGATCTGGATAATGTCTTCAGAGAGTTACGCGGTGAAAAGTTTATAAGCCCGGATAAAAAATGGTCACTCGGCCTTAACTTCACTTATTTTTCGGGGCAGCCGATTACTTTACCCGGTTCTGTTTATCTCGCATTTCAAATGCCTGACTGGCAGGCAAATCCCAATAGTATAGCTATTTATCCTTCGGGAATTAATGAGTACCGTTTACCTGCTTACATAAGGCTTGATCTAAGCCTTACTTATGAAATTCAATATAACGGCTGGTCTCTTGCACCTTATCTGCAGGTGTTTAATGCGCTTAACAGAAAGAACGTATGGTTTATTGAATATGAAAATGAAATAAAAGATAATACCATTAAACAAAAAGTTGAAACAGTTAATATGTTTCCAATTTTACCAAGTATTGGAGTCAATATCAGGTTTTAACCCTAACCCTTTCCTTATTAGGGATTATGTGGAAAGTAGATAATGGTGAATAAATATGTACTAACCCCAGGCTTCAGTGCCTGTTGCAGAACTAATAATTAAATGTCTCTCCTTGAAAGAGACTGTTTATTTATTGCCACGACATTTATGTCGTGGGTTAGGATTCCAAATATTTTTGGCTTTAGCCCCCGAAGGGTCGGGACACGCACAATTAAGGCAAATTGTGGCTAAAGCCTCCATGCTTATTGTTTTTCTCCCACGACTTAAAAGTCGTGGGAATTGATATCTTCTCGTTATGAAGTTAATGCTGGGTTGTGCAACAGACACTTCAGCCCGGGGATATGAGACAAGATTATTAGGCTTTAGCCATGAATGAACCTTATTTCAGGGCTAAAGCCCCGGTTATGGTTTTACTGGTTCCCCCCATGTTAAAACATGGGGTTAATCAATAAAAATTAGTATTTATTCCTCAGTCTTTAGATTCTATTTAAGGAGAGGTAACAAATGGTCTTATTGTATAAAATTTATAGGAATTAAAAATGAATTATAAAAAAATATTGTCGGGATTATCAATAACAATGATGATTATCTTTTTCCTTTCCTGCGGCGAAGGAACTGTTGAAGTAGGACCGCAAACTTATGATCCCAAAATTGTAATAAATGGATATCTCCAGCCGGATAAAAAAGTTCAGGGTATTTATATTACTAGAAATATTCCTCTTAATACTGAGGTTATTCCTGAAAATGTTCTTCTTGCTGAAGCAGAAGTTGTATTAACTGACTTAGAGAATAACCAGGATTATCCGCTGACTTTTAGCCACTCGCGGTTATCATTTGAATACAATGGCAATGATCTTATAATTGATCACGGCAGAAGCTACAGACTAACTATCAACGCAGTTATTGACGGAAAGAACCTGACTTGTAATTCCGTAACAACGGTGCCAAAGCCGGGCTTTTCAGTGCTAAGAGATGAATCGGTAATTGATACAATGAAGTACAGGGAAAGAGATGATGAAGGAAATGTAAAAGAATTTAAAATTGTATTTAATACATCCCCGGGTACTACATTTTATGCACTTTCAAATATTGCGCTTGATGCAAATCTTGAAACTTTCATTTATGATAATGCATACTTTGATTTTGAACCTGAGGATATTGATGACGATGTAGAAAATTTTAAATATGAATTAAGATGGCTCCAGGATGCTAATCCCGAAGGAGGAAAAAGAGAGATAGTTGTTCCCTGGCTTGACCTCTGGTTTTATAGTGATTACAGGTTAATAGTTTATGCCGGTGATGAAAACTTCCGGCTTTATCTGCAGACCCACAGAAGCGTGCAGGAGTTTGACGGCAACTTCCACGAACCCCGTATGAATATTACAGGCGACGGCATTGGTGTTTTTGGCTCTTACCTTGCAGATACAATGTATGTGAGAGTGGAGAAGTAACCCTTAGGGAAGCCTGCCTCCCGGAGAGTGCTGCAGAACTAATTATGGTGTTGAAAAAAGGACTGAATATTAATTTTATTGATTAACCCCATGTTTTAACATGGGGGAGCCTGAAGAACCATAACACGGGCTTTAGCCCTGAAATGAGGCTAATTCATGGCTAAAGTCTCCATGCTTATTGTTTTTCTCCCACGACTTAAAAGTCGTGGCAATTGACTGAGTTGTTCAACAGACACTGAAGCCAGGGGTTAATATATATTTATTCACTACTTTCTACTATATAAACTCTGCGAACCTGCCTGCTGTACAGGCTGGGGCGGGGATGAGTTGTAACTTTTTGAGTCCTGCAATACTCTCTCACCGGCAGGAAAGGTTTGAATGGGCTACTGGTTTAAAATTCCTTTAAGCTTTGCATAACCTGTTTTACTTACCGGGAGGTTTTTACCATCTTTAAGATGAACCTGGTATGATTCTTTTTCTACAAGTTCAATTTTTTTTATCTCAGATATTGATGATATATAAGAACGGTGAATCCTTACAAATTCATAAGGATTAAGATGGTCCTCAAAATATTTCATTGTTTTTTGTTTTAAGAATTTCCCTTCGCTGGAATAAATCATAACATAATCATCCTGTGCTTCTATATATTTTATGGTACCTGCGTTTATAATTGATATTTTAGAACCGTCTTTAATAACAATACGGTCAAGGTATTCTTTCCTTGCATCATTATGTTTTATAAGGCTCTGAATCATCTTAATATTAGCCGACTTCTTATTCATATAAACTTTAGCCTTTTCAACAGCTTCATTAAACCTATCTTCTGAAAAAGGTTTTAAGAGGTAATCTGCGGCGTTAACCTCAAATGCTTT
>JAWOJF010000129.1:0-7140 GCA_046481785.1 Ignavibacteriaceae bacterium | reverse complement strand
TGAAATCAAATGTCATTCAAATTAATCCCGAAATTTTAAGTGGAACACCAGTTTTTAAAGGTACAAGAGTACCAATAAAAAATCTTTTTGATTATCTGGAAACCGGGGATTCTGTTGAAGATTTTTTAGTAGATTTCTCTTCCGTCACCAACGAACAGGTAGTTCAGATTCTAAAAGAAGCAGAATTATTGTTAACCGCTGGTACTATTTAGAAAATGAAAATTCTTGCTGACGAATGTTTACCTGTTAGAATAAAAGAAGTTTTTGGTGAATTCAATGTATTCACAGTACGGGAACTTGGATGGACAGGTATAAAGAACGGTTCTTTAATTAGGAAAGCTGTAGAAAATGAATCATCCGAAATTATTATCGTTAATAAGGATGGATTAAAAAATTAAATTAGAAGGTAATTAAATGCTCGAAATAAAAAACTTACATGTAAACATAGACGGTAAAGAAATACTTAAAGGAATAGACCTTAAAGTTAATGCCGGAGAAATACACGCTATAATGGGCCCAAACGGCTCAGGTAAAAGTACACTTGCGCAGGTGCTCGCAGGCAGAGAAGAATATGAAGTAACTGAAGGTGAAGTAATTTACAACGGAAAAAACCTGCTTGAGCTTTCACCTGAAGACCGTGCACGCGAAGGAGTGTTCCTTGCATTCCAGTATCCGGTTGAGATTCCCGGGGTAAGCAATACTAATCTTCTTAAAACTGCTGTAAACGAGATCCGTAAATACAGAGGACAGGAAGAATATGATGCTATGGAATTTTTAACCTTAATAAAAGACAGGATGAAACTGGTTGAACTGGAACAAAATTTGTTGAGCCGCGCAGTTAATGAAGGTTTTTCCGGTGGTGAGAAAAAAAGGAATGAGATTTTCCAGATGGCAGTGCTTGAACCTAAACTTGCTATTCTTGATGAAACTGATTCCGGTCTTGATATAGATGCATTGAGGATTGTAGCAAACGGTGTAACCAAATTAAAATCAAAAGATAATGCCACTATCGTGGTTACCCACTACCAGAGATTGTTAAATTATATTGTTCCGGATTTTGTTCATGTACTTTATAAAGGCAAGATAGTCAAATCCGGCTCAAAAGAATTAGCACTTGAACTTGAAGAAAAAGGTTATGACTGGATTAAAGATCAGCCTGCTGAAGTAAATGTATAAGTACTGGTAACTAAGAAAATCTTATGTCTTTATACCTGATGCTTAAAAGGCATATAGTTAAAGGTATAATTGACAGAATTTATAATGAATAAACTAAAATAAAAAATGAATGAATTAACAGATATTAAAAAATGGTACTTAAGTAATTTTGAAGCTTTTGAGCAGAGCCTTAATGGTTCAGGTTCAAAGCCTTTTCACAATATTCGGAAGGATGCCATTGAATCCTTCACACAGCTCGATTTTCCTACTGTAAAAGATGAGGAATGGAAGTATACCAATATTACACCGGTACTAAAGCATAACTTTAAACCCGCGGATAAAAAAGTATCCGTAACAAAAGAAGACGTTGATAATTTTAACTTTCATAGTATGAATTGCTGTCTTCTTGTTTTTGTTAACGGAATTTTTGTTCAGGAACTTTCTTCTTTCAGCAGTCTGCCAAAAGGAGTAATTGTTCAGAACCTGGCAAAGGCAATAGAAGATAATCATCCGGCAGTTGAGAAACACTTTGGTAAGTATGCTGATTATAAATCACACATATTTACCTCCTTAAGTACTGCATTTACAAAAGAAGGAGCATTCATTTATGTACCGGATGGAAAAATAGTTGAAGAACCTGTGCATATTCTGTTTATCTCCTCTGCAAAAGATGAAAAAATATTATCCCAGCCGAGAAATCTTTTTATAGCAGGGAAAAACTCACAGGTTTCAATAATTGAACATTATGTTTGCCTGTCCGGCAAACAAGGTGAACCTGGTAAGGATGTTTATTTTACTAATTCAGTAACAGAAGTTGTAGTTGATGAGAACGGAATAATGGACCATGTAAAACTTCAGGAAGAAAGCAAAAAGGCATTTCACATCTCAAGAATGGAAGTTGACCAGGAAAGATCAAGTAATTTTGCTTCACATATGCTCTCGCTTGGTGGAGAAATAGCGAGAAACGATTTTAATACACGCTTCAATGGTGAGGGAGGCGAGAGTACTTTAAATGGCTTGTTCCTTATTGACGGCAACCAGTTATTTGATGCTCATACAATGATTGATCATGCTATGCCCCACTGCAACAGCCATGAGCATTATAAAGGAATACTTGATAATGTATCAAGGGGTGTATTTAACGGCAAGGTGATGGTTAGGAAAGATGCCCAAAAAACAAATGCTTTCCAGGAAAATAACAACATAATCCTTTCTAATGAGGCACTTGTAAATACAAAGCCCCAATTAGAAATTTTTGCAGATGATGTAAAATGTTCTCACGGCGCTACAATAGGACAGCTTGATGAAGATGCTATGTTCTATCTTAAATCAAGAGGTATTGGCGGGGAAGCCGGCAGGGCAATACTAATCCATGCTTTTGCAAGTGATGTGGTTAAGTCAATTAAAATTGAACCGGTTAAGAACTATATAGAAGAAATACTTACAAACAAATTTAACAGTTAGGTATATTTTGGAACAATCAGTATTAACAAAAAAAGATGAAATACCGGCAGCAGGGACCCAATATAGTTTTGACGTAGAAGCTGTAAGAAGGGATTTTCCTATCCTTAAGCAATTAATTCATGGTAAACCCCTCTGCTATTTTGATAATGCCGCTACTACACAGAAACCACAGTCTGTTATAAATGCTATTGAGAATTATTATAAATTTCAAAACGCCAACATTCACCGCGGAGTTCATTTTTTAAGCGAGGTTGCAACAAAGGCGTATGAAGACAGCAGAATAAAAATTCAGAAATTTATTAATGCCGCCAGTGAAAAAGAAATTATCTTCACAAGCGGAACAACCGGATCAATTAATCTTGTTGCACAAACTTTCGGCAGACAGAATATTGGTGAAGGTGATGAAATAATTATCTCGCATATGGAACATCACTCTAATATTGTACCATGGCAGCTTGTTGCAAAAGAGAAAAAAGCAGTTCTCAGGATTATTCCGATAACTGATAGCGGTGAACTTAATTTTGCAGAGTTCGAAAAACTAATTTCGGATAAAACAAAAATTATATCTGTAGTATATGTTTCAAATTCTTTAGGTACTATTAATCCTGTTGAAAGGATTATCGAACTAGGCCACTCAAAAAATATCCCCGTATTAATTGATGCCGCACAGGCAGTCAATCATTTACCGGTTGATGTTCAGAAACTTGATTGTGATTTTCTTGCTTTTTCAGGGCATAAACTTTACGGCCCAACCGGTATAGGCGTTCTTTACGGTAAACAAAAAATTCTTGAATCTATGCCTCCTTATATGGGCGGCGGAGATATGATATCTAAGGTAACTTTTGAAGATACTACGTTTAATGATCTTCCGTATAAATTTGAGGCCGGTACACCTCACATAGAAGGGGTTATAGGACTTGGCGCTGCCATAGATTATATAAACAAAACCGGGATAGATAATATTGCTTTATATGAAAAAGAACTTCTTGATTATGCTGTTTCAGCTATTTCGGGAATTAAGGGTGTTAAAATAATTGGTACTGCAAAAAATAAATCCAGTGTTATATCTTTTGTAATTGATAATGTGCATCCCCATGATGTGGGAACATTTCTTGATTTTGAAGGAATTGCGATAAGAACAGGGCATCACTGCACTCAGCCGGTAATGCAGAGATATAATATACCTGCTACTTCACGTGCTTCATTGTCCTTTTATAATACAAAAGAAGAAGTTGATACTTTGGTGAATGGAATAAAAAAAGTTATTGAGGTTTTCGGGTAATGGATAATGAATTAAGAGAGCTTTACCAGCAGGTAATATTAGACCATAATAAAAGTCCAAGAAATTTCAAAAAACTTGAGCACGCAAATCATTTTGCTGAAGGATATAATCCTTTATGCGGAGATAAAATTGATATCTATATTAACCTGGAAAATGACCTTGTTAAAGATATTTCTTTTCAGGGTTCAGGATGTGCAATTTCAAAGGCATCGGCATCGCTGATGAGCTCAATTGTTAAAGGAAAGACAAGAGAGGAAGCGGAAAAAATTTTCGTGAAATTTCACGATCTGATTACTGGGAAACTTGGTGAAGATCCTGATATAGAAGAACTTGGGAAACTTGCTGTATTTGCCGGAGTAAAAGAGTTTCCTGCACGGGTTAAATGCGCAAGCCTTGCATGGCATACAATGAAATCGGCACTTAATAAAGAAGAAATAAAAGTAAAAACAGAATGAATATGGACAATCAAACATCAGTTATGAGTAAAGTAAATAAACAGGAACTGGAAGATAAAATTATACAAGTATTAAAATCATGTTATGACCCTGAAATTCCTGTTGATATTTTTGAACTGGGGCTGATTTATGAAATCAGGATTGATGATGAAGCTAATGTAATTATTTTTATGACATTAACTTCACCTGCATGCCCTGTAGCTGGTTCCTTACCGGGTGAAGTTGAGCAGAAAATAAATTCAATTCCTGAAGTAAATAAAGCTAAAATAGAGTTAACCTGGAACCCGCCATGGGACAGGGATATGATGTCTGAAGTGGCAAAACTGGAGTTAGGGTTTTTATAACAATATTATAATCCCAATGCTAATCATATTCGTATTCTGAACGAATTGATTATGATTAAGAGTGAGAATTAAAACAAATAATTTTATTTATTCAAAAGGAGTAAAAATGTTCAATATAGTATCGCGTCCGCCAATATATGATCAGGACGCAGTTCAGCCAATGCGTGATGAATTAATTGCAGTTGGATTCAAAGAGCTGTTAACACCACAGGATGTTGATGAAGCTATTAATGTAAACGATGGCAAAACGGTTTTACTAATGGTTAATTCGGTATGCGGATGCGCAGCAGGCAGTGCCCGTCCGGGGGTTTCTCTTGCTCTGCAGAATAGCGTTATTCCTGACAGGATGGTTACGGTTTTTGCAGGCCAGGAAAGGGACGCTGTTGACAAGGCAAGAAGTTATATTACCGGTTTTCCACCGTCATCCCCCAGCGTGGCTTTATTCAAAAACGGCAAACTGATTTATTTTATGCAGAGGTATAATATTGAGGGTTATAATGCCGAGCATATAGCAAATGAGCTTGTTAGTGCTTTTGAAGAACATTGTTCTGCAAAAGGACCTTCAATAAGTCCCGATGAATTTGCACAGGTGATGCACGCAAAAGCCTGCGGCTCAAAAATTCCGTTATTTAAAAATTAATAACGGCACTGAATGCCCTCTCTTTAACAGGAGAGGGCCGGGTAAGGTTATCTTACCTTCAAACAATAAAATATATAGATCAAGATGAAATTCAGTACACAAGAAGAATATGGTTTAAGATGCCTGATACGTATAGGCAAAGCTAAAGCCGCAAATGGTTTAACTATACCTGAAATCAGTCAGCTCGAGGGATTATCAACTGCAAATGTTGGTAAACTTTTAAGGGTATTACGAATTGGCGGGTTTATTGAAAGTGCAAGAGGGCAAACTGGCGGATACAAACTTACACGCCCTGCCGATCAAATAGTTATTGCTGATGTTCTTGCTACACTTGGCGGCAGGCTTTACGAAAAAGGTTTTTGTGAAATACATGCCGGGGTTGAAAACATCTGTACCCACACCATCGACTGCTCTATCCGTTCTTTATGGCGGACTATACAAATGCTTCTCGATAGTGTTTTAACCAAAACTACACTTAAAGATTTAATGGGTAATGAAACCCAGGTTAATGATCTGGTTTCACTTCTGGCTGAAGAAGCCGCCGCAGTTAAAAATTAATCCCCAAAAAGTACGGTGGTATAAGCAGCAGCAGACCTGCAATTAAAAAGATAATCTCAAGCGGCAGGATCCATCTTGCCCATTTTTCCCATGGAATTTCTGCAAGTGTTAATATACCCATTGTAACTGCAGAAGTTGGAATAATAAGATTACTGAACCCGTCTCCAAACTGGAAAGCAAGCACAGCCGTCTGCCTTGATACACCTATCAGATCTGAAAGCGGAGCCATAACAGGCATAGTTAATACTGCCTGTCCGCTTCCTGAAGGCACAAAGAAATTTATCATTGTCTGCATAATAAACATGGCCTGAGATGAAAGCACAGGATGAAGGCCGGAGATTGATCCTGAGAGATAATAAAGTATTGTATCAATTATTTTCCCATCCTGCGAAATAATAAGGATGCCCCTTGCAAGCGCAATTATAAATGCTGTTGCAGCAAGATCTTTTGCTCCCTGTATAAATGACTCTGTTATTTCATTTACCTTTAATTTCCCGGCAAAACCAACTGCAATACCGGTAATAAGAAATACGGCACATATCTCTTCAATATACCACCCGTATTCCAATACACCGTAAATCAATACTGCTAAACCTGATAGAAAAATTGCAAGAACAAATTTATTCCGCCCGGATAATCCTTTGGGGCTATCACCTTCAACACCTTTAATCTTTTTTCTTTTTTCTATATCCGATTTATACGTAATGCTTTTTTCAGGAGTAAGTTTAATTTTACGGGCATATCTCATAACAAAAAATATTGCTATTGATGTAAATATCACCCAGCATATCACACGGTACTCTATGCCTGAAAAAAGTCTTAAGCCGGAAATACCCTGTGCAATTCCTACAGTAAAAGGATTTAAGAATGCTGAAGCAAATCCAGTTGCTGACCCTATAAAGGGTATGGCTGTTCCGGTTACAGTATCATAACCAAGGATAAGAGCAAGAGGAACAAAAACAAGAATAAAGGGAATCACTTCTTCACTCATTCCAAATGTAGCACCGGCAAAAGAAAATACTGACATCAGTATCGGGATAAGTAACATCCTTATAATTTTTGATTTATTATATGAATCGGCAATCCATAATATTGCAGCATCAACAGCCTTAGTTTTCTGAAATATTCCGAAAGCACCGCCAACTATTAAATGCCGCCACAGCGCGTTCGGAATGGCCGCCCGCCGTTCCAGGGCATGCCGCAGCGGGTTGTAGTGATAAAGGCCCGCAGCGAGCCCCGCCA
>JAWOJF010000094.1:0-10862 GCA_046481785.1 Ignavibacteriaceae bacterium | reverse complement strand
AAAACTGAAAAGAACAGAACCATGTAAAAAATTTGCGGCAGTAGTTTTGAATTCATTTATTTCCTCGGCTATTTAACTGCACAAAGTTAAATTTGGCATGCCTGCTTAACCATAAGGGAATATCTGATAGTTCCGGATTTTTACCTGATTAATTGATTGATAATGCCTTAGAGGGGTAATATTGGGAAATGTTATGAGGAGTGGTTGTAGTAAAAATGAAATTTGCTGTTTATCTGCCGGACTCAGTGCTATCCAAAATAAATTGTATTTTCAAAAAAAATAAAGAACAATGACTATTTAGGGAATTTATTCGAATAATGGAAATCAATCCCTTCCAATTTGAACATGAGATATATAAAAGGCTGTTCCAAAAAATAAGCTTATAAAACATTCGGGATCGTTTCGCTGAGTTCCTTTTTTCTTGATAAAAAAGGAACCAAAAAATCTCCCTAGATCCCGGCCAGGCGGGGAAGGCTGCAAAAGAAATGCTAAAATTTTACTCCATTACGCTATGGAAAATTAACTCGCCCCAGAGCGGGCTCAAACAGAATCCCGCAAACGGGACAGGTCTTTCCATTACGCTTCATTACGCAAAATTTCTTAATCCCGCCAGGGCAGGACAGGCGCATTTCTTTTGAGGCCAAAACTCATCTTGACCTTACATATGTCACAACGCTGTTCTAGTTATTCTGAAAAAAATATGTTTTGGAAATATAGCCTGACTAATTTGAATAATGCATTATTCAGCAAACCCGCTAAAATAAGCTTATGCTTAAAAGGCAAAACACCAGTTTTTAAATTTAAGACAGCAGCAGTAATAAAAAAAATTGGCTAATCTTTTGCCCTATTGCTGGCGGTGTATTTAATAATTTCTGCATTTTCCATTGTAATTAAACCGCCGCAGTCCGCTTTTTCAAATATCTGTTGAAGCACTTTCATGAATGCCTCAATTTTTTCATAAGTATCAGCTATCTCAATAATTAAAGGCATATCCTCAGAAAGTCTTAGAATTTTTGATGTATGTATCCGGCTTGTTCTTCCGTAACCCATAATTCCTTTAAATACTGTAGCCCCTGCAAGATGAGCTTTACGTGCTTCCAGAACAATACTTTCGTACACAGGCACATGCCCTAATTTGTCAGATTCCCCTATAAAGATTCGGAGCAGTTTTGCTTCACCTTTAATTTCCATAGGACTCTCCTTTGTATACCTTGGGTTGAAAATTTTGTTTAATATATGTTATGAACAATACTCAACAACCTGTTTAAAGAATAGCCGTATCGTGTTGATTCAATATACAATATTATTTTATTCTAAGATAAAAAGTCATTAAATTGTCAAAAATTTCAAAAGATATATTTCAATTTAACGCAAAAGTTTGTTTTTTACATAATTGAATTGAATCGTTTCAGTCATCATTGTATTATTTCAGAAATGAGACCCAATTACTGAATGAGTATAGAGTTACACTTCAATAATCAGCAATTTAATGTAGAAGCCGGTTCTTTATTGCATGAGTATGCTGAATCGTTTGGAATACATGTTCCTACTTCATGCAGCAGGCAGGGAAAATGCAAAGAATGCCTTGTTGAAATTACTGAAGGAATGGAAAACCTTTCCGAACCTGTACCCCAGGAAGAACACTTAGTACGTAAAGGAGCGGCTAACCAGGAAAGAGGCTGCTTCCGGTTATCATGCCGTACCCGGGTAATAACTGATACAGGCGTGATAAGATGCCATACTATGCGCCGCGGTAATATGGTTATTGAAACTAAAGCTCTACAGCTTCCTTCAAATTATAAAAATTTTAAACCTGATCCCGCTATTACACGGGATGGTGATAAAGTACTGATGGATGGAGCAGAAATTGACCGGACAAACGGACCAATTTATGGAATTGCAATGGACCTGGGAACCACTACAATTGTCCTGAGACTTATAAACCTGGAAACCGGGGAAATTGCAGCCGATACATCTTTTGAAAACCCTCAGCGCTTCGGCGGCTCTGATGTAATGGCACGCATCCATTACGATACAGAACATAAAGGAAAACTTCTCCAGAGAACTCTTGCCGGTTATTTAACTCATGCAATTGAGGAATTTCCGGTTGACCCTAACAGCATTTATGAAATGGTTGTTGCAGGCAATTCTACAATGCGTGATCTCTTTTTCAGGTTGAATGTCTATTCTATTGGGCAAAACCCTTACCGGTCAATAACAGAAATTGAAATGGCAGAAGGGATTCGATCCGGAACGAGTCTTGCTGAGTTTCCCAAAAAATTATTACTGCCAATTAATCCTAAAGCGCGTATATACGGCATGCCGGTTATAAGCGGGCATGTTGGAGCTGATGCCGCAGCCTGCATGCTGGCTGCCAATATAGTTGATGAAGAACGCCTTGTTGCTGTTATGGATATTGGCACTAATACCGAATTGATTTTAGGGAATAAAAACAAAATACTTGCAGCTTCATGCCCCGCCGGACCCGCATTTGAGGGGGGCAATATTTCCTGCGGCATCCCCGGTTTACCCGGCGCAATAGAAAAAATAAAAATAAACGATGACGGCTTATTTTCTTTTGATGTTATTGGAAATGTTGAGCCGGAAGGAATTTGCGGTTCAGGTTTAATTGATCTTTTAGGTGAACTTCTTAAAAGCGGCCGTATAAACAGCCTGGGACGTTTTCAAAATGATGAAGACGAAATTATTGTCCATTCAGGTAAAGAATCTGATATCTATATAAACGAAAGTGATATTAATGAGCTTGCACAGGCTAAAGGGGCAAACGTTGCGGGTTTATATACTGTCTTTAATCAATATGGAGTTAAGTTTGAGGATGTGGATGTTTTTTATCTTGCCGGCGGTTTCGGAAGGTATCTAAATGTGGACTCTGCTAAAAGAATTGGATTAATACCCAACATTGATAGCTCTAAAATTATTCAGGTTGGCAATGCATCAATAGAAGGAGCAAGCATAGCACTGTTATCAAAAACAAAAAGGAATGAACTTGAAAGTCTTGTTAAAAAGGTAGTTCACTGCCGGCTTGAAAGTCACCCTGATTTTTTTGATTATTTTGTTGAAGGCTGTCAATTTAATCCTGTGGAATCTATACCGGCAGGGGCTGGAGTATAGTATGAATGAATTAATTGATATAAAACCTGATATAAATATTAGTGAGTCGGAATATAAACGCCTGCTTGGTTATCCCTATAATTATAAACTTGAAGGAAGGGCCCGGGAGCTTGCAGACTGGGCAAGGCAATGGTATTCGGAAAACGGAAAGCCATGGATCTTTGCACTCCCCTCTACTGATCTTGATTTTTCATTCAGCAAATTGAGAATTGACAATGCCGAGTTCGCTTCCGGAAAACTGCGTCATCAATTTGCTGAAGCACAGGTTGAAAAGGCAATGCTTGTAATTGTAAGTGCAGGAAAAGAGTGCGAAGAAAAAGCCCGTGAGTTATGGGAGGAAGGTAAACCGGATGAATATTTCTTTCTCGAAATTTTCGGCTCTGCCGTAGTTGAACATTTAATAACTAATACCGGTGCCCGTTTCTGTGCATGGGCTGATGAAAATAAAATGGCAGTACTGCCCCATTACAGCCCCGGTTATCCGGGATGGAATGTTACAGATCAGAAACAGCTTCTGCAATTAATTATACAAAGAAAAACCACCGCTTTACCGGGTGAAATTTATGCATTTGAAACAGGTATGCTTAATCCAAAAAAATCTTTGCTGGCCGTTTTTGGAGTTACTAAAAAACTGGACAAAGTCAGTGACTTGAGGGAATTGGTTCCGTGTGAAAATTGTTCGCTGTTATCCTGTCAGTTCAGAAGGATACCATATAAACATTCACGTGCTCAAATTGAAGATGTAACCCGTATGCAGGGATTTGAAACCACTGAACCTGAATTTTCTTCAGAAAATAATGACAACGATAAAAATTTTTATTATCCGGTTCTTATTCAAAATGCAAAATACAGTATCAACTCAAAAGCTTTGCTTAAATGGTCCCGGGAGAAACTACAGGTTAAATATCTGGATGATAATTCAGTAGAAGCAAGATTCAGGTATGAAGGGACTACATGCTCTAATATGGGCCGCAGACTTGAGTTTGACTACTATATTAAACTAGGCCCGGCATCAGAAGGATATAAAATAATTGAACTTAACTGTTCCCCTGCCCCCGGTGATACCGGCTATACAGATATGTGTGAATATATCAAAGATCCGGAATCATTAATGAATTCTATTGAAACTGAGAAACCTTTATTAGGTAAACCTCTTAATGATATTCTGAATCGTGAAAAACATTTTAGTCCTGAAGGATGTTACTGCAAAGCTGAAAGCCGTGATCATAAATGGGGATTAGCATTTGAAGTACTTCATTATGCTTTGGTGCAGCATGAAATTGAGGAATTAAAACTATCGCGTATTGCAGGGTAGGTAAACGAGTTATTTTAATTTTTGTTAACTTAGTAAATAAAAAAATTATTTGGAGCAAATATTGATTAAACTTTGCGACATTAACCAGGCGGCAAAAGAAAAACTTCCCCCTGCATCTGTAGATAAATCCGGTATAGGAGTTCATTACACTGATGCATTCATAAAACCGATGAATACAAAGTTTGAAGATGGCACTCGCGTAGCCTGTAAACGGAAGGGCTTAAAAATTATTCTAACTGTTGGAACCAAAAAAGGTGAGGGCCTAATGAGGCGCCTTGATGTAAGTCCCGATCCCGTTGTAATGCTGGAAGCAGCATTACAGGAAGCGGCAAAATCTGCAGGTGTTGAGTTACAGGTAACCGATAGTGAGATTTTAATTAATCCCTAAAAAACATTCATTGCAACGGTAAAAAACAGCAGCAATTAATTTTCAAATAAATTTTTTCATTTCAACAAAGGATACTCAATGAGACCTGAACAATGGGAAACTTTTAAAAAGGCTGCCCGCATGGAAAAGATGGATAAAATCCCGATGGCCATGATTATTGACAGCCCATGGATACCCGGTTATCTTGGTATTAAACATATGGATTATTATCTCGATCCTGAGCTGTGGTTTCAATCCAATTTAAAAATACACCAGGAATTCCCGGATATAATTTTCGTTCCTTCATGGTGGATGGAATACGGCATGGCGGCGGAACCATCAGCGCTGGGTACAAAAATAAAATTCTGGCAGGATAATACTCCCAGCGAATATCATACGCTTCATCATATTGAAGATATGGACTTATTCCCCGAATATGAAGTAGAGAATGATGCCTTTATGGCAATGACTTTGCACAGGATAAAAATGCACAAGCAGCGTATTCTTGATAACGGGTACATTCTGCCAATTGTTACTTCACGGGGACCTCTTTGTACAGCAGGATTTGTACGCAGTACAACTGATTTTATGATTGATATTGTTGAAAAACCTGAATGGGCACATAAGTTAATTAACTTGTGTACCAACTTAATTATTGACTGGCTTAAAGCGCAGGCAAAGATAATGGGTGATACCGTAGAAGGTATTTTTATTCTTGATGATATTGTGGGATTCATAAATGAAGAGCACTATGAGGAATTTGCGCATCCTTATTTAAAAAGAATTTGCGATGCATTCCCTAAAGACTGGGTAAAGATATATCATAACGATGCAGATGTAAATGCGTGCCTGGAACATCTTCCAGACTGCGGATTTAATGTGCTTAACTGGGGCAAGCAGACCGATATAGCCGAAGTAAAAGAACGTTTAGGCAGCCGTATGTGCCTTATGGGAAATGTAAACCCCCTTGAAGTAGGCGTACGCGGCACTCCTGATGAGGTATATGATGCTACTATTGATGTGCTTGAAAAAAGCGGCGGCGAAGGAATAATTTTATCTGTAGGCGGCGGTACCAGTCCCGGTATGCCTAAAGAGAACATTCTTGCAATGCAGAAAGCTTTGGCGGATTTTAATTCAAAAAGATAAAAATATTTTTGAGTTAAGATTTAATTCATGCGGATATACAATACGCTGCAGGCAGTAAAGAAAAGCCGGTTAAATAAATTTTAAAATGAAATAAAGGAATTACCATATGCCCGATTATGCTTTAATGAATCAATACCTTTATGAAGGTAAGGCAAAAGAAGTTGAGCAGATGACAAAAGACGCTCTTGCAGAAGGGCGTACTGTGCAGGAAGTGCTTAATGAAGGACTTATAGCCGGAATGAGTGTAGTAGGTGAAGACTTTAAATATAATATTCTTTATGTGCCTGAAGTACTTATAGCCGCCAGGGCTATGAAGGCCGGTATGGGGGTCCTGAAGCCCTTATTAGCTAATAAAGACAGCCATGTAGAACCGGCAGGTATTCTTGTGATGGGGACAGTGCGGGGCGACCTGCATGATATAGGTAAAAATCTTGTCTGTATGATGGCTGAAGGTGCAGGCTTTGAAGTTCATGATATTGGTGTTGACCAGAGCCTGGAAAAATTTCTTGCCGCTGCCGATCAGTTTAAAGCCAATATTATTGGAATGAGTGCACTTCTAACTACTACTATGACATATATGAAAACAGTAATTGACGGCTTTGAAGAAAAGGGACTTGGTGAAATAAAAATGGCAATCGGCGGTGCACCCGTAAGCCAGATGTATGCAGATGAAATAGGAGCCGACGGCTATGGCTCTGATGCAAGCAGTGCTGTAGATATGTTTCTGCAGATGGTCGGGAAAAAATAAACTAAATGAAGACAAGGAGTTGCTGCATCTTTATCTTATAGATTTATTCCCAGCAGTTTAAGCAGGAATGCATACTCAAGTGCAACTTCTTTATATTTCTTAAATCTTCCTGACGCACCGCTGTGTCCATATTCCATTTCGGTATTAAGTAAAAGCAGGTTATTGTCCGTTTTTAGCTCACGCAGTTTTGCCACCCACTTTGCCGGTTCCCAGTACTGCACCTGCGAATCGTGAAAACCTGCTGACACAAGTATGTTTGGATAATCCTTTGCTTCAACGTTATCATAAGGTGAATATGAAAGAATATATTTATAATATTTTTCATCATTCGGATTTCCCCATTCCTCATACTCACCGGTTGTAAGAGGAATACTCTCATCAAGCATTGTTGTAACAACATCAACAAAAGGAACGGAGGCAATAACACCCTTAAATAAATCGGGACGCATATTAGTTACCGCACCTATAAGCAATCCGCCTGCACTTCCACCCATAGCAAACATTTTATCTTTGCCTGTAAATTTTTCATTAATAAGATGTTCTGCACAGGCTATAAAATCAGTAAATGTATTTTTTTTCTTAAGGAACTTACCATCTTCATACCATTGCCTTCCCATTTCCTGCCCGCCCCTGATATGTGCAATAGCATAAACAAAGCCCCTGTCAATAATGCTTAATCTCATTGAATTGAAATAAGGATCTGTACTGATGCCATAAGCTCCATAACCTGTTAACAGAACCGGGTATGTGCCGTTCTTTACCAATCCTTTTTTATAAACAAGAGAAATTGGAATCTTTGTGCCGTCGTCGGCAGTTGCATATAATCTTTCAGCAAAATATTCCTGTGGATTATATCCACCAACTACTTCATCCTGTTTTAACAATATCTTTTCGCTGGTCCTCATGTTGTAATCATAAACAGAAGATGGTGTAGTTAATGAAGAATAACTGTACCGTAATAATTCTGTATCAAACTCAGGATTTATTGAAATATTAGCCATATAGGTTGCTTCGCCAAAATCCAGGTAATGCTGAGTATTATCCTCCCATTTAATAATGCTAAGCTGAGTTAAGCCGTTTTTCCTTTCCTGTACCACAAAGAAATTTTTAAATAACTCCATCCCCTCTATTAAAACATCATCTCTGTGAGGAATTACCTCAATCCAGTTTTCTTTTGTTGTTTTATCAACAGGTGTTTTCATCAGTTTGAAATTTTTTGCTTTCACTCCGGTCTGTGAATCAGGAAGATTTGTATGTATATAAAAATAGTCTCCGTAATGGGTGATATAATATTCAAGTTCTTTTTCTCTCGGCTGAATGATCTTAAATTCACCCACCGGATTATCTGCATCCAGAACTTTATATTCTGAGGTAAGAGTACTGAATGAGGCAATTACAATATATTTATCTGATTTTGTTTTATATACGCGTGTGAAATAAATGGGATCTTTTTCTACATATACTTCGGGGTCACTATTATAATCAGAGCCGACAATATGTTTTCTTACAAGATACGGGCGCAGTGCAGCATCTTTAATAGTATAAAATACCGATCTGTTGTCATTTGCCCATGCAGCAGAGCCGGATGTTCCGGTTAATTTATCGGGTAAAATATTCCCCGTTCTAAGATCTTTAATATAAATATTGTATACCCTGCGGCTTAAGATATCTACACCGTATGCTAAATAATTATTATCCGGACTAACACTTAGCCCGGTAACCTGGTAATATTCATATCCCTTTGCCATCTCATTTACATTCAAAAGTATTTCTTCATCCGCATCAAGGCTTTCTTTTTTTCGGCAGTATACAGGATACTCCTGGCCTTCTTCATAACGGGTATAATAATAATAGCCGTTATCTTTATAAGGTACACTCTCGTCTGTTTGTTTTATCCTGCCGACAATCTCATCATATAATTTTTGCTGCAAAGGTTCGGTATTTTTCATTACTTCTTTTGTATACCGGTTCTCTGCTTCCAGATATTCAATAACCTTCGGATTTTCCCTTTCATTCAGCCAGTAGTAGTTATCAATCCTTGAATGTCCGTCTTTTATTAATTCTTTTTTTATTTTTTCTGCTTTTGGCGGATTCATGAGCCCGTTTTCTGTTTGTGCTTCTAAAACTTTAATACTAGAAATAATTAGAATAGAGATAAAAAATATTGACCAATTTGAGAGCTTTACCTTTACCATAACATCCCCGCAATAGACAAAAAATAAGCGCCCGGATAAAGAGATTTTTGCACAACTCTTAAACCGGGCGTTAAAATTACACATAAAAAATGATTTTTTACGTATATTTTTCCAACAATTACATTTTTCCCAGTATCTCTTCCATTTGATCCATTACCTTGTTCATTTTTTTCATCGTAAGTTCAAAGGCTTCAGAAGAAAGAGGGTCTACTCCTGCTTTTTTAATTAGCTCAATAGGATATTCGGAGCCGCCACCTTTTAATATTGAATAATATTTGTCAACTGCGGGCTGCCCTTCAGCTACAACTTTTTCAGCAAGAGCCGTAGCATATATTAATGATGTTGAATACTGGTAAACATAATAAGTGTAATTTAGGAAATGTAAAATATATGACCATTCATAAGCGATGTAAGGATCAACCCTGCACACACCCTCTGCATCACCATAATATTTTTTAACGAGATTATAATAAATGTTACTTAGTGATTTACCTGATATAGGCTGATTATTTTCTGCAAGCTTGTGTATTTCCCATTCAAACTCGGCAAATAAGGTCTGGCGGAAAATTGTAGTTCTTAATAATTCAAGATAGCTGCCGAGAATGTACAGTTTTTCTTCGTCTGATTTGGCATTCTCAACCATATAATTGTTAAGAAGATTCTCATTAAAAGTAGAAGCTATTTCAGCTACAAATGTTGCATAATCTGATGTAGGGAACGGCTGTGTTTTATTAGAGAAATAGCTGTGCATAGTATGGCCAAGTTCATGTGCAAGTGTAGAGACAGATTCAAAATCATCATTCCAGTTCATTAGTATATATGGATGAACATCATAAGCACCGCCGGTTGAATAGGCACCGCTTCTTTTTCCAACACTCGGCAGATAATCAATCCACCTGTTATTAAAAGCAGTAGTTAAAGTATTAACATATTCCTCACCAAGCGGCTTAAGGGCCTCATGAATAACTTTCTGCCCTTCCTCAACAGTAAAGCTCATATCAACTTTTTTTACAATAGGAGTGTAGAGATCATAATAATGCAAAGTATCAACGCCAAGCATTTTCTTCTTCATATTAAGAAAACGGTGAAGAGTAGGAAGACTTTTATTAACCTGGGTTATCAGGTTTTCATAAACGGTAACAGGCACATTAGGACCATCAACTGATGCTTCAAGGGCTGTTTTATAACCTCTTAATTTTGCATAAACAAAATCGGTTTTAACTTTACCTGCCAGATTTAAACCCAGTGTGTTTTCAAATTGACCGTAATTATTAAAAAATGTTTCAAATACTTTTGCCCTGTCTTCTCTTACTTCACTTGGCCTGTAGCGTCCGAATGTTGAATTTGTAAGTTCAACTGTTTCTCCTGTTGAAATAGTAACCTTAGGAAACGGCATTTCATCATTTGTGAAAATATTAAATACATCTGAAGGAGTTCCGGTAACAAGTCCGAATGATGCAAGTATTTCTTCTTCGGGACCGGTTAAAGTATGTTCCCTCATTCTCTGAATATCCTCTATAAACATCTTATATTCAGCCAGACCTTTTTCCTCAGTTAAAAACTGTTGTATCTGCTGAGGATCAATTTTTAATAGTTCAGGCCTTATGAAGGCAGTTTTTTCCGAAAATTCCGTTCCGATGTTATTAGCTACCTGGTTAAGCTCCTGGTTTTCAGTTATTCCCATATTTTCATCGCTAAGCCTGTTGGAATATGTTGAAAGCGTGTAGAGTTCTTTTAATGTAGTAAAATAATTTTGTAAAGCTTCTTTTAAAACTGAAGCACTTTCAACCAGCCTGCCTTTGAATGCAGCTATCTTATTTATATCTGTTTTAATTTTACCTGCTGCTATTTGCCACTCAGCATTGGATGAATAAATATCACTAAGATTCCATTTATATTTTTCAGGAATATCCTTTCGTTCTTTAGTTTGTGGAAATACCTGGATTGAGAGAAGCAGAA
>JAWOJF010000060.1:0-16616 GCA_046481785.1 Ignavibacteriaceae bacterium | reverse complement strand
CCGTACTGCTATCGAGGAGTTTCTCCAGCGGTCGGTTTATCTTGACCTAAGAGTAAAAGTAAGAGATAAATGGCGCTCAAACGAAAGGATGTTGCGTTCATTCGGATATACTACTGATAAGGAATAATATAAGCCTGCCAGGAATAATCCTTTAGTATACCGATAATATTGTTATCTCATGCGGCAGACAGGTTTCAATTACTCCTTCGATAAGACAATACTGTTTTAACCTAATATCTTAAATAAATATCCAAAAGTATTTTTAACCTTTGAATTTTTATGAATAAATATCTTGGCGAAGGCGCTCTTATTATTGTTACTATGATCTGGGGTGCAACGTTTGTTATAATAAAAACTGCGCTTGAAGATATCTCCCCAATGATGTTTATTTCATTACGTTTTTCTATTGCCGCATTAATACTGCTCCCCTTTCTTTTTAAAATTCTAAAGAATGTTCCCCGCGCTGCAATAGTTGGTGGTTTCTTCCTGGGACTTACCTATTTTTTAGGGTTTGCTGCTCAAACTGCCGGCTTAAAATATACTTCCGCCACCAAGTCTGCATTTATAACAGGCACGTTTATACTTTTTATTCCCCTTTTCCAATTCTTCTTTGAAAAGAAAGCACCCGGGAAGGGAAACCTGATTGGAGTTTTATTAGTTTTAGCAGGACTCATACTTCTTTCCAGTAAGGGGAATTCTTTCTTTGATATATTTTCCGAAATTGGAACCGATTTTAATCTTGGCGATTTTCTTACATTGTTGTGTGCATTCTTTTTTGCTCTGTATGTTGTTTATCTTGATATCGTTAGCAAAAAATATGATTATATGCCGCTTGTATTCATGCAGATAGCAGTTACGGCGGTCGGCGGTATTTTATTCGCTGTTTTATTTTCCTTTTCCGGTGTAGAGAAACCAATGATTACTGTTAATGATAATTTAATTTTTGCACTTTTATATACTTCCATATTGGCAACTATTGTAACAACAATACTTCAGACGAAATTTCAGAAAACTGTTACACCTACAAAAGCAGGGGTTATACTCTCACTTGAGCCCATCTTTGCCGCTGTTATTGCATTTTTTATGTTGCACGAAAAAATTAGTAACTTTGGATTGCTTGGCTGTGTTCTTATTTTTTCGGGATTACTGGCTTCAGAGTTGATTGACAAACGCGGAGTAGTATATGAGCAATAAAATACGTGCAGAAATAATTGCCGGCGGGCTGGTACAGGGTGTTGGCTTCAGGTATTATATTATGAGTAATGCACAGGAACTTGGCCTGAACGGTTACGCTAAAAATCTATACACCGGTGAGGTAATTACTGTTGTTGAAGGTGAACGTGGATTGATAGAAGAATTATTTAAAAGAATTAAAACGGGACCTTCACATTCATCAGTAAGTAAAGTAAAAATTGTGTGGTCAGATAATAAAGACGAATTTACACATTTTAACATAAGGTTTTAATGAACTACAGAACAGGATTGGGATTTGATGTTCACGCGTTTGCAGAAGAAAGAAAATTAATTATCGGCGGAATTGAAATACCTCATTCAAAGGGTCTGCTCGGGCACTCGGATGCTGATGTTCTTCTGCATGCTATATGCGATGCCTTGCTGGGTGCGCTTGCTTTAGGTGATATCGGGCAGCATTTTCCCGATACCGATGCAAAATATAAAAATGCCGATAGTTCAGTTTTGTTACAGCATGTTTACGGATTAGTAACAGCTAAAGGTTTTACCCTGGGAAATATTGATGCCGTCCTTGCCATTCAAAAACCTAAAGTTGCTCCCTATATTAACGAGATGAGGGAAAATATTTCACATTTGCTGGATACAGATATCAATAATATTTCAATAAAGGCAACAACCACCGAAAGATTGGGTTTTGTAGGCAGAGAAGAAGGAATATCAGCCTTTGCCACTGTTTTAATACATGAGAAATCATAAGTTATGATTGAAGACATACTTTCAAAAATCGGCACATTAACCCCTTTCTGGATATATGCTGCCCTGTTTTTCTTCTCTTACATCGAAAATGTTTTTCCGCCTTCTCCAAGCGATCTTGTAGTTGTAGTAGGCGGCTCACTTATTGCCCGCCCTGATATTGGAGTTTATTTTATTCCTACGTTAATTCTAACCAGTGTAGGCAGTGTGCTGGGATTTATGACACTGTTTTTCCTCGGATCTCAGCTTGATAAAAAAGTTATAAGAGCCGGCAAAATAAAATTTATTTCTATTGAAGCTCTCGAAAAGGCTGAACAATGGTTCATTAAATATGGCTATTATGTAATACTTATAAACAGGTTTTTACCCGGTACCAGGTCCGTTATTTCATTTTTTGCGGGGCTGAGTGAACTAAATATTAAAAAAACTGTTATCCTGGCAACGGTTAGTGCTTTAGTATGGAATGCAATAATGCTTTATATCGGCAGCCTGTTTGGAAACAATATTGAAAAAATTGATTACTATCTTTCTACTTATAGTAATATTGTAATAGCAGTTACGGGAATTGCGGCAGCCATTGTTATCATAAGATATTTTTTAACAAAAAAGAAGAAAACTTAAAATTGAAATTATTCTTTCGTAAAAACAGGATTCAATTAACTCCTGATGAAAAAACAGAACTCAGACGACAGAGGCTTCTATTAATTTTAAGCGGATTGCTGCTTGGATTATCATTCCCTCCTCTGCCTGTTCCCCAGTTACTGCTTTTCGGCTTAGTTCCATATTTCTATGTGCTCGAAAGCCGGGATAAATTAATAAAAATTAACCAGGCTACATATTTAATGGCATTTATTTTTGGTCTGGTAACTCTTTACTGGGTTGGAAGCTGGCAAAGTACTGCTGACCCTTTCCTGATGATTTCCGGGGTATTGCTGGTCTTTATTAATCCTGTATTTTTTTTAATACCTTCTACAATTTATTACTTCTGCAGAAAAACTTTTAACAGGAATATTGCTCTTTTTCTTCTTCCCCTTTTTTGGGTTACTTATGAATATGCTTATATGCTGACTGACGTAAGTTTCCCATGGATAGTTCTGGGCAACGGGCTGGCTAAGTTTCTTTCTTTTATTCAGATCGCAGATGTTATTGGAACCTTAGGCTTATCCGTGCTGGTAATTTATATAAATATATTTCTTTACAGGGCTTTTACTAACTATAAAACTGCATGGAAAAAGTATTATGTAAATCTTTCAATTGCAGTGCTGCTTATTATTACTCCTATTGTCTATGGTTTAATCAGAGTATATACTCTTGATTTATCAGATGAAAAAATAAAAGTCGGATTGATACAGCCTAACCTTGATCCCTGGGATAAATGGTCAGGCGGAAGCATTGAAGGAATAGCACAGCTTCATTTTGATCTTTCTCAAAAGGCAGTTAATAATGGAGCCGAGTTAATTATCTGGCCTGAAACAGCTTTCCCGGCTTATTTATTTGGTGGTTCATACTCGCCGACTGTAAATTCTGTTTATAATTTTATCCGCAAAAACAATGTTTACCTTTTAACCGGTATGCCGGATATAAGATTTTATAATGATAGTGATAAAAAACCGGACGATGCCAAGTACAATGAAAGCGGTAATTATTATTATGCAACTTATAATGCAATATTTCTCGTTTCCCCCGAAACATTTGATTTGCAGAAATACGGTAAAATGAAGCTGGTTCCCTTTGGGGAGCGCGTTCCATTTGCAGAATCAATTCCTTTTCTCGGCAGCATGATAAAATGGAGTGTTGGTATTTCAGGGTGGAATGTAGGAAAGGATACAATAAATTTTTCTGTTCCTTCAGCCTACTTTAAGGATCTTAACCGAAATGATTCTTTGTATATTAATGGCATGGTATGTTATGAATCTATCTATCCATATTATATTGCCAATTTCGTTCAGCGCGGAGCAGGAATTATAGCTGTAGTTACCAATGATAGTTGGTATGGTAAGTTAAGCGGCCCTTATCAGCATAAAGAATACTCCGTATTACGTGCAATTGAAAACCGGCGTTCGGTGGTACGTGCTGCTAACGGCGGAGTTAGCTGTATTATTAATCCCCTTGGAATTACCGAAAAAGAAACGGACATGTTTGAACGAACCTATATCACTGGTGACGTTATAATACAGGGCGGGATGACATTCTTTACAAAATATCCAATGATCATTCCAATTTTAAGCAGTGCTGTTTCATTATGGATGATTGGGATTTTCCTGTTAAGAAAATTAAAGGGAAAATTGAAACGCTAGTTCCACGTGCCGGAAAAAACCGACTTGTGGAACCGGCAAATTTCATAATCTTAACACACAGATTATTCTATTGATCTGTACCGGTAAATATGAAAAAATATATTGATCTGAGAAGCGACACAATTACACGGCCATCCCAGGCTATGCGGAAAGCTATGTATGAAGCAGAGGTGGGTGATGATGTATTTCGTGAAGACCCAACAGTAAATGAACTTGAACTGTATACCGCTGAACTGCTGGGGAAAGAAGCAGCATTGTTTGTATCAAGTGGTGTTATGGGAAACCAGATATGCCTTAATGTTCAGACTAATCCCGGCGATGAGGTAATTTGCGAAAAAGACTCTCATATATTTAATTACGAATCCGGATCACCTGCAGCATTAAGCGGCATTCAGCTTTTACCAGTGGATGGGATAAGAGGTGTTTTTACTGCCGCACAGATAGAGCCTTTAATTCGCCCTGCAAGTGCGTATTACATGCCCAGGACAAAAGGTATTGCAATTGAAAATACCCATAACCGTGCCGGTGGTGCAGTTTTTCCAATCGACAAAATTCTTGGTTTGAAAGAATTGGCAAACAAGTATAAACTGTTTTATCATCTTGACGGTGCAAGAATATGGAATGCCTCTGCTGCCACGGGAATACCCGTTAAAGAATATACTTCTCACTTTAATTCTGTCTCGTGCTGCCTTTCTAAGGGCCTGGGAGCACCTGTGGGTTCTATTATTGCCGGGTCAAAGGATTTTATTATGGAGGCTTTCCGTGTACGTAAGGCATGGGGCGGTGGTATGAGGCAGCTAGGTATTTTAGCAGCGGCAGGTTTACATGCTCTGAAAAATAATGTGGCTCGCCTTGCAGAAGATCATCAAAAAGCTAAATTACTTTATGATGCTTTAAAGAATATCCCTTCGATTGAAGCTGATGAAGTTGAAACAAATATTATTATTTTCAGATCAAATAAAATATCTGTGGAAGATGCTTTACGTAAATGTGAAGAGAAGGGCGTGCTGCTTTTAACAGGAAGGGTCGGTTACTTGAGAGCAATAACTCATCTCGATGTTAGTTTTGATGAAATTGAAAAAACAAAAAAGGTATTTGAAGAGGTATTTAAATAGCAAAATGGATAAATTACAATTCAAACATAAAATAACAGCCAGAGTCCGCTTTAGTGAAGTTGATATGCTTGGTGTTTGTAATAATGCAGTTTATATCAATTTCTTTGAAGATGCCCGCCTTGATTATATAAAACAACTTGGACTTGTGCCTAAAGACGGCCTTTTTTCAGACGGGCAGCTATTCTTTATTGTAAGGAATGAAATAAACTACCGTTCTCATGCACGTTATGATGACGAACTGGATATATATACAAGGATATCTTTTATAAAGAATTCTTCGTTTGGGGTTGAACATTTAATTGTAAACGTAAATACAAAAGAGACAATTGTTGACGGCTCAGGAGTGATTGTGCAGGTAGATCCGGTTTCACGTAAATCAACCCCGCTGCCCATTGATTTTATTAAAAAAATAAAAAAATTTGAACCTGGCGTTAAAGTTTTAAAGGAGTCTTAATACTATTAACATTTAAGGGGTTTATGTATGAAAATCTTTTTAATAGTAATAATAGTTTTATTAATTGGTATACAGTTCATCCCGGTAGATAGAAGCAACCCTCCTGTAATTTATAATGTTAAATGGGATTCTCAGCAGACTCAGGAATTTGCTCAACGTGCTTGTTATGACTGCCATAGCAATGAAACTAATTGGCCCTGGTATTCCTATACTGCTCCTGCTTCGTGGTTTCTTGCAAGCCATGTTAGTGAAGGAAGAGAGCATATGAATTTTTCAACCGGTAAGTTAGATGATGCCGGTGAGGCAGCAGAAGAAGTAGAATTGGGAAAGATGCCGTTAAAATCATATCTGCTACTGCATGGTGAAGCAGATCTTACTGAAGAAGAGAAAAAAGCTTTTATAGCAGGTTTAAAAAAGACATTCGGCAGCGAATAGTAAAAGTAATATTTCACGGATATAAGAATTACAATCTGTGCGTAAAATTATATTTGATATAGAAACATGCTGTTACCCGTTTGAATCTCTTTCGGAGAGCCAGCAGGAATACCTTCTGCGTTATGCGGAAAAAGAAACTAATGAAGAATTAAGACTGCAGAAGAGAGATGATGCTATCAGGTATATGAGCTTGTATCCCTTTACTGCCAGTATTGTTGCCATCGGAATATACGATGTTAACAAAGAAAAATCATTTGTCTATTATGAGAGCGAAAGCGCCGAAGAGTTTTTCTCTGAAGAAAAAAATGTTCATTATAAGGGCTTGTCTGAAAGTAAGATGCTGGAATCTTTCTGGCGGATAGTTGAGGTAACTGACCAGGTAATTACATTTAACGGCAAAATATTTGATGCGCCGTTTGTAATGCTTCGTTCTGCACTAAATAAAATAAAGCCGTCCAAAAACCTTATTGGTAAAAGATTTGATTCAACCTTCCATCTTGATCTCCTTGAACAGCTCACATATTCGGGATTAATCAGGAAATTTAATCTTGATTTTTACTGCCATGCATTTGGAATTCAATCGCCTAAATCAAAAGGTATTTCGGGAATGGATGTTAAAAATTTGTATGAAGCAGGAAGAATAAAAGATATTGCTGTTTATTGCGGGGATGATATATATGCTACATACCAGTTGTATAAGATATGGGATGAATATTTAAATATATAAATCCTCCGAATATGCTTTGGAGGATAGTAGCTGTTTTAAAGTTAAGACAACGTTTCCCGCCTGAATTTTGAAATACTGATTTATTTAATTTGTATCAGTGAACTTACTCTCCAGGTTATCAAGAATACTTTCAAGTAATGTATTGTTTTGATGAATAAACTCAGTTCTTCCTATAATTTCATCTTCTACCTGAACATATGTGTTCTTTTTTAGTTCGCCCTTACCGTGTTGTACCATTCCTTTTATAAGTTCTTCATTAACTTCAAGATGAAATTGCATGCCGATAATTTTCTCGTTAAGTACAAATAACTGGTTTTTACAGGCATTGCTTTCGGCAAGAAGTAAAGCTCCTTCCGGCAGATCAAATGTATCACCATGCCAGTGGAATACATTAACAGCCCGGGGGAGAGATGAAAAAAGATCGTGGTCTGTTGCGTGTATTGTAGTATGGATGGGGAACCACCCAATCTCTTTATGTTCATTGGGATAAACATCAGCGCCCAATACAGCAGCTATTAATTGCGCTCCCAGACATATTCCTATTACCACCTTATCATTTTCAATCGCTGACCTGATAAATTGCTTTTCTTCTTTAAGCCATGGGTGTTTATCTTCATCATGTACGCTCATCGGGCCGCCCATTACTAACAGCCAGTCAAAGGTCGAAAGAGACGGCAGAAGCCCGTTATTATAAAACTCTGTAGCAGTAAGATCATGTTTCTTGTTTTTAACCCATTTCTCAATACTTCCGGGGGTTTCATAAGGTACGTGCAGCAGCGAATGAATCTTTATCATATATATCTCTATTAATTCATAAAATATAACTAAGAAAAATAGATCAATGTTTGATACAGCTAACGGAAACTAAAGAGAAAACAATAAATCGGTTTAAATTAGCTAAGGGTGGTATGCAAGCGATGATCCTACCCAAGTTTTATCTTTATTAAATGCTACGCCCATCATTTTGCCTTTGCTCATTCGAACAAGATTATTTACAAGCATTGGTTTTTCCTGCCAGATAAACATCATCCTTATTTCTGCTTTTGCAAAACCATCCGGAGTTTCAATAAGGGGGGTATATTCAATTTTTTTCTGCAGAATATAGTCCCGTCTGTCCTTAATTTTATCAAGCATTTCTCCTGTTACATCTACTTCAACACCCATACCTGCAAACGAATACAAAGGTTTTAATACATAATTACTTAAATCAACCGGATAATTTTCAAGTTCATCAAGAAAAAAACACTGCGGTACATACTCCCCTTTCAGGGAGGGAAGTGAATGTTTGCTTATTTTAAAATACCAGTTTGGATGCCCGGCCCATTGCACATTAAGATCATCAGTAAATTTAAACTTCATCTGTATATCTTTTTTTTTCTCCAGCTCGTCAAATATTACCCTGTTATAAATTCTTTTAATGGGAATTTCTTTCCCTTTATTATTATAGAAAAGCCGGTTACTCTTTTTTATTATTTTAGTAACACATACAGGTTTAATACCCAGCAAATCTCCGGTACAGGCAAAATCAATCCGTGTTTTTTGTTTTTCCGGTTCTATTTCCAGTAGAATTACATTCTCAGGAGTAAATTCACCCATAATACTATTTTTCAAAATATTGATATATGACTGATCATCCAGACCGTTAAAATAAGTTGTAATATTTTCAGGGATATTGTATGATTCCCTCACAATTCTGTTAAGGTAATACTGAAAACAGTAAAGGGAGGGGAACCCCTGAAGCTCAATCAACTTTGGTATGTAAGTTCCGTTTTTATCTTTACAAACTGCAAAGTCAATCTGCAAAAAAACAGGATGTTCAGTTTCGTTTGGTACTATTAAACCGGCAGGGATTGCCTCATTGGATTTTTTTTTAAATTCTTCTGTTTGGAGCTGCTCCGCAATATTATATGAGGCTTTTATTATTTCATCTGTAAATTCTTTAGTAAGAAAAAGGGGTGTCTCGGATATTCGGAAATCAGCAGGGTAAAATGTTGAGGTATTAATTGCCCGAAGGAAATTGTTATATTTTTCCTCTGTAAACTCCTGGTTAAACTTCTGTCTAAGATCTTTTTGCATGTAGTTTAATTATCTTTTTTTTCTATGAAGCGTAATGCACACTCTTTGCCTGCGGATATTATTCATGGTGAATCGCCGCTTCTTACTGTAAAAACTTACCTTTTTCCATAATTTTCTCATCATCAAACCAGACATCAAAGTCTCTGCCGACACAATCAATGTGGGTGGTAGATGTCCAGCCGGCACCCGTATGTTCAGCATAAGGGTGCCCGAATGCTATATGAATTCCGGGAAATTTTTCATCCTGCAAAATATGCCCTATAATATTCTTTATGGCAGTGTTGGTTCCAATTGCAAATTCCCCAACTCTATTGCTGTTCTCATCAGTCATAATATAACTAAAAAATTCTTTCAGCAGTTCCGGATTATCGCAGTCAATTTTTTTAACCCTGGCATCGGAAATTTCAATTTCCAAAGGAGTTTCTTTTAAATCACCATACTTCTGACAAAGATAATCACCAACAACTCCATCCACTACAAATTTACCGTTAATATTTAGAGGAGATGTAAATATCTCACCACCTGGAAGGTTTCCCCATTTTTCAGCAGAAATAATTCCACTTGATTTAATCCACTTTATCTCAGGGGAAAATTCAGCAGTAATATCTGTGCCTGCTTTTGATTTTGCTTTTATTATTTTTGCCTTTTTTGCTCTCTCGATAAGTGCCTGACTATGCCTGTCAATCTCAACAAAATCCGCACGCATCCCTTCAAGCATTATCTGCTTGTTAATATTTACCATATGTCCATGCCGTATTTTATTTTCATTAACAATCTTAGTCATCTGAATCCTTGATGCAAGTTCTCCCGGTTGAGTGCTGCATACAAAAATGCTTACCTGCGCCTTAGCCAGATTATGGAGAATGATATCAGGCATTCTTTTAAGAGGACGGTTTGCACATTCCTCTAAAACAAATACCCTGTAATCGGAACCGGTTTTTTCTATTTCATTTATCAATGAAGCAGCTATTTCAAAAGTAACTTCATCAGTAATAAGGATAACATTTTCTTCCGGTTTAAGTCTTAAACAGGTATGTATTGCATTATAAGCACCCGGAGAAAGTTCTTTATCGAAGTATATGTCCTTTAACGGTTTAATCATGTTTTTATAGTTCTTAATGCCAAAGTATTTTTAGAGTTATTCCGGAAACCACCTGCCATAATTCGGGTCATTCCAGTTTTAAGCCAAGTTTAGTTTCATCAATTATAAAATCAACAACATTTCTAGTATCGTAGGACTGTTCCCATACGTCAAGCTGCCTGTCTGCACCGGTACCCATTTCAAGTATTTTATAAATATATTTTAATTCCTCCCTTGAGCCAAGCTCGTCGACAACATCATCCACAAATTCAAGCAGTTCGTGAATCAATGCCTTACAGTCAACTTCTTCTTTTTTTCCAAAATCTATGAGTTTCCCTGAGATGCCATAACGGGCGGCACGCCATTTGTTTTCTGCAATAAAAGCTCTCCTGTATAACCTGAAGCCAAGATTCTGTTTTATGAGTTTGTGAAGTTTTGCCACAACTGCCTGCATCACTGCTGCAAGGGCAATAGTTTCATCAATACGCATGGGTATGTCGCAGATACGGAATTCAAGTGTATTAAAATTGGGATGCAGTCTTATATCCCACCATATTTTTTTCCCGTTATCAATACAATTGGTTTTAATAAGAAGATTAACATAATTGTCGTATTCTTCAATTGAATTAAAATAATCAGGTATGCCGGTACGCGGGAACCTGTCAAACACTTTACTTCTGTATGATTTAAACCCTGTATTTCTTCCAAGCCAGAAAGGGGAATTTGTTGATAAAGCAAAAATATGAGGAAGGAAATATCTTGCTGAATTCATAATGTGAATTCCGGTTTCACGGTCATTAAGCCCAATATGTACATGAAGCCCAAAAATCAGGTTAGCACGGGCAACCTGCTGCATATCGGAAATAATAGTTTTATACCTGGGATGAGAAGTAATCCTCTGATCCTTCCAATGAGAAAATGGATGAGTGCCTGCCGCAGCAATTGCCAGCCCCTTACTTTTTGCCAGATTTGCCAGATGAGTTCTTAGCTTTGTAACCTGTATACGGGCATCATGGATATCCTCGCAAATATCTGTACCCATTTCAACAACAGACTGATGCATCTCGGCCTTTACATTTTCGGCAAGGATCATCTTCCCTTCTTCAATTATCTGATGAATATGAGACCTTAGTTCACGTGTTTCAGGATCAACAATCTGAAATTCTTCTTCAATACCAAGAGTGAACAGTTTATTTTCAGACATAAAATTATTTCTTGTTTAAGTGAACAGTGGTAAAAAGTAAACCATTAAGATTATAAAATCAAATCAGTGATATATAGAATTATTTTGGTAATGGTTTATTATTTGCAAATGATTTTATAAACTCACCCCAGGTTAAATTATTTTGCCCGGGTTTATGATTTTTGGCTCTTCTTATGGCCATATTTGCCGCCGCCTCTACTATCCATTCAAAATTTTCTTCGCCAACTGAATTTATATCGGCATCGGGTGCCGGGTTGCAGAAATCTATAGCATAGGGAATCCCGTCTCTTACGGCAAATTCGACAGTATTGAAGTCATAACCTAGCCCTTTATTAAGAGCAAGCACGCCTTCCCGGATCTTATCAGCAATTTTCTGTTCCGTCTTCATCCCGCCGCGTACATACCTTAAATGAAAAGGCTGCCGCGGATCATATTGCATTATATGAACATCCTGCCAGTCCAAACAGTAACACCTGAAATAATCAGTAAAATTAATTTCTTCCTGCAGCATCATAACAAGCTGCCCGGTTTCGTTATAGGCTTTATAAAACTCATCAGGGTTATTCAGCTTGTAAACATTTTTCCATCCGCCCCCTGCAAATGGTTTAAAGTAGGCAGGAAAACCAACATAATTAAAAATTGCTTCCCAGTCTAAAGGATAGGCAAGGTTGCGGAATGATCTGTCATTTGTATCAGGCGGATGCTGGTTTGAAGGAAGTAATACGGTTTTAGGAACAGCCACTCCAAGTTTTACCGCAAGAGAATTATTAAAAAATTTTTCATCGGCACTCCACCAGAATGGATTGTTGATTACAGCAGTTCCGCTAATAGCCGCATTTTTTAAATATCCCCGGTAAAAAGGAACATCTTGCGATATTCTATCAATTAAAACATCATACCCGCATGGTTCACCTTGAATTACCTTGTCTATTTTAACAAACTCTGCAGTAATACCGGATTCTTTCCTGGAATTTACTCTGTCAATAAAAGCCTGCGGAAATGTATTTTCCTGGCCAAAAAGTATTCCTATTTTCTTCATGCAGAACAGCCTCTTTTTAATTCAAAAGTGAATTGTCAGTTATCCTTTTACTTCAGCCAGATATGTATTAAACATTTCTTTCCACCAGTGCCAGTCATGCAATGCATTTCTTCTGATATCCAGCCAATGTTTAATTCCTTTTGAATTCAGGATTCCGGATAATTCTTTATTGTCTTCAAGACAAATATCATGCTCGCCTGTACCAAGAACAATCCCCATTTGTCTGATATTGTCGAGATACCATTTATCAGTTAGATTAGGCAAATAGTCCGGGGGATTATTAAAATAACAGTTCTCATCGTAATGCCCCATAATAAACTGTTTAATATTATATGAACCGCTCATACATATAAGATAACCAACTTTATCGGGATGGCGGAATGCAAGGTTAGCAGCATGATATGCTCCAAAGCTGCATCCTGCCAGGCCAACCTTGTCCCGGCCTGTTTCATGCAGTGCAAATTCAATTATATCATGAAGAATAACCTCTTCATAACCAATGTGCCTTTTTACCCGGTCAGCCGGATCAATTGAGTAATTGTACCAGCTTTCTTCGTCTATTGAATCGGGACAGTAAACTTTAATTTTGCCCTCCTCAATAAAAGGTGCCGCTGCATCAATCAATCCAAAGTCTTTGTTTTCATAGTAATGCCCTTTTGAAGTGGGAAAGAGGATTACAGGGTAACCATCATGCCCAAAAACGAGCATACTGAATTCGCGGTTGAGATAATTAGTGTACCACTGATGAAATTCTTCTTTCATAATTACCGTATAAGTTTATTACCCCGGGATTAGAATGTAAATATAGGGAAGTCAAAACTCAAAAGTCAAAGGCAGTATTTTACCGTTAGTTCATCTGTTTTATATTTATATATCCGGTATTAATATATATCCAAAGGCTATTTTTTTAGTTAATTTTACCATTATCTAAAATATTTATAGGTAAATAAATGTTTTCTAAAATTATGTTTCATCTGCTGTTAATTGCTTTACTTCAATTAACCATAAGCGCACAGGTTCAGGACAGTTCTATTCTACCGGTTAAACTCTGGGAAATTAAGGATGTATATAAGGCTCCTGAATCGGCGGCTTATGATGCCAAAAGGAATTGCATTTATGTATCGAACTATACCAGTGGTGTTGGTGAGGGAGAATTTTATGGGGGGCATTCTATTGCAAAGGCTGATGTAAACGGAGAAGTAATTGAACTTGACTGGATTAAAAATATTACTACTCCAACGGGAATCTGTATTTATGATGATAAACTCTATATTGTTGAGCGTTTTGGAGTTGTGGAATATGACCTGGAAGCTGATAAAATATCCAATAAGTATTTAATAAAATCACCTTCATTCATTAATGATATTACAGTAGGAGATGACGGCAGCATTTATGTAAGTGAAAGCAACTCAGATGTTATACATAGAATTTTTAATGGTAAAGTAGAAAAATGGATGCAGGGTGAAAAAATATCTAAAACCAACGGCGTATTATATGATAATAATTATCTGATTATCGGGGTAAACAGCGACAACTATCTGAAAAAAATAAATATAGAAGATAAAACTGTGGAGAATATTGCTTTTCTCGGCGAGGGAATAATTGACGGGATAAAAAAATGCGGAGACGGGTACCTGGTATCTCACTATCTCGGTAATTTATATTTTGTAAGCCAATCGGGTGAGGTAACAGAACTTATAAATACACGCAGTAAGGAAATTAATATTGCCGATTTTGAATATGTAGAAGATACCGGTTTGCTTATTATTCCTGCACTAAGAAATAATATGTTGATGGGATACAAATATAAATGCGCGGATTAAAAAATTTTAATTGAAGCTAAGCTTTTCGTATCACTCTGCAATATTTTTGGCTTTTGAATTTTAACTTATGAAGAAATTAACACACGAAGAAATTACCCGTAAAAGAAGCACATTAGATACCCTCCATCTTATAAAAAAGATGCCGGTGTATGTGGTGCTTAATTCAATCAGAAGTAATTATAACGTGGGCTCTATATTCAGGACTACTGACGGAGCTATGATTGAGAAACTTTATCTGTGCGGTTATACTCCTCACCCGCCCCAGAAAGAAATATTAAAAACTGCCCTGGGCTCAACTGAAAGTGTAGCCTGGGAATATGTTAAAGATCCGAAAGAAGTAGTTACTATGCTAAAGAACCAGGGAATAAAAATATGCGCTCTCGAGATTACTTCAAAGAGTAAAGAATATTATGAAATTTCAGAATCCGATTTTCCTCTCTGTATGATTGTTGGTAATGAAATTACTGGTGTTGCACAGGAACTTATAGACTTATGTGATTTTACTCTTGAAATACCTCAGTACGGAATTAAGCACTCACTTAATGTTGCAGTTGCATATGGTATTGCTTTGTTTGAAATGAGGAAATCTTTTGACAATCTTACAAAAACGGATTGAGAAAAAACCTAATTACGGATTGATAATAGCCCGGAGTAATCAATCAAATACCTGTAAAAAATTCTTCCCCATTATCTTTTGTATGTATTGCCAGCAGATTTGCCCTGACCATTTTAACAAGTGTTCTTGAAGCACGGCGTTCTGATATATTTGAAAGGAAACTTAGTTCTTTTACTGTAATCCGTTCATTTTTTGCAAGGTAATCAAATACTTTTTTTTCATTGTTACCCAGTATGTATTTCTTTAGTTCAAGATTATTTGCCTGGGCTCTCATAATACGGACCATTTCCTTGCTTGCCTGCACTGACTTGTCATTTACCCTGATGCACACCACAGCCTTTGTTATATCAAACTCATTTATATAATCCTGCAGTCTGTGCGGTTTTTTATCCGATTCCGGTACTTCAACAACAACAATTTCTTTGTTTTCAATATTTATATATTGTATGCTGATATCCAGAGGAGGTTCGATATAATTATTTGCTGCATCAAGTATAAGTTCGGTTTCCCCTTTTTCACTCTCAACGCCTATCACTTCTTTATTATCATCAATCCCAAACAGAACAAAACCGCCCCGCGTATTTGCAAAAGCCATCATTTCACGGGCAATTTTTTCGGGGGATGAAAACCTGCGCTTAAATTCGCAATACATACTCTCCCCTTCCTCAATCATCTGTAACAGATCTTTTCTTCGTATCATTTGTTTTGTGGGTATAATATTATGTCGTTTATTCTGCTGCGGATAATAGAAGACCTGCGCAAAACATATCGTGAATTAGCATCAGGAGAATATCTTAGCGGCGAAGGAATAACTGCCGCAAGCCTTGAGGATTCATTAATTGTTAAACTACCGGGATCTTTACCAAAATAAACTTCTGCAGCTTTATCAATGCCAAAAATACCTTCTCCCCATTCAACAGCATTTATATAATTTTCCAGAATGGCCTTTTTGGGAAGTTCCTTTTCCATTCTGAAGGCAATGATAAATTCTTTTGCCTTCCTTATAATATTTTTATTTGTTGTTAAATACAAGTTTTTGGCTGTCTGCATCGTAATTGTACTGCCGCCGCGGACACTTCTGCCTCTCCGTTGGTTAGTTTTTAACGATACGTTTAACTCTTTCCAATCTACACCCCTATGCCTGAAAAAGCTTCCGTCTTCCATCGATATTATTCCTTTAAGTAAATAAGGCTGCACATTATCAATATCAACCCACGACTGTCCCGGGTAAAACAAAAGGAAGTTTTCCAGTGCACGCTGTTCCATTAAAGATGTAAACCGGAATGAATTATATTCTAAAACCGGAATTTGAAAAGAAGGAAGGCTGAAATAAAGCAGGAATAAAAGATAACAAAAGATAAATCTTACTCTCTTCCGCTTTATGACGGGAGTAAATCTTTCATAAAAATCAGCAATTTCTAATGTGGGAAATTGTATATTATTCATATTCCCGCGCAGACAAGAATTTTATTTTTTTACAAATAAACTATAATTAGAAGAGAAAATTATTCCCCCAGATCACTCTCTTTAATAATAGACGGATTAAGAGAGTCTATAGTCTCTTTAAGCTGTTCCCGCATTTCCCCGGGCACTCCCGGCCGCCTATTTAAAGAATCAACAATTGTATCATGCCTCTGTTCAAGTGAATCGATTTTTGTATCAGCCGAATCAGCTTTTGCCCGTTTATTAATTATTTCATCATCTATTACGGGCTTCTGAACAGGCGTCTGGATGGGGGTATCCATTAGTTCTTCCTGAGGAATATTTCCGGTTGAATCAATTTGCATAGGTTGTATATCCAGTGA
>JAWOJF010000042.1:0-6929 GCA_046481785.1 Ignavibacteriaceae bacterium | reverse complement strand
ACCCAATCCCCTGCCAGGAAAAAATTTCTATAAGGTGTTTCTGTTGAAGGCCTGTTATGTAAAATTTTGTTTGAAGGAATAAACGTAGCGCGTTTTTCTTTTATTACTTTATATGATAATATGTCATCACATGGTATCTTTAAATATTTATATGTTTCAGCAGAAACAATATCAAAAATATCTTCTTTACTTTTATCCATAAGATAATCAGCATCGCTTATGACAATAGTAATATGGTTTCCATGGTTAAATACCCATTGCACCGGCGAATTGATAAATCCGTAAAAATTCTCCTTTAGCCTGTTTTCTTTCAGCCATATATGTACAGATAAAATAGATGAATATTCCAGGCTGGGTAAAATAATAGTGTGGCTTTCAGGGAGGATTTTATTAACTGCATATAATGGTAAAGCTGAGACAACATAATCAAAATCTTTAATTTCTCTTTGAGAAGTAGTAACTGAAATAATTTTCATTCCGTTTGTTCTTAAAGCCTGCACGGTTTCTGAATATTTTATTTCTCCCCCATTTTGCGAAATATATCTTTCTGCATTATTACAATAAGATTCACTTAAACCCCCGGCAGGCAGAACAATTGTTGCAGCTTTATTCCCTTTAAGAAATATTTGTTTTAAAATATCCACAAAAATTTTAGCGGATGCTTTCGTGATATTGGTATTTAAAGCACCAACAGCTAGTATTTCCCAAAAAGCCTTTTTTATTCCCTCTGTTTGATTCTCTTCATCCAGCCACTCCACAATACTCTTTTTTTCAAGATCCCTGGATGAATAAAGGTTTAGCTTTAAAAACACTTTCAATAATAAAAGACGGTCATTAAAAGATATGGCTTGATAATTAAGTAACCCAAACAGCAGATTGAAAGGATAAAATGATGTTACGGCTTTTAAAGGATAAGTGTGGAAATCTTCTTTTACAAAGTTTACTTTAAGCTTATCCTGAAAAATAAAGTTATTCTCAGCTCCTATAAGCTTCAGGAAATCCAGCGTTTCCCGGTAACAGCCCATAAGGATATGCTGACCGTTATCAATCACAGAATTAGTATCCTTATCTACAATTGAATAAGCACGCCCTCCAACTTTGCCGGAAGATTCAATAACTTCAACTTTAAAACCTGATTTAACAAGATATGCTGCTGCGGTAAGCCCTGCAAATCCTCCCCCGAGGATTATAACTTTTCCCGGTTTTCCTGTACCTGGTTTCAACTTCATCAATAAACTAAATTATATTTTGCCCACACGCCAACCGATATTCCAACCTTCTCAAACTTAGAGACTTTAATTTTTTCATCATAAACATTATAATTTGCCTCAATAATTTTCTCTAGAAGCCGGTAATATATATGCTGCATTGCCCGTGCAGCAAACATCGAACTCTTATCATCAAGGTGCAGATTTAACGTTGCTTCCTCAAAATATTTTTTTGCACGTTTGGTTTCATATTTCATCAGATTAATAAATTCTTCATTATACTGATGCTTGAATAAATCATCTTCAGAATAATCAAACTGATAAAGTTCTTCCTGGGGAAGATATATCCTTCCTCTTAATGAATCTTTTTTAACATCCCTTAAAATATTTGTCAGTTGAAGGGCAATACCAAGGTTTATTGCAAAATCTTTGGCAGATTTATGTTTGTAGCCGAAAATTTCAATACACATTAGTCCCACAGTAGAGGCAACCCTATAGCAGTACAGGCGCAGATCTTCAAAGGTTAAATACCTTTTTTTCTGCAGGTCCATTTCCATTCCTTTTATTAATTCAAAGAAGGGCTCTAACGGTATATTAAATTTTGATATTGTTTTTCCCAGTTTATTAAGCAATGTAAAATCGGAATGCCCGTAAAATGCCTTTTCAAATTCCACTCGCCACTTATGCAGCTTTTCATACTTCAGATCATCCGGCTCATTTCCTTCATCAACAATATCATCAGTCTCACGGCAGAATGCATAAACAGTATTCATGGCATCCCGTTTTTCGGCAGGAAGCAGATTAAAAGCATAATAAAAACTGCTTTTACTTTTTTTGGCAATATCTTTAGCTGTATCTATCATAAAAATGATTTTATAAGCAGTACCGGGAAATCCAGTTTAGTTAACTCAGGCCGCTTAAAAACATTATAGTCATTACGCCTGATTTTAGCAAGAATTTCCTCTCCTCCATAAATCGTCCATTTAATCTCTAATTTCAATCTGCCGTCCAGGTATTTCAGAAGATTTTTTCCTTCTTCGAACATTGCGGCAGCCCTGTCCACATTCAGTTTAACAAGCAGCCTTAAATTAGAATTATTTTCTTTTAACTCAAATGTTTTTTGATAAACGGAAAACTTTTCCATTTCATTTAGGGGGTAATAAATTCTCCCTTTATTAAAATCAATTACAGTATCCTGGTAGAAATTTGTTAATTGGAGGGCTGTGCATATCTTATCCGAGTAACGAGCGGCTTCTTCATTTCTAATATTAAAAAGTTCAAGAATTAATCTTCCCACAGGATTTGCAGAATGTTTACAGTAGTTTAAAATTTCATCAAAATTATCATACCTATTTTTTACCACGTCCTGTTTGAAGGCTGTTAAAAGATCATAAAAAAGGTCAGTATTAAGATTTCTCTGTTTTATTGTTTCCGATAAAGCCAGTTCAAAGTCATTTTCCGCATTACCATTAACAAGTTCGGTTAGTCGGTCTTCAAAAAAATTTAGTTTGTTTATCCTTTCTTCTTCTGTAAAAGAGCCTTCATCAGCAAAATCATCGGCTGTGCGGGCAAACCAGTATATTATAGCTATATGTTTTCTTAGATCTTTTGGAATAAGAAATGAAACTACAGGGAAATTCTCATAGTGATTTTTTACAAAGTTTAAGGCACTCTGGTAGGCAGGTTCTATGTTATTATTAGAATGTGGGACAATTGTATTCATAATTAAGTATTGCAGCATACATTTTAGTCTGTGAAATTTACGCATATTTTAATCATATTCTAAAGTCTTTGCTGTATTTTGTACACCATAATAAAATTACTTATTTTTGTTTACTTAAAAAACGGATATAGTTTTGAATCTCATTAAAATGAGCCAATTTCATAAGAATTTCGTATTATCAGCCTCTATCATAATGGCAATCTTCCATTAGCCTCATCGTTCCGTCCTATTTCCAATATCATTTAAAATAAAAAATACCAAAGAATACCATGAGTTTATCAAAAGAAATTAGTAAAAGAAGAACATTTGCAATTATATCTCACCCTGATGCCGGTAAAACAACATTAACGGAAAAATTCCTTTTATACGGCGGTGCGGTTCATCTGGCTGGATCGGTTACTGCAAGAAAGAACCAGCGGAAATCTACATCAGATTGGATGGAATTAGAGAGGAAGAGAGGAATTTCGATCAGTTCAACTGTTCTTCAATTCGATTATAAAGGATATAAAATCAATCTGCTTGATACACCGGGCCACGAAGATTTTTCAGAAGATACCTACCGTGTTTTAACGGCAGTAGATGCAGTAGTAATGGTTATTGATGCTGCTAAAGGCATTGAAGCGCAAACCAAAAAACTTTTTGAAGTTTGCCGTAAACGGGAGATACCTATCTTCACATTTATAAACAAATTAGACCGTCCTGCTTTAGAACCGCTCGAGCTTATAGATGACCTTGAAAAAGTGCTTGGAATAGGTGCCTACCCTATGAATTATCCTCTTGGAACCGGTATAGATTTCAGGGGGGTATTTGACAGGCGAAATAAGGAAATACATTTTTTTGAAAAAACATCAGGTGGTTCATATAAAGCCCCGGTTTCTATACTTGATATATCGGATCCATTTGTAAAGGAAAGACTAAGTGAAACTGTTTATAACAAAACTGTTGAAGAACTGGAAATGCTTGATTCTGCGGGTGAGGAATTTGATGCTGATGCGGTTTTAAATGGTAAACTAACGCCTGTTTTTTTCGGAAGTGCAATGAACAATTTCGGCGTTCAGCTTTTGCTTGATGGTTTCCTGGAATATGCAGTACCTCCTACATCCCGTATAAGTGCAATTGGCGAGATTAAACCCGAGTTGGATGTATTCTCCGGATTTGTCTTTAAGATACAGGCTAATATGGATCCAAAACACAGGGATAGAATTGCTTTTATGAGAATCTGCTCCGGGAAATTTGAGAGAGACATGCAGGCATTCCATACGCGATCCGGGAAAAAAGTGAGGTTATCTAATTCCCAAAAACTATTTGGGCAGGACCGTGAGACTATTGATGAAGCTTTTGCCGGAGATATAGTTGGTTTTGTGGGGAATGGTAATTTTGGTATAGGAGATACTCTTACAGAAGATCCGTCAATAATTTACAATGAAATTCCCAAATTTGCACCGGAGTATTTTGTATTCCTTCATAATCCAAATCCATCCAATTATAAAAAGTTCAGGGATGGTTTGGACCAGTTAATGCAGGAAGGTGTTATACAGGCATATTATTTAAAAAATCACCACCAGAAAATACCACTGCTTGGTGCTGTTGGCCCTCTCCAATTTGAAGTAGTACAGTACAGGCTGCAGGATGAATACGGAGCTGAATCAAGAATGGAACAGACAAACTGGAAGGTTTTGAGATGGATATCCCCTGAAGTTGATAAATCGGAATATTCTAAAATAGTGCTGCCTGCCGGCGCAGCACTTGCCATGGATTCAGAAAACAGGGATGTTATTATGTTAACAAGCGAATGGTCACTTAATTACTTTAAAGAAAAATATCCTAAGGTTGAGCTTGGAGATATTCCTTTCGAATTAACAAAGGATATATATAAATAAGCAGAATTTTATTTTATTCACGAATAAGAGTCTGTATACTCAACCATTTTTTTCGTATTATTACAATTAATAATGAAGAAGATTTTTAATTATTTATTCCTGGTTTACCTGACCTTTGGAACAGCTACCCCTTGTTTTTTTTACTCCGGAGAATGCTGTGAAGAAGTTACGTTAGACCTTATATATTCGGTTTCAACGGATAGTGAAGGCGCTGAAAACTGCGGGGAATGCTGCCCGCCGCTGGTTAGATGCAGCAACTGTTATTCATTTTCCATACCTGCAAAAGAACACCTTAGCATGCTTTCTTTGACAGAGCATCCATTCTTTATTAAATATCATATCGTAAATCATCAAACATTTTCTCCCCCATTTCTACAGCCTCCAAAAATTTCATAGCACTCTGTTCTAATAATTTATTTTATAATATGGAGTAACTATGAGAAAAATGGTTTTCTTTTTTCTGATAAGCATTAATATGTTTGCTCAGAATACATTTAAAATATTAATAACTGATGAACATTCCGGTGAACCACTTCCGGGAGTTAATATTCTTGTTCTTAATTCTACCCTTGGTGCATCAACAAATGAGGATGGATTTGCTGAAATTAAAAATATCCCTGATGGAATGCAGAATATCAAAATTTCATATATAGGATATGAAGAACAAATTCTTACACTAAACTTCCCGCTGTCTAATGGCGAAACCATAGAATTAAAGTTGGAAGAAGAGGCCGAAGAACTTGAGGAAATATCAGTCTCCTCTACACGGTCATCAAGACTAATAGACGATGAACCCACCCGGGTTGAAGTAATTGCAGGTGAAGAGATGGAGGAAAAGATTAACATGGATCCATCCAGCATTTCTATGGTACTTAATGAAAGTACGGGAATACAGGTCCAGCAGACCTCAGCAGCAAGTGTAAATTCTACATTCAGGATACAGGGACTGGAAGGAAGATTTACTCAGCTTTTGCGGGATGGTTTCCCTTTATATTCCGGTTATTCCGGCAGCCTTAGCATAAATCAAATTCCCCCGCTGGATCTAAAGCAGATTGAAGTTATAAAGGGCAGTTCCTCTACTCTTTATGGCGGCGGTGCAATAGCCGGATTAATTAATCTTATTTCAAAAGAACCGCAGGAAAAGAGAGATATTTCCCTTTTACTTAATGGAACTACTGCAACAGGCCTGGATCTTAGCGGGTATTATTCTGAAAAGTATGAGAACATAGGGTTAAGTATTTTTGCTTCTCATAATTCCCAGCAGTCCTATGACAATAATGATGATAAATTTACCGACCTGCCTGAAACAGACCGTTATACCATAAATCCTAAAATTTATTTTTACTTAAGCGAAAAGAGCACTTTAATGATTGGCGCTTCTCTTATTTCTGAAGGCAGAACCGGCGGATATATCCCTGCGATTGAAGACCGGGTTGATACGGCATATACGGAAGAAAACAAAAGCGGCAGATACTCCACACAGCTAAGATTTGACCTAAAGATGGATGAAGGAACAATACTAAGCTTTAAAAATAGCTTTGGATATTTTGAACGAGAGATACTGCTCCCCTCTTACAGCTTTGAAGGAAATCAGCTTTCCAGTTTTTCAGAGTTAACATACACAATTAACAATGAGGGTATGGAGTGGATATTCGGTTTAAATCTGAATACAAGTTCATTTGATGATAAAAGCGGTAATGAGCAAAACCATAGTTTTTCTCATCAGACTTTTGGTGCATTCTTACAAAATACAGTTGATTTATCCGATATTATAGCTTTTGAAAGCGGCTTCAGAACAGATTATAATAATAAATACGGATGGTTTGCACTCCCCAGGCTCTCACTTCTTATAGAATGGACTGATAAGTTAACCTCACGTTTGGGCGGAGGTTTAGGTTATAAGCTGCCGGAGGTTTTTACTGAAAAAGCAGAAGAGTTAAATTTCAGAAACATAGATCCTCTTCCGCAGGGAGAACTTCAATCAGAAAAGTCTTACGGACTGAATTTCGATTTAAACTATAAAACTATTATTGCTGATGAAGTAACTCTGTCAATAAATAATCTTTTCTTTTATACAAGGATAACTGATCCGGTTATACTTGTTAATAATGTACAGGG
>JAWOJF010000258.1:0-5872 GCA_046481785.1 Ignavibacteriaceae bacterium | reverse complement strand
AATAAGGGGGTAGTATCACCCCGATTGTATGAAAATATTTCGATACTGTTTTCTGATTTTGAAGCAGTTAATGAAGATATGGATGATATTCCCCCCGATGTTTTTCTAAATGAATTAAGTGATATATTCATTCATATGGATATTATTACTAAAAAATATGGTCTGGGAAAGCTGAAAACTTCCGGCTATATATATATAATTTGCGGCGGTATATCTTATGAAACAGGTGATCATGCCAGAAGAATAATAATGGCAGCAATAGAAATGCTTAATTACCTTGAGCAGCGAAATTTGCACTCTGAATATAAATGGTCTATGCGCGCAGGAATAAATACAGGTAAAGCAGTTGCCGGAACTGCTGATGTAAATGAATGCATTTATGATATCTGGGGTGAAGCAGTAAATATTGCCGGCAGGATGGAAAAATCGGCTGAACATGGGAAAATTAATATATCGGGTGCAACATACCAGTATATCAAAGATTACTTTAATTGCGAGTATAGAGGTAGACTTATTGCAAGAGGTGAAGGTGCAGTTGATATGTATTATGTTAACGGTGTTAAGCGGCAGTTTTTTAATTAATTAAAATCAGACTTCCTCTTGTTTCTTCAAAGACGGGGGAAGCCAGAGATGCTGTTCTCCCTCTTGTTTTTTCAAAGAAGGGGGAAGCTAGAGATTTTTATTCTCCCCCTTGTGCCCTGCAGAAGGGGGAGCCTGCCTGACGGCAGTCAGGCTAGAGGGGGTTTAACTGTTTAGGGGTTTGCAGCCAATGAACTGGCAGCACCGCCACAATTATTCTCCCCATGCCTGTCTATAAAAAGGGCAAAATTAGTTTATTGTGTGGTTTTATGTAAATTCATATATTCATACAGTAAATTATATAACTATATGGGCAGGCAAATGATTAAAGTAATTGTCCTTTTTTTAGCTTTAACCTCTTTTCTCTACTCTCAGGAACTTAACTGTAAAGTGATAATTAATAATGAAAGCCTGCAGTCTGCTGACCGGGACCGCCTTGAAGGGTTTTCTCTGGTAGTTGAAGATTATCTTAATAAAACAAGCTTTACCAATAACTGGGAGTACGATAAGATCCCCTGTACTATGCAGTTATTTTTCGTTTCTGCCTCTAATGAAATGAATTATTCTGCTCAGGTAGTAATCTCAGCTCAAAGGCCTATATACCAAAGTGTTAAAAATACACTGCTGTTAAGTATTAATGATAATAGCTGGTCTTTTACTTATGAAAGAGGACAGTCTCTTTATCAAAATTCCACCACATTTGATCCGCTTACCGGATTTTTAGATTATTATGCTTATATAATACTTGGATTTTATATGGAATCCTGGGAAGAATTTGGCGGTGCCCCTTATTTTTCAAAAGCTTTTGATGTAGTTAATCTTGGAACCAACAGCAGATTTTCAAGCGGATGGGAAAGAAACAGCAACTCTTACAGCCGCAGGGGACTTGTTGATGATCTGGCAAATGATAAATACAGGCCTTTCAGGTTAGCATATTATGATTATTACTATGGTATAGATATAATGGCTCAAAAACCTGAAGAGGGAATACAACAGATAGTAGGTTTAGTTAACACCCTGGATGAAATGAGAAAAAGAGTGGATGTTAATAGTGTCCTTATTAAAGTTTTCTTTGATGCAAAAAATGGTGAAATTATTAATTACCTGAAAGACTATCCTGATAAAGAGATATTCAAAAAGCTTAAAAGAATAGACCCTGCACACACTTCCCGGTATGATGCATTAATTTGATTTGTTAATTCAGAAGCTGCTTCAACAGTATATCTTTTGAAGCAGCGCCTGGATTTTATCTATCCTTCCTGTTTCTTGCTAATCGTATTTTTATATACAAAACCCTTAACAGGATCGCGCAGCGTTAAAACAGGGCAGGGGGCTTTCCTAACAACTTTTTCCGCAGTACTTCCGAATAAAATATGTTCAACACCTGTATGGCCATGTGTTGCTATTATAATAAGATCAACATCCTCTTCAGATGCAGTTTCTATTATTTCAATAAATGGCTTACCAGTTTTTATAATTGTTTTACATTTAACATCCTGCGGAATTTCCACCCTGGCAAGTTTTTCCAGTTCGTCAACTGCCTGTTTATCAATTTCTGCATCAACTGCAGGAATGGCAATCTGCCCCATACTAAAATCAGGCGGATAGATTACAGGCTCTACTACGTATACAAGAATAATTTCTGCCTTAAAACATTTTACGAAATTAATTGCATACCGTAGTGAACTTTTAGAATAATCGGAGAAGTCTATTGGAACAAGAACTTTATTTATGTTAAGTTCCATAATGTCCCTCATGTTTAATTAATTTACTTTGAAGATGTACATGATCCTCATTTACTTTTCTTAAACGGACAACAATTATTTTAGAAATACCTTGTAAAATTTTTATACCTCTTTTAGGATATTTTTCTATAAACTCATCAAGATCAGGTTTAAAAATAACAGCAACTCGTACATCGGTTTTTGCAATAGCCGAAGCTGATCTTTTTTCTCCATCTAATAGCGCAAGTTCGCCGAAAAAATCTCCTTCTTTTAAAGTTGCCAGGGATACTATTTCTCCTTCAACATTCCTGCGCACAATAACTTCGCCTTCTCTTATAATGTATAATCCAATGCCTGGATCACCCTGGTAAAAAATATATTCTCCTGCAACATAACTCCTGTTATGAATTATAGTTGATAACAGGGATATATCTTTATTCGTAAGCTGTTCAAAAAGGGGGACAGAAAGGAGCGTTGTCTCAAGTTCGGATTTATCAGTTGGAGTCTTAAATACATTAGCCCAAAAGCTGCTATGAATTACTTCACCATTGTTCTCTTCCATATTTCCCTCAGGATGGTGATAAAATGCAGAACAAAAAATTTGCCTGATTAAATTCTATTTCGTTTATTTTTAAATACAACACAGCCGCCGGAATATTTGCATTGCAATCTATTCAAATATCCCTGATTCAGCAACACGCCAGAGTTTCTGGCATGGGAATTTATTTTCATACAATGCACGCCCAACAATAACAGAATCTACTCCCAGGGGCATTAATTTCTGAACATCAAGCAGTTCATCTTTATTTCTTATTCCCCCTGAAAGGGTTATTTTCCCGCCTGTAAATTCGGCTATTTCTTCGGCTAATTCAAGATTAGGTCCCCCAAGAACGCCGTTTTTTCTTACATCGGTTACAACAAATCTTTCTATACCTATTTCAGCCATTTCACGTGCAAAATCTTTATAAAAAATTCCTGTTTTAGTTTGCCTTCCACGGATAATTATCTGTCCGTCAAAAATATCAAGGGCAACTATAATTTTAGCCGGACCGTATTTTTCAAATAACTTAATAAATTCCTGCCTGTTATCTATTGCCATAGTTGTTATTACCAGGCGAAGAACTCCAACGTCAAACATAAGGTTACCATCTTCAATATTTCTAATACCGCCAGCAAATTGTACCGGGATAATAACAGAATTACATATCTCTTCTATAACACCTAAATTTTTATGCGAATGATCATGTGCAGCATCAAAATCAACTACATGAATTATTTTTGCATTCTCAGCCCGCCATATACGCGCCATTTCAATAGGGTTACTTCCATATTCTTTGCAATCCAGCTCAGGTATGCCCTGAACAACCCGGACAGTTTTGCCGTCTTTTATATCAATTGAAGGAATAACTAATAAATATTTCATTCATACATCCATTTGCTGTTATCTTTTATAACATGCATGCATCTGATAAGTTTCTTAATTCGTTTTATTTTATTTCATAACCGGAATTTTCTTACAAAATCTATCAGTCTTAAAAGGTAAACTGAATTTATATTTCTTGTTTATTTAGGGAAAATAAGGAAAGATTATTAAGATTAAAAGATTTGAAATACGCCTGAAACTATAATATACCCCTGGAATTTAACTTTTTCATTTTTCTGTTGAAAAAATCATCACTAAAATTCATTTTTTTTATAAATTGTGCGCTTACTACATTGTGTCACTAGATGCTTGGAAAATAGCAAAAATTCTTGACTTTTCTAACTTTAATAACCATATTTCCACGGAATGAGCAAAGATTTTATTCTTTATACAAGCAAAAACGATAAATTAAGAATTTCTGCCTTTGGTGATATTAATAATGTTAATTCGCCTTGTTTAATATGCATACATGGGTTTAAAGGATTTAAAGATTGGGGGTTTTGGCCTTATACAGCAGGCTATTTTGCTGAGAAAGGATTTTTCGTTCTTACATTTAATTTCTCCCATAATGGAATAGGTGAAAACCTAACCGATTTTAGTGAAATTGATAAATTTGCTGAAAACACTCTTTCTCTTGAAGTTGAAGAATTATCAGAACTTTTTTCCGCCTATACTGAAAATTTTTTTAACCATAAGGGGAACAAAAAAGTTGGGTTATTAGGCCATAGCAGAGGCGGCGGAGTTGCATTATTGTCAGCATTAAATATTAAACCAGATGCTGTGGCATTATGGGCTTCCATTTCTAAACCTGACAGGTACACTGAACGGCAGAAAAATGAGTGGAAAAAAAATGGAGTTTTTGAGGTCTTGAATACCCGAACCAACCAGGTAATGAGATTGAATTTATCAGTACTGGAAGATATTGAACAAAATAAGAACGGTTCGTTAAATATTAAAAATGCAGTAGAGAATCTTAATTGTCCTTTATTTATTGCTCATGGAGAACAGGATTTGACAGTTCCTGTTTCAGAAGCAGAACAATTATATCAATGGTCGGATAAAGATAAAACAACTCTTTATAAGATACCGGCAGCCGGACACACTTTTGATGTTGTCCATCCTTTCCCCGGGAGTAATTTAAAATTTGAAAAATTATTAAAACAGACAGAACAATTTTTTAAAACTAATCTTTTTTGAGGTTTAACAATATGTCAGTTAATCAGAATACAAAGACAAATATCGGTATAAATATATTTTCATCATCTGCATCAAAAAGTATTGTGTGGATTTTATCTTTTGCAGTTATTACTGCAGTAGGCGCACAGATATCAGTACCTGTTAAACCGGTACCATTTACATTACAAACAATGATGGTTGTACTTGCAGGTGCTTTTCTCGGCTCAAAGAATGGTGCATACAGCCAGTTAGTGTATCTTACAATGGGCGCAATTGGTTTACCTGTTTTTGCTCCAGATGGTGTAATGGGCTTTGCCAGGTTATTAGGACCTACAGGCGGATATTTACTTGCTTTCCCTCTTGCAGCTTATATTACCGGTTATTTTATTGAAAAAAATAAAAGTTATATAAATGTTGTTTTTTCAATGTTCGTTGGAAATGTGCTGATACTGTTGATTGGGGCTGTCTATCTTGATGCTATTTTTATTCATAACATTTCTGAATCATTAAAAATTGGAGCTGTAATTTTTTCATTATGGACTGTCCTGAAAGTATTGGCCGGAGCTTCTATTTATTTTGGTTTACGCAGGAATTAGTTTTTCTGAAATCTCTAACACGAAATCTGTAACCTGATGGAATTAAAAAACATCATTTTTATTTTGTTCTTTGTTTTTGCTATGGGCTTGTTTGCCTGGAGTCTTAACAATAAGATCAGGAATATGCTTGTTGGTAAAAAGAATGATGACAGATTTGACAGGCCGGGTGATAGATTAAAACGGGTTTGGACAGTTGCCTTTGCCCAAACCAAATTGCTGCGGGATCCTAAAGCAGGAATACTTCACCTCATTATATTTTGGGGTTTTATTCTTTTTATACTTGCTGTTGTTGAAGCAATTGTACAGGGATTTCATTCACCCTTTACATTAGCTTTTACCGGTCCTTTATTTACTGCTGTAACAATTATACAGGA
>JAWOJF010000199.1:0-20394 GCA_046481785.1 Ignavibacteriaceae bacterium | reverse complement strand
TTATCTCCCGGGTCAGCATATCTTACATCGGTATTCCGATCGCTGTATGAATAGGATAAAGTTAGTTCTCCTTTTATGTCGCCGAAATTATATTCGGTTTGCAGTGCGTTAGCAATTAACATCCTGTCATACTTATCCCTGTTTAATGCATATATAATCCGGTTGGTGCCAAAATCATACTGTGTATTATGTGAAGCATTATCATTTATACCTTTGGATATAGTATTTTGCAGTAAAATTTTGCCATGCGGAAGTTTATAATCCAATATCAGACTACCGCCGAATGTTGAAACTATATTTTCCTGATCGTTAAATGTAAAAGTGGTCATGCGGTAAGGCGATTGACCATAGGGTTGTGATAAATCAGTATTGTCATAAGCAGCCGTAGTCCGGTCATCACCCGCATTAGATCTATCTGCATTTGCCTGAATAAAAACACCAAATTTATCATCAAGGAATCTGTTACTGGCACTTGCCCATAACCTGTAATTATCCCAGGTTCTGTCCTGGTGATTTAAACTTCCCTGGGTAAGTACATCAAGGTGAAAGCCTGATGGAGCTTCACGCAGCCTTAAGTTAACAACACCGCCAATAGCATTTGCATCCATATCGGGTGTAATAACTTTAACAACCTCAATACCTGAGAGCATGCTTGCTGAGATAAAACCCAAATTGATAGCGCGCGTGTTTACATCAGTTGAAGGAAGCTGAATGCCATTTACCAGGACAAGATTATTCTTTGCCTGGATACCTCTGATAACCACCTGATCGCCATTCATTAAAGAAAGGCCGGGTAAACGGCTTAATGCAGCCGCTGCACTTTGATCGGGTAATTCACGGATTCTTTCTGAAGAAACGATACTTTTAATAGTATTTGATGAGAGCTGCTGGTTGATTGCTCCTAATTGTCCGGCAGCCTGACCTGTAATAACAACAGTTTCTCCCTCAAGTACTTCGTTCATAAGGGATATGTTAAGTGTAGTGGTTGCTCCTGCTTTTACTTCCACAGGTATTTCTTTTTGCTGGTATCCTATATACCGGGCAACAAGAGTGTAAGTACCTTCAGGAACTTTAGTAATTATATAATTACCATCTAAATCTGAAGCGGCTCCGAGTGTGGTTCCCTGAAGCCAAACGTTTGCTCCGAATAAACTGCTTCCGGAAAGCGAATCAGAAACTGAACCCTGAATTCTTCCGTTCCCCTGAGCTAATGAAACTGAGCAACCAATAAATAGAAAGACGAACAGCAGTAACTTTTTGGATATACTCATAAACTTTTTCCTAAATTTTTTTTGATATTGTGTGAATCGATATAAACTGAATCAAAATCTTTAGTTATAGCCTCCAGTTATGTACCCCAAGTAGTCCCTCGCATTGTATAGCCTGTAGACTTTTTATATCATTTATCCTCCTTTTTTTTAGAAAATAGCTGGTTTTTATTGAACAGGTTTTTAATGTTTAAAACCGTTTCAAAAAAAGTTAATCATATTTTTTGAGTAATGCAACAACTTATTATCAAACCTAATTATTATCCTTTTAAAATACCATCCAAAGTTGGTACATCAATTAACCTAATTACGCAATAATTATTTAGGCTTCATAATTTCAGTAAAATATTGCTATTTTAACCGGTCAGATTAGGTATTAGTAATTAATAATATAGTAATTGTATTTAAAAATAAAAATTAAAAACTATTAATAATGGTATAATTCAATAATGAAATCACTTAAAAATATTGAACTTTGGTTTATTACCGGGAGCCAGCATCTGTATGGTCCGGATACCCTTACAAAAGTTAGCGAACACTCTCAGGAAATAGTTAAATACCTTTCAGGTTCAAACAAGATACCTGTTAAAATTATATTCAAACCTGTACTAACAACACCTGATGCAATCTATAATTTATGTCTTGAAGCTAACAATGCATCAAACTGCGCAGGACTGATAATGTGGATGCATACTTTTTCTCCTGCAAAAATGTGGATTGCAGGATTAAAAATATTGCAGAAACCTTTTGCTCATCTCCATACTCAGTTTAACCGTGACATACCATGGGATTCTATTGATATGAATTTTATGAACCTGAATCAGTCTGCTCATGGAGACAGAGAATTTGGGTTTATATGTTCAAGGATGAATAAACCGCGTAAAGTTATTGTTGGCTATTGGCAGGAAGACTCTGTGGTTGAAAAGCTGGCAGTCTGGACAAGAGCTGCATGTGCCAGGCTGGATATCCAGGGGGCGAGAATTGCCCGCTTTGGTGATAATATGAGGGACGTTGCTGTAACTGAAGGTGACAAGGTTGAAGCACAAATGCGCTTTGGTTATTCGGTTAATGGCTATGGGGTTGGTGATCTTGTTAAGTATGTAAATGAAGCCGCTGATTCGGAAACAGACCGGCTTATTACTGAATATGAGGACAAGTACAACGTGGCGAAGTCATTAAGAAAGGGGGGAGAAAAGCATCAATCTTTAAAAGATGCAGCAAAAATTGAGTTAGGCTTAAGAAGGTTTCTTGAAGAAGGAAATTTTATAGGTTTCACAACTACATTTGAGGATTTGCACGGGCTTACCCAGCTTCCCGGGCTTTCAGTTCAAAGATTAATGGCTGATGGTTATGGTTTTGGTGCAGAGGGTGACTGGAAAACTGCTGCACTGCTCCGTTCTATGAAGGTTATGGCGAATGGATTGAACGGCGGTACTTCCTTTATGGAGGATTATACTTATCATTTCAATCCTGCTAAGGGGGGTATGAAGGTGCTTGGTGCTCATATGCTTGAAGTTTGCGAATCAATTGCGGAAAACAAACCTGATCTTGAAATACATCCTCTTTCCATTGGGGGCAAGGCAGATCCGCCGCGGCTGGTTTTTAATGTGCCCTCCGGTCCCGCGATTAATGCTTCTATTATTGATACCGGGGACAGATTTCGTATGATTGTGAATGAAGTAACCGCTGTAGCACCGGAAGCTCCGTTACCAAAATTACCTGTTGCAAGAGTTTTATGGATACCAAAACCTGATCTTGAAACTGCTGCCCATGCATGGATACTTGCCGGCGGTGCACATCATACAGGCTTCAGCCAGGCATTAACTGCAGAATACATTGAAGATTTTTCTGAAATGATGGGGATAGAGTATTTATTAATAAACCAGTCAACAGAAATATTGCAGTTTAAAAATGAGCTTAGATGGAATGAATCTTATTTTTCTAAATAATTAAAACCGGGTTAGTATTATTATTTGAAAAGGAAGGCCTGCTTATATTTGCCGCTGCTGTATAGGGCCAGGTGTTTCATAAATTATCCCGGATTATTCCATTTTAATTTTGCCCTGCAAATAACTGTATTATCACTATCACGGTTTATTTCACAAAGGTAATACTCTCCGGATTTCTCCGTGAATACAGAAACCTTTTCATCTATCATTGCTTCAGCAAGATAGTTTATTTCAAAAGAACTCAGCATATTTTCTTTCAAAATTTCATGTGGAAAGCTGTTTATTATCCATTGCATATATTTTGATGAGCTTACATGTTTGTTTATATCAATATCTGTGAAATGCACCAGGTATTGAGATTTTTTGTTTCCCGGCGATATTGGAGGTAATTTTTCCAGCTTCACATCAAGTTCATTTCTATTTAATAGAAAAGGGAAATTCTCTCTCAATGTATCTAATCTTTGCGGGCGTGAGGATTTCCTGTCTATAAGAAGCCAGGCAGATGTTGCTGCAGCATATTTTTCTCCTTTTAATGAAGTTATTGTAAAATCTCTTAGTCCAAAAAGTTTGTCAATACCTTTCCCCCAGGTTTCAACAATCACTTCATCTTTCCATTTTGGAATTTTATGATAAACCACAAAGAACCTGGATAATACCCATAACCTGCCTTCACCAAGCAAAGCCTCATAGCTGAATTGTGAATCAATTACATGAGATGATGCGCTATCCAGCATATAATTAAATAGGGCATGAGGATGTGCATTTCCATTCATATCTGTTTCATTAGAATGAATGTGAAATGTCTCTTTCCAACTGCTGCTGTTCATAGTCATAAAGAAATTAATGAAAGTTAAAGTTTAAAAATACAAAAATGGATGCATTTAGGTAATTCCTACCCCTCAGAGGTAAATATTCCGTAAAACTATTCGATTATGAAGGAAGTGATATGCTCCGGCATATTAGTTCAGGGGTGAAGTAACAATCAGTTACTTTTAAGTTAAATACATAACGGGTGCAACTATGAATAGACGTCAATTATTATTCCTTTTAGTTTCTTTCCTTTTCTCCACACTTTTGTTTTCCCAGGAAGATCCATATAAACCTGTTGCTGATGAAATGCCCCAACCAATTGATGGTTATGAAGGGTTGTATAAAAAGGTTGTTTATCCCGATCTTGCAAGGAAAAATAACATTGAAGGGAAGGTCTATGTTCTTGCATATATAAATGAAAAGGGAGGTGTTGATGATGTTAAAGTTGTAAAAGGTATAGGCGTTGGGTGCGATGAGGCTGCTGCGGATGTTGTTAAAAAAGCAAAATTTACACAGGGGAAATTATCAGGACAGCCGGTAAAGGTTAAATTAACAATACCCTTTATTTTTAAAATCCGTTGATATTTATTTTTGATTTATCTGTTTTGGAAAATAAAAGAAATTTACCGCTAAAATAATATCCCATATTATTTCTCTTTTATTTTTCCATATTACCGGTGTAAATTTGATTTAACATTAATTTAATACTGGAACATTTCTTCACTCTTTTCTATAAAAGAAGCAGTCCCTAAATATTTTATACACAAAACCACCGGGAGATATAATGAAATATTTTCTTATCCTGTTTATAATGACAAGCGTTTTGTTCGCTCAGGCAAATGAATCACAAAGATATATTTATGTAAATGGCACTTCTGAAATAAGTATTACTGCCGATCAGGCTGAGTTTGTTATCCAGTTTAGAACTGTGCAGAAATCAATTGAAGAAAGTAAACAGGTAGTTGATAATTCTGTTAAAAGAATTGTTAATACTTTGAGCAATTTTAATATTAATAAGGATGATGTACTGGTTGAACCTGCCATGCTCGGAAAAAATTATGAGTACCGTAACAACTCAAGGATACAAACCGGATTTTTTGCCAGCGTTAATGTTTCATTCACTCTTAAGGATTTGTCAAAGTATTATCCGCTTTTTGGTGAGCTTTCCGGGGACGAGGTTATTGAAACTGTAAATTCAAGCTTCAGTTTGTCAGGATATGAAAAACATAACAGGGAAGCTTATGAAAAGGCACTTAAAGCTGCCGCTGAAAAAGTTGATTATATGTGTAAATCTATTGGAGTGAAGCCGGGTAAAGTACTGGTTATTGAAGAGGAGAATCAGGGTTTCAGACCAGTAGCTTTAAATTCAATGGCAATGGATAAATCTGCTGAGTTTGGCGGAAGTATATCAGGCAAAGTTCAGATAATACGAACTGTACGTGTTAAATATGAAATAATTGACTAACAACAAAGCATACTGCTATCTCTTTAGCAGTAATCGTGCTTATTGATGTGATAATCATTTTTTACCCTTTTACTTAAAACAGCACAGCATTTTACTGTGCTGTTTTCAACCTTTTAATACAGATACTCATCTTATTTTTAAAGAAAATTTTGTAATTTGTTTTTACCCGGCCGCTTTTTGTCTTATTAAATAAAATTACGGAGGAATGTATGACTCGCAAAATATTATCCTTATTACTAATCTTAATGACATCATTGCCGCTATATGCTCAGAATAACTTTACCAGTGATACAGTTGAAACTTCAGATGGGGAACTGGTAATTACTTTTATCGGACACGGAACTTTAATGTTCGGCTTTAGCGGAAAAATTATTCATGTAGATCCATTCAGCAAACTTGCTGATTATTCTTCACTTCCAAAGGCAGATTTGATACTTATTACACATCATCACGGAGACCATCTTGATCCTGATGCTATAAACCAAATAAAAACCGCGGATACTAAAATTCTCCTTAATAAATTAAGTGCTGAGAAAATTAGTAATGGTATTATAATAAATAATGGTGAAACAAAGACTGAAGCAGGAATTAAAATTGAAGCTGTGCCCGCATACAACCTTGTCCATAAAAGAGATAATGGCGAACCATTCCATGCAAAAGGTGAGTGTAACGGGTATGTAATTTCTTTTGGCGATAAAGAAGTTTATGTAGCTGGAGATACCGAGAACACTCCTGAAATGAAGGCTTTAAAAGGTATTGACATTGCTTTTTTACCGATGAACCTGCCATATACAATGACACCCGAAATGGTTGCTGATGCTGCAAAAGCATTTAAGCCTGCTGTTCTTTATCCATATCATTATGGCGAAACTAATATTTCTGAAATTAAAGAATTGATGAAAGATACAAAGGATGTTGAATTACGGATCAGACCTATGAAATAAGTGCAGCAAGAGGATGATTATGTATCAGAAAATTTAGGAGACTGTGTAAAAATCCCTGACAGTGAGCGATTCACTGAATCGCTCATGTAGTTCTAACGAACATTCTAATATTTTCACAATAGCAGAAGCGAAACAGCGTTTCGCTTCTGCTATTTTTTACACAACTCTAAGGGGTCTGTTTAATATTATTTAATTTGTGAAAGCACTCCCTCTACCATTGGTCTGCCCCATATGGGCATTAACTCATTTTCAGGAACAAATGCCTTATACTTCATCAGTGAATTTTCAAGATAAGGTTTTGCAACTGCCGGTCCGCCGCCATATTGTTCGGGAGTATAAAAAATACTTATACCTATAAGATATTCAGGACGTGGGTTTAATGTATCCAGTTCTATTGCTTTTCCAAAATCATCTAAAGATTTATTATAATATTCCATATATCTGTTCATCGGATCAACAGACATTTTTCCCTGAGATATCATCCCTTTTAGTGCATATATTTCAGATTCGTCAGGTTGAAGTGAATCAGCTGTTTTGATAAAAGCATCTGCTTTATCAAAATAATTATCTTTTTTTTCGGCTGCAGTATCGCTAAAACCTGTTAATATATAAAAGTAAGATGCATAATAATATGGAAGCCATTTATCTTTTTCTGCAAATGCAATTCTTTCAAAGCTCTCTGCTGTTTTAAGAAAAACATCTGTGCCTGCTGCGGAATCAGCCAGGGCAATATTTTTTTTTATCTCAGAAGTATATTTGTCATCATCTGCGCGGTTTATGCCGGTAAAAATTAAAAAAACAAGAAAAGTGTAAAATACTTTCATTAATTCTCCCTTATTAATATGGATGGTTATTTTGTTCCTGTGAAATAAAAGTTTTATAAATACAGTCTGCAAAGACGGGGGGTACTATCGGTTCTTTTATCTTTTTTATAGACTTCCCGCATTTTATACCAAAAATAATAGGACAGTGTCATATAAAGAACACATTATCGGTAAAATAATGAAATCGACCGGCAAAAAACCTGGAATACCAAATTAGAGCCCTATTAATATTTGCTTTATGGCATAGATTTTATAAATTGTGTTTACTATAATAATCATCCACAGGAATAATTACATTTTCATGCAAGGCTTGAACGGAAGCCTGTTTAAATTGTTTTTTGTCAAATATAAATTTAGAAGGAACTGATGGAGCTCATAATATCAAAAGAAAAAAATAATCTCTCTGAATTAAAACCAAAAACTGAGGTTCTTAATACACTTGAACAAAAGGTTAAAGATTGGATTGAACAACATGTTGCGAAAAGAAAGCTATGGTTTTCATCGGACTTTCTTCCTGCGGATGAAAAAAATGATGAGGATAAAGATGCTGTTGTTAAGAAACTTAGAGACAGGGTAAGGGGGCTTAAAGACGGTGTTAGAGTAGCTCTTGCTGTTAACCTTTTAACTGAAGAGGGACTCCCTCATTTCCATCGTTTAATAGCCAGCCATTTAGGTGTTGACAGCTTTTGGGCTAAATGGAATAATATGTGGACTGCCGAGGAAGACAGGCACGGAGGGGTTCTTAGGGATTATGCACGGGACAGCAGGGTATTCAGTTTCAAAGAAATTGAATTGATGCAGTTTCATTATCAGGAAGCAGGATTTAATCCTGACTGGGATAAAGATCCTTATAAAGTTTTTGTTTATACTACACTCCAGGAAAAAGCTACTCAGGTATCTCATAAAAATACAGGTAAAGAAGCCGGTGCTGATGAGCCATTGCTTGACGGAATATTAAAAAGCATAGCAGCAGATGAGGCAAAACATTATACTTTTTACCGGAATGTATTTAAAGAGATCTTAAAACTTGATCCCGGGCGGGCGTTACAGTCCGCTGCCACTATAATGCCTGCTATCGATATGCCGGGTATATCTATGCCTAATTTCAGGGATATGGCCGATGTTGTAAGGCGAAGTGGTATATATGGCCCGTGGGACTATAAACAGATTGTTGAAGAGGCCTTAAAGTTCTGGGAGATTGATAACATTACCGGTTTAGATGATGTTTCAAAAAAAGCCCAGGAAAAAATTCTTGCTATTCCTGCAAGATTAAAAAAGGTTGGAGAATATATCGGAGCTAAAACTACAAGTAAAACTTTTTCTTTCGATTTTATTTATAACAGAATTTTATCATTTGACGTATGACTTCTGCTAATTATAAGAATAGCCGGAATATTATTATCTAGTTAAGTTTAATCAGTAGGAATATTAGAGAATTCTTAACCCTGGTGTTTTGCAAATTCAGGTTATTAATTCTCTGCCTTATTTCATTTTCAAAATAAACCCGCCACTTCTCCTGCTGCAGATAGTCCTTTATATCTCTGACTGCTAAAAGCATATGATTGTTTATATGGTTAATAGCAGGGCGGGTAACATACTCAAGGTCATTTGCTTCGGTTACTACTGAATCCTTAAAAACTATATTGATATAATAATTCTGTATTATTTTTGATGCTTTTATCTGTTTTAGGAAAAAGTTTTTTACAAGTGCTGTATCTAAATTCATTTGAACGGCACTTTGAACCTGGTATTTTATTATTTCTTCTTCCCTTACTATGTCTTCAATTGGCACTTTATTAATACTTTTCCACGCCGCAACATCTTTTGACAGAGCCAGCCTCTGGTAAATTAAACCTGCTAACAATGATATCTTTCCTTCAATTATAGCTGTAGAATCACCATCAGCCCGGGTTAGTCCCGGATTACCTGGAAATGAAAGCGCACCGGCGGATATTACCAGTACTAATAAAGTGCTTAATAAGAATTTTGCCATACGTAAATATGTTTTAGTTTAATTAGGAAAGAACCGGACCAATAGCCGGAAACTTAAGAATTGCTGCAGGAAGAAAAAAGTACCGAAGACCGGACTCGAACCGGTACATGGTGTAAGCCATACTGGATTTTGAGTCCAGCGCGTCTACCAATTCCGCCACTTCGGCATTATTGATTTTTCAATAATTTTGAGGTGTAAAGATAAGGAAGTAGAGAGTATTATTCAATTAAATCATGCAGGAATGATACTTGAGAATGAAATTCTTTCCACTTATCAAGGATGTAACTCTTATTTACTTAAGCCATTTCCCGGCTATTAAACGGCCTGCCTTCTGAAAAGCTAATTCTGCTTTTCCAAGCTCATTGTACTTTTCTGTAAAAACTACTATCACTATCATCGGCTTATTATCTGAAAAGATAATTCCCATATTACCTGCCCGGCCTATCTGAGTTCCGGTCTTCTGTGCAAACACTGCTCCATTCGGAAGCCCTGCCTTTATACGGCGGTCCCCGGTTGTTATATTTTTCATCAGATCCAGTAAAAGATTGTTGTGGTTATCATTAAGATATTCTCCCTTTGCAAGCCGCTCAAGCATTAATCCTAATGACAGAAGTGTTGCTGAATTAAGTTCACGCTCATAATAACGTTCAAAAGCATCCGGTATGCTCTTTGCATTTAAGTCATCTTTATCAATCGAGGCCATCCTGATAAATTCATTCAGCCTGTTTTGCATTGGCGAAAAACTTTTAAGCTTTACATAATCCAGGTTGCTAAGTTTTGCTGCGTTCTCGTGTAATTCACTGTAGGCGTCATACCGTACCTGCAAAATGGTGGTAATTTCTTCAACGCCGCCGCTGATAATGTTTGCACTGATGTGATCATTAAAATTATCTTCCCCCATTAGTCTGATAAGCATATCGGTTGCTACACTATCACTATTTCTTATCATTCTTCTCAATAGTTCCCGGATAGTATAAGAGGTTCCGGGCTTTTGAAGTATAAGGTCACCGCTGCCGTCTACAAAACCGGATTCTTCCAGTATCACCTTATCATCTAATGACAGCTCTCCCGCTTCAATTTTTTGCAGAATGGCAATAGCAACAAAAACTTTTATAGTTGATGATAAATACCACAGTCGGTCAGATTTATAATTTACCGTTGTTCCGCTTCCAAGATCTTTTGCATAAACGCCAATGTTCCCTTCAAATTCATCATCAATTTGTTCAATTAGTTTTTCAAGTTCAGGATCATTTCTTTCAAGATTTGCTTCTATCCGCTGTTTATCGGAATCAGAATAATTATTATTACATGAGGTAAAGCTTATAATAAAAATAAAGCCAAGGTATAGGGTAAGTATTAATTTGTTCTTCATAATGTTCATATTTTCTCTCTTCGCATAAAAGTAGAATGTTTATTTCAGCCAGTATTTAGTAATTACCTTTCCAATCTTTTTAAAAGCTATTTCTGCTTCGCGTGAACTGCTAAATCTTTCTGCAAAGACCGTTATAATAATAGGCTGTTGGTTATAAGGCGGATAAATAATTCCAACGTCAACTGCGCGTGCAATTTGTGTTCCTGTTTTTTGAGCATAAACAGTTCCTGTGGGCATTCCGGCTCTGATGCGCCGGTCTCCGGTGGTAACACCTTTCATAATATCCAATAGCAGATTAGTATTATTGATACTCAGATACTCACCTCCGGCAAGCCGTTCCAGCACAGTTGCCAATGATTCCGGCCTGCAGGAATTAAGTCCCCGCTCATAATAACGCTCAAATGCTTCCGGGATACTTTTAGCTTTTAGTTTACTTTTATCTATAGAAGCTATTCTCACAAATTCATTTAGCCTGCTATTCATAGAAGTAAAACTTTTAAGTTTAATGATATCTAAATTGCTCAGGTTAACTGCACTCGCATGCAGTTCACTGTAGGCATCATACCTTACCTGTAAAATACTTGTTATATGTCCCACGCCTTCATCAATAATATGTTCATTAACATGTTTGTTAAAAATATCCTCCCGCAATAATCTGATAAGCATATCTGAAGCAACACTGTCGCTTACTTTTATCATCCTTTCAAGGAGTTCGCGGATAGTGTATGAAGTACCCGGTTTTTTATACATAAGGTCTCCGCTTCCATCAACAAGATCGGATATTTCCAGGGTTACTTTATCATCCAGCGAAAGTTCTCCTGCTTCTACTTTTTGCAGAACTGCAATTGCAAGAAGAACTTTTATGGTTGATGCCATGTACCATCTGCGGTCAGTATTATATTGTGCAAGTATTTCACCGCCAAATTGTTTTATATAAACTCCCAGGTTTCCCCGGAATTCATTATCAATCTTTTCTATTTCTTTTATTACTGTGGAATCTGGAACATATGTTAACCGGGCAGAATATATAAATGGAATTCCCGCAGTTACCAGTATCAAAAACAATTTCTTAATCATAGGATAACCTGCTATATATTTAAATAACTTTTTCATATAATGTTATACAGCCGGAGTCACTGTTTTGTTCTTCCGGTTTTTAATATAGCTGCCGTAAGTTAGCATCCGCCAAAGCCATTCCAGCGGACCATATTTGTAGCGTTTTAGCCAAAGAATACTTAATAGTACCTGGAATAAAAAAATGATAATTACAGATAAAGTTAAATAAGCTGAACCAAAGTATTTTCCCAGGCCCAGACCAATTTCATAAAATAAAAAAATACTGATGATTGACTGAAGTATGTAATTAGTGAGCGCTGTTTTCCCGACCGCGCTAAAAAATTTTGTCATAATTCTTCTGAGCGGGGATTGAAAAATAAGCATAAACGAAGCCGAATAACCGGCTGTAAGTGCCAGGTTTCCAAAAGGGGAGAGTCCGTCTTTAGCAATAATTAGCCATGCACTATTTGAGCCGGCAGAAACATTCATTGAATCAAAAAGATTTAGCGGCAATCCGATAATAAACCCTGCAATTGCAAAGCGGACTAACAGTGAATTGTTCTGATGCAGTTTATCTGACATTAACTTCCGCCCCGCCCACAGGCCTATAATAAAAATTGCCAGTACCTTAAACATACGGGCATCAAGCAAAAAAATATAACCTCTTAACATTGGACCTATATAATTGAAAGTTAATACTGTATTAAGTGAATCACTTTGTATTACCTCCACAACATCAGGCATCTGAAAAGTATAGTATTCATCAGACGCTTTTGGCAATCCCACTTCTGTCCAGGTTTCGGAAAACTTTTCATATACAATGTTAGTATAACTGTTATCAGCCGAATGCAGATACCAGGAATGGAGTCCGGGAATAAGCATTACAAAAAATGCTGCCCAAAGTGATGCTTTATTACTTAACCGCTCAAAAAAGATTAATATATACCCGCAGATGGCATATATTACTAAAATATCGCTAAACCATATACCCCATAAATGAACAATACCGATAAGCAAAAGAATAAAAAGCCGCCGGCTGAAGTGACGTTTAAAAGGGCGGTTTGCCTGAGCTACGCGGATGAATTGTATTGCAAAACCTATTCCAAAAAGGAGTGAAAATAAAGTATAAAATTTACCGCTGAAAAAAACCGAGTGAAACCAGTCGAATGTTGAATTCCAGTCTGCTGCCAGCAGTTGACTCCTGGCATCTACAGTCATGTATGAATATCCGCTGAAAACGCCAATATTAATAATTAAAATGCCGAAGATAGCAAACCCGCGCAGGGCATCCAGCACCTTAATCCGCTCTTGGTCGGCAACCGGTTTGAATGATGATTTAGTTTCCATAAATGTAAGAAAACAAATAATTTTATTAAATCATATGCGGAATTTTACGTAAGAAAGTGGAGTGATATTGATTATATAATAAAGGCAGATTTAATAATACTATTAACTTCTAACGGCTTTTCGAAGGGTATAAAATGTCCACATTCTTTAATCATAAAAAGTTTTGCATCAGGAATAACTGAAGCTGCCGATTCTGCAATTTCGCTCGGAGTTTTTTCGGGATGGAAATATGGATTTGGGATTAGTTTATCATTCTCGCCCCATATGATATATACAGGGCAAGCCAGTTCTTGCAGCTTTCCTGAAACAGGCTCATCCAGCATGCCGTATAATGAATTTGCCACAACCCTACAGTGATCATAAAAATTTTTCGATTCTTTCATAATTATCCGGTCTCTTATCATAAATTCTGCACCTGCAGGCATGTTATAAAAATTGCCTGTAAATGAACTCCTTATCTTTTCTTCATCATTCATGAAATAAGTATCAGCCGTAAAATTTTTCTTAATTAGAAGTTCCTCACTTCCTGTAAAAATTTCTATGCCCGCAGGCGCAAGTAGAAAAAGAGTTTTTACTACAGAAGGGTACAGGAGTGCAAACGTTATGGAAATTTGTCCCCCCATTGAATGTCCGGCAAGTGAAATATTCTTTAACTGAAGGGCTTCAATAAAATCCGATAAAATATCAGAATAAAAATTCATTGTACCTGGATGTATGCCGGCAGAAGATTTTCCATATCCCGGCAGATCAACGGCAATACAGCGGAAATGTTTTTTTAGTTCTTCTATATTGTGTATCCACGATAGGGAATAAGTACCTAAACCATGAACTAAAAGAAGCGTTTTATCAGATTCACCTTCATCTAAATAAGCAATGCTGTATCCATTTTTTAACAGAATAGTTTTATATGGAAGGGGATATTCTAGTTCGCGAAATTGCATAGTATTATCTGTAAGTATAAATTTAATTCTCTGCCTGACCTATGAGAATGTTGCACAATTCAGTATTAACTTCAAAAAGAGAAGATATCAATTGCCACGACTTTTAAGTCGTGGGAGAAAAACAATAAACATGGAGGCTTTAGCCACAAATTGCCTTAATTGTGCGCGTCCCGACCCTTCGGGGGCTAAAGCCAAAATTATTTGGAATCCTAAACCACGACATAAAGAGTCTATTGCAGAACTACAACTTCTGTCATCCCGCCTCGTCGGGATCTCACCGCCGCATTTGCATTGAGATTCCTCAGTCGAAGACTCCTTCGGAATGACAGTTCCGAGTTCTGCAAGGGACTCTAAATGTCGTGGCAATTCATCTTACTTTTGAGACACCCTCTTAATCAATAAAATTGTATTTATTCCTCAGTCTTTAATTTTCACAAAGCCTGCCCTTTGCAGGGGCGGGGACATTTTGTCGAAGACAAAAATCTATTTGTCTTTTACTTAGTAACAAATTCTATTACTGCGTTGTTGAATATTTCCGGTTTCTCAATCTGCAGCATATGCCCTGTACCCGGTATTTCTACTAACTCAGAATTTTTTATTTGTGTATGTCCTTTTTGCATTACATCTTTTGTAAATCCCGGATTGAGATATGGATTTGGAATCAATCCGTCATTTTCTCCATAAATAATTAAAGTGGGGACGGTTATACTTCCAACTTTATTAAAAGTAGGTTCATCCAGCATTCCATTTACAGAACGGACAACCGCGTAAGCAAACTCGTCAAACTCCTCAGCTTTTGACATACGTACACGTTCTTCAACCATCCACTCCCTCTTGTCATTCCATGTATAGAAGTTTGCAGCCAGGTTTCTCCTAATGCCGTCTTCGGTTGTTTTCTTAACCCCTTCAACAGTCATTACACTTCTAAGCCAGTCGCCTTCACCCGTTTGAAATTTTTCAAAACCGGCAGGTGAGGCAAGTATAAGCTTCTCAAGCCGTTCGGGATGTTTTAATGCAAAGGTAATTGCTGTTTGTCCCCCCATTGAGTGGCCTGCCAGTATGAATTTATCAAGATTCAGATGATCAGCCAGACGCTTAACCTGCTCTGCATAAAAGCTCATATTATATGGGTAAGAATCTTTTTGGGATTTACCATAACCGGGAAGATCTACCGCAATAACACGGAAATGTTTTGCAAGCCCGCCAATATTGTATCTCCAGAAGCCTGCATTGCTTGCAAGACCGTGTACAAGTATAATTGTATGTTCGCCTTTACCGGCATCAATGTAAGCTATTGAAGGATTACCCGGCATCATGTTAACCGGATAACCGTAATCAATAGCTGAAAATTCAAGCGGGGGAGCAGACGTGTAAAGATACCCCGAGCAGCCGGCCCACAGGAATGATATTGTAATTACCAAAGAAAATAATAATGTTTTTTTCATTCATTCCTCCTAAAACATTAGCCAGCTAAGTGTTGTAAATATAACCCACGGATCCTTAGGCCTTTCACTGTTATATGTAGCCGAAGGTGCGTTATAGAAATCGCCAAGTTTAAGATACCCGGCGCTTAACCCTACTGTGAGAAAAACTTTTATGTTGTACTTAAACTCTACATTTACTTCAGAGCCCATGTATGCGCTGCCGCCGTCAGGCTCATAATTTGATAAAGCTGAAGCAATGGTAAATTTTCCGCTGAATTTATTGGGTACAAGGTCTTTTGAAACTGTAAGGAATCCGGCACTGACACCAAGTCCCATATTTGATATATCATGAACGGCAGAGTAATACCTGTTTGCTACCTGCGGATCAGGAAAAAGAAGTAAAGCCCGGTGAGAGCTGTATATACCGGTTGGTGAGCCGTAAACATTTCCCGTAATAACGCTGTTCATTGTTCCATCGTTTGCACCATTCTTATCACCGGTTGTAAATAAACCTTCTATACTTATTTTATCGTTAGCAGTCATTCCATATTTATATGAAAGCATACCATTAACGGCTGTACCGGCAATATCTGCAAAGCTGCCTGTGGAATTATCGGCACTTACCGTATCAATAGAACCGAGGTTAGCCATTACATAACCATCAGCCCACCATCTGCCGGCAAGGAAATCCCTGTTATAAGAAAGGTGGGAGCCAAGCCATAAAATATTTGCTTCATATCTTGGTGTTGGAAGGTTTAACCTTACAGCGCCGTTATACGCTGCCAGTGCGCTGTTCAATCCTTGTCCCAAAACAGAAACACCGCCTGAACTTTTGCCGCGGTCCCAGACAAACCATGCATCAAAACCGGCTTCTAAAAGGGGCTGTATTCTTGATTCGATATCAAACATCCATAATGAAACATCATCATTTTCCTGGATTGTATTTTCGTATAACTGGTAATAACCAAACTTGTAAGAAGTTGTTTTACTAAGATCATGGAATAAAGAAATACCTACACCCTGTGTGCCCCAGTAAGAAAGTTTATATGCACTTGTCTGCGCAGTGCTTACAGCGGCCGTATTCGGATCTCTGACGTTATCAAAAATTCTTTGAAGCCCCAGTACCAGGTGCCAGTCAGCATCTTCCGGTTTAATTTCCACATTGGCAAGCAGTGTCTGCAGGTTAACCTGTCCGGCATTTATTCCGCCGCCAATATTTCCGCCTGTTCCGTACGCTGCATCTCCCCACGTCATATCAATTTTAAAAAGACTTCTGAAAGTTGCTGCACCATCCAGTATTGAAGGTCTGTATATAAACATCGGCACAAAACGCTGTTCGAGATATGATGATGTTTTTGAATGAGTGCCGGTTGTATTAGGCCCAAACAATCTACCGATTATCTGTCCCCTTAAAAGCTCATTTGTTGGTGCTACATCACTGGCAGTACCCCGTGCAAAAAAGTACCCTATAAACTGGAACTCAGGAGTTTTTTCATCCGGTATCCTGTCTACAAGAACTGAGTCCTGGGCTGCTAAATGGGAAGTTAAAAAAAAGATTATGATAATTGTATTGAACAGATGTTTTATCATCTTTTAACTCCAATATTCCGGGGCTGCCTGATAACAGAATGTAGTGCAGCCCCATAATTTTGATAATTACTGTTTAACATATTTCTGGATATAAATTGCATAGCTAACACCGCCGACAGTTGTACTGCCAAAACCGCCTGCTGCTGTTGGTGCATTAACGCCTGTAAGTGCCGGTGAAGTTTGTATTACTTCATAAGACATATTGTTTCCGCTAACTGCCGCAATACCGCTTGCTGTAATTGCAGGAGTTGTCTGGCTTGCAACCATATTATATACCTTAGCACCATTTGTAAATGAACCAGTTAGTGTATCGGTATAAGTTGTTTCAATAAAAGTATATGTTCCGTTGTAGGTTGTAGAAACTCCGGAACTGTCGGTTTGAACAAATGAATAAGAACTGTTTTCATTAAATGTTGCAACTATTTTTGCAACTTTAAGGGTTGCCCTTAAACCATAAGCCACGTTATTACCATCAGAAACCCAGGTGCCTACTATTGCAGCCTTTTCTTCCGGTTGTACTGGATCAGAATCGTCATCCTTGCAGGATACAAGCACGAGAGACATGCTTATGAGTAAAAACATTAATAAGTTTTTCATTGTGTAACTCCATTTGGTTAGTGATTTTGTTTTTTGTGAATTAATTGTAATTCGATTTTATTTATTTTCCCGGCCTCAGTTTTTGGAAGTACTTTAAGAAACTGAACATGTTTTGGAATTTTATATTTTGCCAGGCTGCCTTTGCAGTATTCTATAATATCATTTTCATTAAGAGCAGCCCCTTCTTTAAGCACTAAAAATGCCTTGCCTGCCTCTCCCCATTTTTCATCCGGTACCCCAATTACAGCAGCTTCTTTTACCGCATCATGGGTATAAAGATATTTTTCAACTTCAGCGGGATATACATTCTCGCCTCCGCTTATATACATATTCTTTTTTCTATCAACTACATAGTAATAGCCTTCGCTGTCTTTCTTAACAAGATCGCCGGTATGGAAGAATCCGTCTGTAATTGATTCACTTGTTTCTTGTTCCTTTCGCCAGTACCCGTCAGTTACAACAGGGGAGCGGAGCCATAATTCACCTACTTCACCAGCATTACATTCTTTTCCTTCAGTGCTCATTATTTTTGCTTCAACATAAAAATTAGGAAACCCGATTGATCCTTTTTTTCTGATAGCATCATCCTGGTGAAGCGAAAAACAATTTGGACCTACTTCGGTTAAACCATAACCCTGCCGTATATAGATACCCTTTTTATGCCACAGGTTTATCAACGGTATCGGCATTGGAGCTCCGCCTACAATGGCATATCTTATTGATGAAAGATTGGCATTTTCAAACCCGGGAAGGTCAGACATCATCTGCAGCATTGTGGGTACACCAAAAAGAAGTGTTGTTTTTTCCTCTTCCATAAGCTTTAAAATTATTTCAGCATTAAAACTCTGAAGGATTGTATGAGATGCACCATGAAACAGAAAAGGTGTAAACAGCACATTCCATCCGCCGGTATGGAAGAAGGGAGCAAAACTTTGTGTGTGGTCTGATGAAGTAATATCAAGCCTGAGGCAGGTATTAAGTGCATTCCAGAAAAGCATTCTGTGGTTAATGATAACACCCTTCGGAAGTCCTGTTGTACCTGCGGTATACAATATCATTACGGGATCCCGTTCGTCGGGCGGTGCTGATGGTAAATATTCATGCAGTTCAGTCTTGCCTGTAAGAATACTGCTGAAATCTTCAACCTGCTTTAAAAGTTTTATACCGGGTAACTGACTGAGTTTTTTTACCTGTTCTTCATATTCTTTTTCATAAACAAACAATGCAGGTTCTGCATCATGAATTAAAATATCAAGCTCGCGCGGGGTTAACCTGAAATTAAGGGGTACTAAAATAATTCCTGACTTAATACAGGCGAGGAAAAACAAGACATATTCTGCCCTGTTTTTTGAATAAAAAGCTATCCGGTCTCCCTTTTTAAGTTTTAGCTCTTTAGTAAGATAAGATGCAAGCTTATTGGTCCTGTTGTTAAAATCTGCAAAGCTCCATTCAAGTTTCCGGTTATACTCCTTCAGGAATAATTTGCCGGGAGTATAATAAGCCCATTTGCTTAGCCAGTCAGTTTGATGATTCATTAGCCTTACCTTTCAATAAAAAATATAAAGCTAAACCGGTGATCAGCGAAAACACAATAGCCATTGCTGCTGCCACACCCGGGTTTTCACCCGTAGCAAGTGTAAAGGGTACGCGGATTTTTCCATAATAAAATGAGAAGTGTACAATTATTGCAGCTACAGAAGCAGCTATTGGTGCAATCTTTGGAATATTTTTGAGGAACATACCAAAAAATATCGGCACAAACGCTGCGGAGAAATACGCATATACGCCATTCTGTGCAAAGATGCCTACACTAAGTTTTGGGTTTACAAGCTGATCATACGAAAGCCATATTGTTGCTGCGGCAAAAACAATTATTACTATTTTATTTAAAAGAAGAAGAAAGATATTCCTCCTGCCTTCATCGGAGGGCAGATATTTGCCGAAGATGGGCAATATAATATCGGATGTTGCAGTTGCCGATACCGATTGTATAAGTCCTTCAAGTGTTGATATACCGGCTGAGATAAGGCCTAATACCACAATAATTCCTATATATACTGGGAATTCCTTTACAACATAAGCGGGTATAACTCCATCAAGACTCAGAGGCGCACCGTTAACTGTCAGGTCAGGAAATGACAAGCGGGCATAGAGTCCGGCAATTACTACGAGGAAAAATATTATCTGAGTTATTGCGCCAAAGAACAGGTATTTGTTTACACCTTTTTCATCTTTAATAAGAAGTGATTTTGTTATTATGTGAGGCTGGCATACTATAGCTGCACCCACAACAATCTGGGTAAAAAATATTTCAAAATAATCCCTGAATAAAAAACTGCTTGTATTAGTAGTTTGAGTTAGTTTTGGATCAATAGCACTCAGCTTATCTAAAAATCCGTGAACACCACTGCTGAAATGTTCATATCCTGAACCTAAAAGTATAAATGCAACCACAAGCATTAAAAGTGCCTGTATTGTATTTGTATATACCATCGAGTTGGCACCGCCGAACATCATATAGCCGAATACAAAAACAACAAGCCCGGTAAGTACATAAAATTCAGGCAGATTAAGTGAGTGGCTGAGTACTTTAGTTAATCCTACACATATTAATACTATAAATGTTATCAGCAGGAGAGATAGGAATGCAAAAAATAAGGAATATCCTTTACTGTTGTAACGGCTTCCCATCCATTGAGCCATTGTAAAAGCTTTTACATTATAACCATATTTTCTAAAGCTCTTTGTTAACACGATGAGCGAGATGATAGAAGCAGCCGGCAGAACAAAAGCATATGAAATAATTGCACTAAT
>JAWOJF010000172.1:0-4021 GCA_046481785.1 Ignavibacteriaceae bacterium | reverse complement strand
AAACTCTGCTATTATAGTAATTGGCGGAGCTGTTTTAGGTTATTTTATTTATCTATTAAATTTACAACTATGAAAATACGTGACAGCGGAATGCCGCCTGAAGAGATGTGGGATAAATTTTTTGATCCCGGATTTATTTTATCAAAACTTCAGCTTGATAATAACATTGAAGATGTTGTTGAATTTGGTTCAGGGTATGGCACATTTTCTTTACATGCTTCCCAAATAATTAAGGGCAGATTATACGCCCTGGATATTGATGATTTGATGATTGATATACTGAACCAAAAAATTTCTGAAAATAAAATAAAAAACATAACGGTACTAAAAACTGATTTCAATAATGGAACAGGATTGAAGCAGGAATCAGCAGATTATGTTATGATGTTTAATATTCTTCATGCTGAGGATCCCCTGCTGCTGCTTAATGAAGCTAATAGAGTTCTAAAACAAAACGGGAGGATTGGAGTAATTCACTGGATATATTCTGCCGATACTCCGCGCGGCCCCTCGCTTGATATCAGGCCGACAGAGGAACAATGTATAAACTGGTTAAATCAAGCCGGGTTTAAAGTTTTATCCGGACCGGAAAAACTACCCCCATACCATTATGGAATTGTTGGAATTAAAAAATAAAAAGAGGAAGAAAATGAAAATATTATTTATTATTAACGATGCCCCTTACGGTACAGAAAAAGCATACAATGCCTTGCGTCTGGCTATGAATATTCAAAAAGAAAATTCGGAAACAAAAATAGCTATATTTTTAATGGCAGATGCAGTTGGCTGCGCTCTCCCTAACCAGGTTACACCTCAAGGTTATTATAATATTGAAAGAATGTTAAAATCGGTAATTATGAAGGGGGCTGAAGTAAAATCCTGCGGTACCTGTCTGGATGCAAGAGGTTTATCATCCATTCAGTTAATGGAAGGAGTAGTACGGAGTAATATGCTGGAATTGACAAATCTAACTTTGCAGTCTGATAAGGTAATTACGTTTTAAAAAAAGAAGAGGTTATACTCAGGTACACCTATTTTTCCGGTAGCGAATTATTTTAACTGCAATTATATTATTATTGAAATGTGCCGCTTCTCTGGAGCTCAGGTTATCTTTGTTTTCTGAAGCCTGCTACAATATGCTTTTAGAAATCTCCGACCTTTCTGTACAGGCAGTGCTATAAATCTTTTGCCACCAAAAATGCGGATGCACCATTCCTCGTAATAAAACTGGGGGCATGCCCTTCTAAAACCCGCATTCGGTTTCTTTGTTTTATCTCCAATTTATCTTATTTTTATAGTTCTTTTTTTGACGCATTTTACACTAATTTATTAGAATTAAAGTAAATTCGTTTCAAATTAACGTTTTTTTAGCTGCGAGAGTGGCGGAATTGGCAGACGCGCTAGACTTAGGATCTAGTACCGAGAGGTGTCGGGGTTCGAGTCCCCGCTTTCGCACTAATTTTTTAATAGTAAGTATTAACGATTTACCAGAGGTATAATTGGATATTAAGATAAATGATCTGTCCTTATCAGAAAAAGAGATTGAAGTAACTGCTTCTTATGATGAGATCAAAAAGGATATCGAATCAGAAGTATTAAAACAAACAAAAAAAATACAGATCCCCGGTTTTAGAAAAGGGAAAGTTCCCCTTACTGTTCTTAAAAGAATGTATGGCGATGCTCTTGAATATGAGGCATCTGAAAAAGTTGCAAATACTAAATTCTGGGATTTGGCAAAAGAAAAAGATCTTCATCCTATCGGCCAGCCGCAGATGACCGATATTAAATTTAATCCCGGTGAAAACCTTTCTTTTAAAGTTAAGTATGAAGTAATACCGGAACTTGAAGTTAAAGATTATAAAGGTATAGATATAGAAGTACCGGAATTTATTACTAAAGATGCTGAAATAGATGCTGAAATAAATTATATTAAAAATGCCAACAGGATACAGGAAGAGACTGATATAATTGGTGAGGATAACAATTATCTTATTGATGCTGATTTTACAAGAACTGATGAAAAAGGAGAGACTTTTCCAGGTTCTGCCCCTGAGTCACTCCAGGTTGATTTTACAAGCGAAAGAGTTCAGCCGGAAATTGTAAAGAATGCAAAAGGGAAAAAAGCCGGGGAAACATTCTCTTTTTCTTTTACTGACGAACACACTCATAAAAATGAAAAAGGAGAAGAGGAAGTACACAAGGAAACTTTTTATTATAATGCTTTAATAAAGAGCATTAAAAAAATTGTTATACCCGAATTAAATGAAGAATTGATTAAAAAAGCAACCAAAGATAAAGTATCAACTGAACCTGAGTTAAGGGAACAGATAAAGAATGACATACAGGGTTACTATGACCAGAGAACTGAGGATTTTACAAAGGATAAACTCCTTTCTGAAATTGTAAAAAGAAATGATTTTGTTCCCCCCTCAACATTTGTAAATAATATTCTGGAAGATCTTGTAAAACGTGAAGAAGAAGAAGCAAAAAAACAGGGATATAAAAAGTTTGATAAAAATGAAGCCGCAAACAGGCTATACAAAACTGCCGAACTCCAGGTAAAATGGTACCTGGTTAAAAATGCAATTCAAAAACAGGAAAATATATCTATAAGTGATGAAGAACTTACAGAACTTGCTGCTAAAGATGCAGAAAAAACCGGCATTCCGGTTGATAAGCTTGTAAATTATTACAAGTCTTCAAATTATTCAGACAGGTTCCTGGATCAGAAACTTTTTGACTTCTTAAAAGATAAAAATAATATCAAAAGAGTTGAACCCGATAAATTAAAATCCGCACTTGCGGACAAAGGAGAAGTTAATGAATAATAACACAGAAATTTATAATCAGTTAGTACCTTATGTAATTGAGCAGACAGGCAGGGGCGAACGTGGAATGGATATTTATTCACGCCTGCTGCGTGAAAGAATTATTTTTCTTGGTTCTGCCGTTGACGATCATGTAGCAAGCTTAACTATTGCACAATTAATATTTCTTGAAGCTGAAGATTCTGAAAAGGATATCAATTTATACATAAATTCACCCGGCGGCAGCGTTACTGCGGGGCTGGCTATTTATGATACAATGAAATATATAAAACCTGATGTTTCCACAATTTGTGTGGGTATGGCAATGAGCATGGGAGCAATTTTACTTGCAGGCGGCACTGCCGGAAAAAGAACAGCTCTTCCTAATGCTAAGATCATGATTCACCAGCCATGGATTGGCGGTTTGCAGGGTCAAACATCTGATATTGAGATACATGCTAAAGAAATGCTAAAAACACGCGATACTCTTTACAAAATACGGATCGCTCGCTCTCTGAATCGCGAAGCGGGGTTGTACCTTTCCATCATCATCGTGGGGATGCCGTTCAGCCGGTTTTGGGCTGACGCGGCCGACAGGCTCGCTGGAAAGGCGTCGCCGCTGGCTATGGAGTCCTTATTGACTTCGTAAGTTTGCCCTGGCGAAGAGATCGCACCCCCCGGATATTCCCCTATATTGCCTGATCGGGATTTTTTGTATCACACAAAATAATTCCTGGACTCAGGTTACCGGGCGTGGTAACGTCGATGAATGATCACTTCGAATGTTTCATGAGAGGAGTTGTCGATGCCGGATATCAACCTGAAAAGAGGAGAGCTATTTGCGATCTTACAGCAGGTTGCGTATCTGATGTCGATGATCAAGAGTTCCCCAGATTCAGTCGGTTCGGATAGCTCGATTGGTGTCGCGGGAGATGATCCGGAATTGGTCCTCGACCCGTTTGGCGATACCAACTGTCTCCATTCGGCATCCTCGACGATGCTTTCCAAAAACCTCGACTTTCCGTGATCATCGAAAAAATCTGATCGCGTGACGAGCCTTCTTCTTGTACATCTCCTCAAGATTAATGGTCAGGTCAAATGAGCGGCGCGCCCCAAGACAACGAGGATGCTCAAGCGCTGGGGGAGCAGGCTTGGAAGGCTTTCATCAAGCAAAACGTCACAGCCAAACTGGATCCTCATCTCAAGGGAGATAC
>JAWOJF010000140.1:0-9111 GCA_046481785.1 Ignavibacteriaceae bacterium | reverse complement strand
GTCAGGATATTATATCTTGATCTGGCATTGGCAATATAGTTTCTAAGGGCTTCCAGTCCCGGTCCTGCAGTTACAGCAAAGGCAGTACTTATTGATCCGTTTGCGGGAATTGTAAAAGGACCGCCTGAAATAACATGCGATATATCTCCGGGTCCTGCTTGTGCTTTACCAACACCGCTAGAAATCGCCTGCCATTTTTCAAGGCTGGAAAAGCCATCATATATCTGAAAACCACTATCTCCCGCATTTGCAATTGCCCAAAAGCCATAGCTTTCGGAGGAAATTAATGCAGTTCCAACATAAGTATCGGGGTTGCCGCCGGGATGATAAACATATCCAAGTTTTCCCACATCATCAAAAGCAGTCCTGTCATCTGCACCGCTTCCTTCAACCATATCCCAGTCGAAAAATAATCCGGCGTATAAATTACTTATTTCGGATCCCGATGTATTAGCTATATCATATTCCAGTATAATATAATTTTCATCTGAATTATTTGAATAAGTATAAGAATTAAGAGTAACGTTTACGCCAATCTTTGATGTGCCGGCATTATCATCATTAAATATTGCGCTTCCCTGCTGATCAGCTTTTTCACCGGGAATATTTAATATAAAAGGCTGTGTAAAGGAAAAATCATTATCCTGTGCATCGCCGGAAGAATTTCTTGCAGCATCTGCAACTTTTGTGGATGAAGTTCCAAGTATCAGGGCTCCTTCAAAAAGCAGGTTTTGTCCATCCAGATAATGAAAGCCTGTTCCATTCAGGTTTTCGGGATAATCATTAAAACCCAGCGAACCATCGCTGTTAATAGTAAGAGATATATTATTACCCGATTGTGTAGCATAAGTTTGATTTGCGGTAGTACTTAACATTTGAAAATCTGTATAACTTCCATCAGAAAAATTAATTGCGAAAAGAAGTTTGGTATCAAAATGTACGGTGTCACTTAAAGTAAAAGTAAACCGGGCAGAGTAATTGTCAAATGATTCAAGAATTCCAGCAGAACCCGCATTAAAACTTCCGTTTTGAATAACTGCATCAGGACTAAGACTTTCAAGTGAAATATTTAATGACGTTGTGGGATTTAAATAATTTACAAATCTTATCCCCAGCGAGATAGTTTCGCCCTGCTCGAATATTCCATCACCGTCACCGGTGATATCGGAAAAATCAAATTCTACACCTCTTACTGCAACTGAGTTTGTATTGCTTAAAGCTTTAAAAGCATTAATTCTTCCTTTCCCAAGCATCCTGTTATGGTTGGGATTAATACTATAAATATCATCAGAGTTAACCCTTATCTGTTCGGCTATTTGCCCGGGGGTATAGCCGGGAAACCTTTGGGCAACCAATGCCGCAAGCCCCGCCACAAGCGGCGAAGACATAGAAGTTCCACTTAAATGGTCGTAGTTATTATCCTGCCAGGTAGAGTAAATACTTGAGCCGGGTGCAGTTACATCCACCTCGGTACCATAGTTGGAAAAGAAGGATCTTTTATCACTTGCATCTGTTGAAGCAACTGATAAAACACCCCTGTAAGAAGCAGGATAGCCGGGAATAGAAGAATTATCATTACCGGCTGCAGCTACTATCAATGCATTGTTTTCTGTTGCATAATCCATCACCTCCTGATCAAGAATAGAATACCCGCTGCTGCCGAAACTGCAGTTTATAATCCTTGCACCATTATCCACTGCATAAACAATTCCTTCATTACCAAAAACGATATAAGGCTGACCCTGATTATTTCTCAAATCATTTTGGGTAACTTTAACGGCCATTATAGTGCTGTTAAAACCAATAGAAGCCACACCTATCCCGTTATCACTTACAGCAGCGGCAATACCGGCAACATGTGTTCCATGGTCTGGACTATCTTCCATAGGATTATTATCGGGAGTGCCGTTCAGTCCGCCAAAATCCCATCCCCTGATATCATCTATATAACCATTACCATCATCATCTATTCCATTGCCCGGTATTTCATTAGGATTAACCCAGATATTTGCGGCAAGATCGGGATGGTCCCAGTCAACACCGGTATCAATTATTGCAATAATAATTGAAGAATCTCCTCTTGAAATATCCCATGCTTCAAAAGCCTGAATTTTACCAAGAGCATACTGTGTTGTAAATGATGGATCATTCGGTGTATAATCTATCTTTCTTAAAAATCTTGGTTCAGCCCATTCAATCTCACCGGTTTCTTTAAGTTTTGCAGCAACAACATAGGGGTCAACATCCTGTGCATACTGAATAACAACAACATTATTTAATGAACTAATATGTTTGGTATTAAATGCCTTTTGCGCAGAAGTAATTCCAAAAGGTTCCAGCTTTTTAGCAAGTGCAGAATTAAGATTTACAGATTTTCCAAGAGCACCTGCCGGGGGTGATTTAAATTTAACCACAACTGTATTGGGCGCATAAGAATGTTCATCTTTTTCAATAACTTTATTAATGCGGATTTGTGCAAACGTGATGTTAAATGACAGGGCAATAAACAGCAAAACTGCTGTAAGGCAATTTTTCATATAATAATCTCTTAATTTTTCTTTAAAAATCTGTAAAACATTTAATAATTACAATGAAGAAAGAGTTACTTTAAAATAAAAACCCCCGCAAAAACGGGGATTACATGATAATTAGTATTAAAATCCAAAATAAGCTGTTAAAGAGAACCCGGTATTAGTTACATCGGCATCCACGCCCGATACATCACTCCAGGAAGTTAAACCAAGTGTATATCTTACATCAAAACCCAGAGTATTCATACCAACCGGAAAATCTATTGATGCACCGAGAGCTAATCCAAGATCAAGAGATTGAACATTATCTTTAATGTCCTCTTCAATAGTCTGGTTAGCTATCTCTAACTCAGAATTAGCAGACACATTAAAACCAATTGCCGGTCCGGCAAATACAGCAGGTGTTACAGAAGATCCTCCGGCAATAGGAATTAAAAATTTAACAAGTACAGGTATTTCGATATAATTTAAACTTACTGTAGCATCTGCTCCGAATGCTTCTCCCGTAGCACCCTTCATTGAATACAGGAGTTCCGGTTGAAGAGCAAACATATCTGAAAATCTGTAAATCATGTACCCGCCAAGAACCAAACCTGTTTTTGAGTCTGTATCATCTGCATCATCACCGCCAAAATTAGAAACATTTAATCCTGCTTTTACACCAAAATTCATTTGGGCAAAAGCGGTAGATCCAAGAACCAGAAAAGACACAACAAGAACCAGTAAAGCCTTTTTCATAGTACCTCCTGATAGAATAAATTGATTGAGTGACTGACACAAACTTTGGTAAAAGTTACCCGATTGTCAATTTTTTATTTAAAGCCCACTCCGCGGAGGAATTAAAAGATGACATCTTTTTAAAAAGATGTCATCTTTATACGCACAACTATTAAAAGTTAACACTTCTATTCAGAGTGTACTGCACAATGCCCTCTCCTTAATAGAGTTTGTGTGAAAAGTAGAAAGTGGTGAATAATATGCATTAACCCCAGGCTTTAGGGAGTGTTGCACAACTCAGCCTTAACTTCACAAGGAGAAGATATCAATTGCCACGACTTTTAAGTCGTGGGAGAAAACAATTAGCATGGAGGCTTTAGCCACAATTTGCCTTAATTGTGCGTGTCCCGACCCTTCGGGGGCTAAAGCCAAAAATATTTGGAATCCTAAACCATGACATAAATGTCGTGGCAATAAATAAAAGTCTCTTTCAAGGAGAAGACATTTAAATTATTAGTTATGCAACAGACCCTGAAGCCTGGGGTTAGCACAACACATTTATTCACTACTATCTAATTTTGCGCATACTGTTAAAACAAAAAAATCAAATGAAAATTGCAAAAATATTTCCTGTAGTTATAATAAGCCTCCTTCTCCTTGAAGCCGGATATCCCCGGGATAACTCCGGCTTCTTTTCTGTTTTTTTAAAAAACAATTCGGATATAAACAGAGTGAACGAGCTTGTTGAACTGCCGCTGGATTCATTAGCTGTTTTGTATCCCGGATTTGATTCCACCGGTGTTACAATAACAGAAGATGACAATGCTGTTAACTTTGAAACAGTGTATGATGAAGCATCAGGTAAGAAAAAACTTCTTCTTGGTTTAAGTTTTAAACCCGGTGAAACAAAAGAAATAATTTTCAGCAAAGGAGCTGCTGCACCCGGTGATAAAATTACGCAGGCGTACCTTGGCGGGAAAAAAAATTATATAAAGACTGACGGCTATTATACCGGCGGTAATTTTGAAAGCATATCTTTTACAAGTGTCCCGCCAGATCATTTTGCTCATAATGCCTTGTATCAATATGAAGGGCCGGGGTGGGAATCGGAGAAGGTCGGTTACAGGCTGTATCTTGATGACAGGAACAGAACAGATATTTTCGGTAAAAAAGAACCGGGTTTAATAACCGATAAGATTGGTAAAGAAGATTTAGTTTCTGATGGTAAAGAATCATACCAGCAGATGCAGGATTGGGGACAGGATATATTTAAAGTTGGAAACTCACTCGGCATTGGTTCTGTTGCCGCTTATTACGACAGCGTAATAACGATTTCAGATTATGACAGTGCTACATGTGAAATATTTGATAATAATTTGTTATCAACTGTAAAGACAACTCACTACGGCTGGAATATTAATAATCAAAAGACCAATGTTGAGTGTTACTATTCTATAAGTGCCGGAAGCCGCTTAACACATGTTATAGTTAAGCCGGAAAATGAAATTGAGAATTTTTGTACCGGTATTGCAAAACATAAAGGCACAGAGTTTTTTGTTTCAGATAATAAAGACGGCTGGAACTATATTGCATTATGGGGAAAGCAGACTACTGCCAATGATAATCTTGGTGCAGCTGTTTTTTATAAAAATTCTGACGTGGCAAAAATTTCTGAAGATGCTCTTAGTCATTTTGTAATTTTAAATCCTGATGAAAAAAATATAGGTTACTATTTTGCCGCCGCGTGGGAACAGGAACCAAATGGAATAAAAAGCAGGGATGAATTTCAGAAATATCTTGATGAAGAAGCAGAAAAACTAAATAAACCTGTTCAATATTGAAAAATTTCTTTTTAATTTAGAATAATAAATTTCCGAGTAATAAATAAAGATTAATATCGTCCAAATAATGAAATTAAAAATCACAGCAATTTCTCTTTTTTTGTTACTTGCATGCGGCTGTACCGAAGTATCTGAAGTTAGAAAAATAAAGCTTGCTCACAGTTTAGACCAGACACACCCGGTTCATTTAGCTATGGAATTTCTTGCACAGCGGGTTGGGGAAAAATCCGGGGGTAAAATTGAAATGACGGTTTATCCCAGTCAACAACTTGGTACCGAAAGAGAATGCCTTGAACTGCTTCAGATTGGAAGCCTTGGTATGACGAAGGTTTCTTCTTCAGTTCTTGAAGGTTTTGTTCCGATGTACAAAGTATTCAGCCTTCCATTTATTTTTGAAAATGAAGAGCACAAGTTTGAAGTATTTGAAAGTGATCTTGGCAGAGAGCTGCTGGAAAGCCCCGAAAAGTACTGGTTGAGAGGATTATGTTTTTATGATGCAGGGAGCAGAAGTTTTTATACTAAAAACAAACCGGTAATAACCCCCGATGATCTGAAAGGAATGAAGATAAGGGTGCAGGAAAGCGCAACATCAGTAAAAATGGTAAATGCATTAGGCGGTTCAGCAACACCAATATCGTGGGGTGAATTATATACAGCGCTGCAGCAGGGGGTTGTTGATGGTGCAGAAAATAATCCACCGAGTTTTTACACATCAAGGCATTATGAGGTTTGCAAACATTATTCACTGGATGAACACACATCGGTTCCCGATGTATTATTAATCAGCACAGTAATCTGGAATGACCTAACTGAAGAAGAAAAGCAATGGGTACAGGAGGCTGCAACCGAATCGTATGAGCTTCAGAAAAAACTATGGCAGGAAGCCACCGGGGAGGCTATGGAAAAAGTAATAGAGGCGGGGGTAAAGATATATTATCCGGACAAAAGCGTATTTCAAAAAAAGGTTCAGCCATTAATTGAAGAATTTAAAGGAGAACCGGAAGTTTATGATATTATTCAGAGAATAAAACAGCTTTCAATTAATGAATAGTATAAAAAATACAATTGATACGGTTATTAAGTGGGCACTTGTTATATTGCTGGGGAGCATGACTATAAATGTTTTGTGGCAGATATTTACACGGTTTATATTAGACAGCCCCAGTTCGTTTACTGAAGAACTTGCACGTTATTCGCTAATATGGGTGGGAATATTGGGGGCGGCTTATGTAGCGGGCCAAAAAATGCATCTAGCAATTGACCTTCTGCCAACCAAATTAACCGGAAGGAAAAAAATTATTCTTGATATATTTATACATACATGTGTATTGCTATTTGCGGTTTTTGTAATGATAATTGGCGGGTTCAGGTTAGTGAATATAACGCTTACTTTAAATCAAATTTCCGCTGCGCTGCAAATGAAGCTTGGTTATGTATACCTGGTTATTCCTGTAAGCGGAATAATAATATCATTTTATTCTATTTATTTTATTACCGAAGAATTTTTGTTGTTAAAATTGAAAAAAGAACCTAATACGGGCGGGGATAATGGAAATAGCTGAGATTTTAATACTCGTATTATCTTTTTTCATTCTGCTTGGCTGCGGAGTTCCTATATCATTCAGCATAGGAATATCATCCCTGCTAACTATGTTATTTACAATAAAGACAATTCCGGCACTTACAACAATAGCACAAAGAATGGCTACAGGTATAGACAGCTTTGCGCTGCTTGCCATTCCATTTTTTATACTTGCAGGGCAGCTAATGAACAGCGGCGGTATAGCCCGGAGACTTATTGATTTTGCAAGGGTTCTTGTGGGTAAACTTCCCGGCGGGCTTGCTTTTGTTAACATAATGGCAGCAATGTTATTTGGCGCCATTGCAGGCTCGGCAGCAGCAGCAGCTTCTGCAATAGGGGGTTTTATGGGCCCGGTTATGAAAAAAGAAGGATACGATCCGGGTTTTTCGGCTGCTGTAAATATAGCATCTTCTACAACGGGTTTGATAATACCGCCAAGTAACATATTGATTGTTTATTCGCTTGCAAGCGGAGGGGTATCTATTGCGGCTTTATTTCTTGCGGGGTATATACCCGGGATATTAATGGGACTGGCGCTAATGAGTGTTGCATATTTTTATGCAAAAAAGCACAAATATAAATCTACATATTTGCCAACGTTTAATGAGGGGATTAAAAAATTTTTAGATGCCATTCCCAGTCTCCTGTTAATAATTATAGTTATAGGGGGAATAATAGCCGGCTATTTTACTGCCACCGAAGCTTCTGCAATAGCTGTTCTTTATGCATTTATACTATCAGTTTTTGTTTATAGGGAAGTAAAGTTAACTCAACTGCCCCAGATATTAATCAGCAGTGCCTCTACTACAGCTATTGTTATGCTGCTTGTAGGTACATCTATGGCAATGTCCTGGGTAATGGCATATGAAAATATTCCGCAGAGTGTTGCTACAAGTCTTGTTGCACTATCAGATAATAAGTTCCTTATTCTAATTATTATAAACATCATACTTCTTGCAGTTGGTACCTTCATGGATATGACGCCGGCAGTATTGATATTTACTCCGATATTTCTTCCGGTTGCCATACATCTTGGAATTGATCCGATTCATTTCGGAATAATTATGGTAATGAATTTGTGCATAGGGTTGTGTACACCCCCGGTTGGCAGTATTCTTTTTATAGGCTGTTCTGTTGCGGGAATATCAATAGCAAAAGTGTTGAAACCGCTGCTGCCGATGTTTGTGGCAATGTTTATCACTCTGCTGCTGATTACGTTTTTCCCCCAGCTTAGTCTTTGGATTCCCACTCTATTCGGGTTTTAAGCTATATTGAAAGAAGGAATGTTGCTGCATGATTACCAGCGGCAACTAATTCTAAAAAAATATTTTTTACTTAAAATAATACTATTATAAAATTGCAGGACAATAAAAACAACCAGTTTATTTCAGACGATTTTTTACTTTCTAATAAGACAGCAAAAAAGCTGTATCATGATTATGCAAAAGATCTGCCTATAATTGATTATCATTGCCATCTTCCGCCCGATGAAATTGCAGCGGACAGAAAATTTGATAATATTACGCAGGCATGGCTTTACGGTGATCATTATAAATGGCGTGCCATGCGTACAAATGGTGTTGATGAAAAATTTATTACAGGCAGTGCTTCTGACTGGGAGAAATTTCTTGCATGGGCTAAAACAGTCCCGGATACTATACGCAATCCCCTTTACCACTGGACGCATATGGAACTTAAAAAACCATTTGGGGGAAAGGGGAAGCTGTTAAATGAACATACTGCAAAAGACATCTGGGAACATTGCAATGAATTACTGAAAAAGGATGAATTTTCTACAAGGGGATTAATTAAAGGCTTTAATGTAGAAACTGTCTGCACCACTGATGACCCGGTTGATTCGCTGGAACATCATAAAAAAATTAAAGATGATGGCTTTGAAGTAAAAATACTTCCGGCGTTCCGCCCCGATAAGGGAATGATGGTTGAAAATAAAGAAGGCTTTAAGGACTGGCTTCAGAAACTGCGCGATGTAACAAACTCCGATATAAACAGTTTTGATAAATACGTTGAGGCCATAAGGAAAAGGCACGATTATTTTCATCAGAACGGCTGCAGGCTTTCAGATCACGGAATTGAAGCTGCATATGCTGAAGATTATACCAGTGATGAAATTAAAATTATTTTTAATAAAATAATAAACGGCGGTAATTTAAGCGGGGGTGAAGTTCTTAAGTTTAAATCAGCTATGATATACGAGTACGGTTTAATGAATAGTGAAAAGGGATGGGTACAGCAGTTACACATGGGTGCATTAAGAAATAACAATACAAGGATGCACAATACTCTTGGTCCCGATACAGGATTTGATTCTATAGGTGATTTTTCAATAGCGGGTGCTTTATCAAAATATTTAAATAAGCTTGATACTACAAACAAACTTTCCAAAACAATACTTTATAATTTAAATCCTGCCGACAAT
>JAWOJF010000102.1:0-9687 GCA_046481785.1 Ignavibacteriaceae bacterium | reverse complement strand
GCCGCCGTACTGGCAGATAACCTTATCATAACCGGAGAAATCCCAAGAACTGCATTTGGTATTTTGGGGTTGCCTGGTAATGCCGGGGTTGTCCGCCCAAGTGAGCGGCACTCAATCTCCCTGTTCCGATCAAAGATCGGAACTGTCCCTCCCCGCCAAGTCGGGATTAAAACTTTAGCAAAAGAGGGACTATTTAATATTATTGGTTATATGAAACCCCGAGACTAATTTAAAAAAGAGTCTCCCTTTTTTGAAAAGGGAGACAGTCCTGCCGCAGGTGGGACAGAGGGATTGTGTGCCGCCGTACCGGCAGATAACCTTATCATAACCGGAGAAATTCCAAGAACTGCATTTGGTATTTTGGAGTTGCCTGGTAATGCTAGGGTTGTCCGCCATGTAGGCGGCACTTAATCTCCCTGTTCCGATCAAAGATCGGAACTGTCCCTCTTTATTAAAGAGGGACTTTTGATCATCAAAGAGTGGGAATTTAGGATTACCTAAGCAGGCATTGTTAATAATTCTTTTTCAACTGCCTGTTTTAGCGCATCTTTAGGAAGAGCACCTACAGCCATCTTGGGCTGCCCTTCCATGGGTACAAGCAGCAGAGAGGGGATACTTCTTATTCCAAATGCTCCGGCTAATTCCTGCTCAACATCGGTATTCACTTTATAAAAATTTACTTTGCCTTCATATTCTGAAGAAAGCTCTTCAATAACCGGTGCAACTGCGCGGCAAGGGCCACACCATGGCGCCCAAAAATCGATTACACATGGTACATCTCCCTGGTATTCCCAATCCTGTTTTTTTTCATAATCAAAAACTTTTTCTAAAAACATCGATTTATCCATGTTAGTGGCCATTTTCTCTCCTTATTTGAAATAATATATAATAATAATACATAAGATGAATAAATCATCATAAAGATTCAAAGGATTGGAAGAATCATATTGATTTTTACATATAATATGGGAATATTCACAATACAATTCCGTGGTTTAACCTTTAAGTATCTATTGCACAATTTAATATTAATTAATAGAGAAAATTATGAAGACATTAATATCCGTCTTTTTCATTTTATTAAACCTGGCGGTATTTCCGCAAAATAATCTTAACCCGCTTTTCTATTTAGAAGGTAAGTGGGTAATTGAAGGAAAAAACAGAACCATACATGAAGAATGGACAAAGCTGAGTGATACGGTTTTAACAGCGGTCAGCTTTTATGTAAAAGATGGAGATACAACTATTACCGAGACTATTAAGCTGGCAAAAATAGGGGATGATATTTTTTATATCCCGCTTGTTGAGCACAATCCCGGACCGGTAAAATTTAAACTTACCGGCATAACTGATAAGAAGGCTGTGTTCGAAAATCCCGGGCATGATTTCCCTTCAAAAATTATTTACGAATACATAAATGAAGACTCGCTAAATGCAAGAATAGAAGGAATAGAAAACGGCGATGTAAAAGGATTTGACTACCCATTTAAAAGAATAAAATAAGTTATCAATTTTTAACCCTCAAAATTTGAGGGCCCCCCCCACTTTAGTGGAATACCAATTTTTATAATAGCCATGACATTTAAGAGTCTGTTGCAGAACTACAACTTCTGTCATCCCGACTTGTCGCATAGGCATCAACCTAACTTTCTTAAAAAATACTCTGTATCTTCATGTATAGCAATCACTTTCAACAGGAATTAACCGTCTAATTGATCCTCTACGAGGATCTTCTTTCCAGGCTTAAATAACTTCTACAATTGTGAAACATCTACGATGTTTTTTAACTGACCTCGTAGAGCCTGCCTGACCGGCAGGCAGGGTCAAACTATTGTAGTAAAATTATCCGCATCAAACCCAATCCTCGTAGAGGATTCACAAAAAGACTTTTTACGACTCAATTCTTTTGTGTAGTTCATACATCTAAAACCAAGTTCATGATTATTAAGTTGACGCTTATGCGACTTGTCGGGATCTCATTGCCGCATTTGCATTGAGATTCCTCAGTTGAATCCGCCTGGGCGTACTTCGGAATGACAATTCCGGGTTTCTGCAACAGACTCTAAAAGTCGTGGCAATTAATAACATTACTCTTCCAGTGTAAAGCCTATTTTTATTGTAACCTGCCAGTGAGCTATTTTCCCGTTATCGATATGGCCCCGGGTATCTGTAACCTGAAACCAACGCATATTTTTTACAGTCTGTGATGCCTTGTTTACGGCATTGTTCACGGCTTCTTCTACACTGTTTGGCGAAGAGCCTGTTAATTCTATTATTTTATATATATGGCTGCTCATTTTGTGCTCCACTTAATTAAAGGATTAAGGATATTTAAATATATTAAAACACTATTGTTTTAAGAAAATAAAATATTCACTAATTTAAGAATAAATATATCACAAGCTTATAAAATTCAGGGGGAATTATATGGAAACCAAAGAATTCATTGAAAAGTTTTTTGAATCAGGGAACATAGCAATAATAGGTGCATCTGAAAATAAACAAAAATTCGGCTGTCGGATATTAGGCGAATTAAAAAAAAGGGGATTTAATATTTACCCCGTAAATCCTAAAAAAGAATTTATACTGGGTGATAAATGTTTTAACTCTGTTAAAGCTCTTCCGGGTTATGTCGAAGATGCTCTTGTGGTTATCCCGCCGGTAGAAGCAAATAAAGTTGCCCGGGAAGTGATATCAACAGGAATTAAGCGCCTATGGTTTCAGCAGGGAAGCGAATCTGAGGAGGCAATAAATTTCTGCTGTCAGAATAATATTGATGTGATAGAAAAAAAATGCATATTGATGTATGCCCCGCCTGTTAAAGGGTTTCATAAGTTTCACCGGGGTATCTGGAGAATCATAGGAAAATTGTGAGGAAAGATTTATTAGTTGCATAGAAAAAGGTAAAATACCGCCTAAAAACAAGCATTTAAAAATCCTGTTATCCTTTAATCAGTTTAATTAAGGTTCTGATTTTTTATACTGTTTGTGATGAATTAATAATCGCACATTTCCTTATCCTTATCTATATTTGTTTACAAAAACCAATTGTAAATTAACCCCGGCTTGCCGGTACCGGATTTTTATATAAATTAATGGGAGACCCAAATGAAGAATTATTTTATAGTATTTTTGTTTCTTGGCTTCGTTTTTTCAGCATGCGAATCAGGGAATAAACCAGTTGAAAATCTGCCTGAAGGATATCACGGCGTAGAAGTGATGGAGCACATGGATGCTCAGAGTTATACCTATATGAGGGTAACAGAAAATGGAAGCGAATACTGGATAGCCGTTCCGCAGATGAGTATAAATGATGGTGATGTTGTATACTTTAGTAAAAGCATGGAAATGAAAAATTTTGAAAGCAAATCATTAAACCGCAAATTTGAATCAGTTTTGTTTGTGGAAGATATTTCAAGAACTGCACCCAATGCTGCAGGCCAGCAGCCTGAAGTAGTTAACCATCCGAAAGTTACTGCCGGTCAAAAAGCAAATGTAACAGTTGAGCCGCTAAAAGACGGAAAAACTATTGAGCAGGTATATGCTGAAAAGAATGAACTGGAAGGAAAAACTGTACGTGTAAGAGGCATGGTAACAAAATATAATCCCGATATTATGGGAATGAACTGGGTGCATATCCAGGATGGAACGGGTACAACAAATTATGACCTTGCAGTAACCTCAAAGGATGTTGCTGAAACAGGCAAACTTGTTATTATTGAAGGAACTGTTTCGCTTAATAAAGATTTCGGCTCAGGTTATTCTTACGATCTTATAGTAGAGAATGCAAAATTAAAAGTAGAATAATTGAAATTGGGGGTATTTGTTTAGAAACGTATAACAGTTACCACCCTTGTTCTGTCTTCAAAATAAACAATCCCTATCCCCGTGGTTCTCTGTGTCTACGCTGTAGAACTCAGTGTTACTAAAAAGTTACACAAAGGTGAACAAAGAGTTCCACGGGGATTAATAAGAATTAAGTTGTGCCCGCACAACATGAATAACTATCTTATTACTATCAGTTCTTCGGGCGACTTAATTGTAACATTTAAATCTTTCAGCAGCCCGTCATTAATACCATAAATCCATCCATGCACAGATAGCTGCTGTTTTTTCCGCCATGCCTCCTGCACAATTGTACTGCTGCAAACATTTACAACCTGTTGAACAACATTTAATTCGCAGAGGCGGTTAACCCTGTCTGTAAGCACTTTATAAGAATCAAGTTCTTCTTTATTTTTGTAATAAATTTCTTTTATATATCTCAGCCAGTTATCAATCAGTCCATGAGGTTCATCTTCCATGGCTGCCCTTACTCCGCCGCAGTCGTAATGTCCGCAGACAATTATATGTTTTACTTTTAACTCTTCAACGGCAAACTGCATTACAGAAAGGCAGTTCATATCAGAATGAATTACAAGATTGGAAACATTCCTGTGGACAAACAACTCACCCGGCAGTAACCCAACAATTTCATTTGCCGGCACGCGGCTGTCAGAACAGCCTATCCATAAATATTCCGGGTTTTGCTGATTTGAAAGCTTTTCAAAAAAATCGGGCCTTGTTTTGCGTAAAGTATCAGCCCATTTTTTGTTGTTATCAAAAAGCTGCGAAAGTATTTTCATTGGTTTTCCTGGTTAGAGTAATTTGAAGTGCAAAATATATAAAATCTAATTTATTATTTCTATTGCAGTATGAGTGGATGTGTTGTACAAGATTAATTATAAAAAAGAATTTATTGCAGACCTTACAACTATTTGTAGTACGCTCGGGATCTGATCTTTGTACAAACGGAAAGATTCGCCGGTCGAAGGTCAGCCTGTTTGGTCATATCCTCAGAAAGGAAGAAGGCTGGGTGGGATAGATCTTTTACTCATCTCTTACTTTAGTATTTTCTTCATTACATAATCATTCATAAAATAATTATTACCTATATCAATATCCTCTTCCTTAATAACCCTGAACCCGGTTCTTTCATAAAATTTTACCGCGGGATTATCCCTGTTAACATTTAATAATAACGACGTGTTATTATTCTGTAATGCTTTCTCAGAAATATAATTCATCATCTGTTTACCGAAGCCCTTCCCCTGTGTTTCGGGCAGAAGGTATATTTTATGCACCTTTGTACTGTCCGAGTTATCATAATTAAACTCAAATGATGCATAACCAATATAATTATCATCTTCTTTTGCCAGAATATAATGATGCCCTTTCTTTTCAACCTGCTCTTTAATTGAGGGCAGGCTGTACATCCATTCCAGCATATAATCAATCTGTTCTTTTGAAAGAATACTGCCGAATGTACAGGGCCATATGCGGTGCGCCAGCCGGTTAATTATATCATAATCTTTTTCTTCTGCTGAATGTATTTCGATCATTGTTTTATATTTTAAAAATCTTACTAACAGTAAAATAAAGAATTATACCCATATTGTAACAACACTAACAATCATAAGGATGAATATTATATAACCGGCAATATTATTTGCTCTTTCAGATTTCAACAGCCGGGAAATATAATCCCCCAGGAACACCCAAACTATCATACATGGAATACCAACAAGAGAAAAAATTGCGGCAAATACAAAAACATTCAGATGAATACTTGTAAACTGGGGCATAAAAGCTCCCGCCCCGGCAATTGCCATAATCCATGCTTTGGGGTTTACAAACTGAAGCATATAACCTTTGGTAAAGCCAAGTATCGTTTTCTTATCTGCTGAGATATCTGAACTGAGATTGCTTAGTACAAAAGCCAGGTAAATCATCCAGATTGAACCAATGATTTTGAGTATTAATCCAAAAGTGTGGTTTGTAGTAATAACTTCTGCAACTCCATAACCGGCAATATACAACATTGTAAAAAAGCCAAGAAGAATGCCAGTCATAAGTTTATTTGCATTATTAAATCCATAGGTCCGGCCATAAGTAAAAAGCATATAGTTATTGGGGCCGGGTGTTATTGAAGTGATCAAAACAAATATTAAATAACCTGCCAGATTGAATTCTGCCATATCAGTAATTATAAGTATTAAATTTAATATAGTTATAGTATAATTAAATCATCCGGCATTAAATATCCCCGACCGGAACCGAAAGCTCAAGCCAGTTCAGTTCACTGTCTTTAAGGAACTGGTTAGGCCAGCTCTTTGCAGTATCTATTTCCCAGTCAGTATAATTTTTAATGTAAGAATAAAAATCATTTGCAGCATCAGTTGAAGGGGACTTAAGCAGGAGGTTTATTTTACTCATTAACTCCTCAGGATTATTGGCATTTTTTTCAAGCACTTTTAAAAACCATTTGTGGAAAGGGTATAATACTTCATGATGAGCCAGAATCATTCGCCCGCCGAACAGTATTAAATTTGTAACTGCCCTTTGAAGCAGATAATCATTTTTTCTTTTCAGGGCTTCACCTGTAAACCATTTCCATGCTTCAATCTGGCATGAAAACCTGTATATATTATCCTGCTTTTTTTCAACAGGGAATGTTGTAATAGAATTGATTACATCCTGCAGGCCGTTAATTTTAGAGAATGCTGTTATTACACCGTCAAAAGCAAAACGTGCCGGCTCGCTCCCTTTTCCGGCAACTGTTTTCATAAAATCAAAGGTGATATATTTTCCATCAATATAACCGCCTTCATATGTACAGGATTCTGTTTCATTATATACCAAAGCTTTAGCTTCTGTTTTTTTAGCATGTACATCATTAGGAACGATAATCAGACAATCAATATCAGAACCTTCATCCTCAAAACCGTGTGCTATTGAACCGCTAATGAGTAATGCTAAAACTTCAGGATCATTTTTGAATTTTTCCGTAATATTTCTGATGGACTCCCGGTGGTGGGGAAACATAAATACCTCATTAACTTTTTTGAATGAGGAATAAATTTAATTGAAAAAATTTTTATTAAAAACAAAAAATCCACCGGTATAAATAATAGTTCATTGTTTCAATTTTAGTTGGAGAGGTTTTATAAAGTTTAACTGTTTTCAGAAAATGGTTGTCTTCGTTCCATCAGGGCGGTATATTCTATAACTTATTCCCCTTTTATAACTAAGCGCAGTCCCAGCGCAGCCATTACAGATCCGCTAAGGTATTTTATTCCTGATTGAATCAGCTTGTTTCTTTTTATATGTCCCCCAACAATTCCTGCAAAATATCCAACAAAACTGAACCAGAGGATTGCCGTTAGAGAAAGGATTATACCAAGAAAAATAAACTGCAATCCATGATTATGAATTTTAGGATCAACAAATTGCGGCAGTAGAGCAATAAATGTTACAATTGCTTTCGGGTTAAAAACATTAGTAAGAACACCCTGGGTAAATATGCTTCCATTTTTATATGATTTTATTTCAGCAGAGGCTGACGAATTTTTTGCAAGTATTGTTTTTACACCAAGATAAATAAGGTAACATGCTCCTGCATATTTAACCACCTGGTAAGCCAGCCATGATGCCTGTATTATTGCAGATAAACCCAGTGCAGCAAAAAGCGTATGTACTAAAAGTCCTATGCTTATACCCAATGCCGATAAAACCCCTGCCTTGTGCCCCTCTGAAATTCCCCGCGTAGTTACATAAATAAAATCAGGACCGGGTACAACAATTAGTATTGCAGATGTTATTATAAACAATGGGAAATCAATTATTCCGTTCATATGATATCCTATAATGATCCGATGAATTATACTATTATCTTATGGTGATCTTTTTAATAAGGCGCGATTAAGATCCCGTCTTAGCTAAGCTGCACCGGGACAAGTTAAAAGTATGAGTCTGATTAAGAAACCCGGTTAAGATTAAGAATAAGATTAAGAAAAACTTATCTAATCCTTGCTGCCGGTTGGTTCAACGGAAGCGGGCTCTACCATTAATATTATTGTTTTCTGAGGTGCGCGGGTGCGATGAATTACTCCTTTGGAAACCGTAACCCCCTCACCCTGATTTAATTCTATAATTTTATCTTCAAGGTCAACAAACAGCTTTCCATCTATTACATAGAAGAATTCATCTTCTGTATCATGTTTGTGCCAGTGGAATTCACCATGTATTATCCCAAGTCTTACCACGCTGTCATTTACCAGCGTTAATGACTGGTTAAACCACTGCTCTTTGTTCTCTTTTATAATAGCAGGTATATCAATTTTTTCATGATGGTTATATCTGATGTTATTATTAATATTATAATTAATCTGTTCATTGTTCATGTAATGCTTCTCCTTTAATAAAATGGGATGAGACAAAACTAAAAAAGACGAGCTGAAGAAAATAGAATAACATTAACCGGGTGGATAAAATTAACTTTTTAAATTCTTCCTGTATTGATTCGGAGTAATTCCGTTAACAGATTTAAATAAACGAATAAAGTGGCTTTGATCAGAAAAGCCGCACTGATGAGCAATTTGTGTAAGGGTAAGCGTACTGTCTGCCAGCAGGCCAACAGATTTATCAAGTTTTATTTTACGCAGGTAGTCGCCGAATGTTGAATTAAAATACTTTGAGAAACCGCGTGATAGATGCACCGGGTGTATACCGGCTTCTTTTGAAAGCAGGGAAAGAGTCATTTTTTTATCATTGTTGTCATGAAGTATCTCGCGCACTTTGTTAACCCACCCGGGAACAGATGACCTTAATTCATTTTTATATCTAACCATATCTGCAAATACCTGCAGGAGTAATCCTTCAACAGCTATTTGCGTTGTGCTGTCACAAATCTTTAGTTCCCTGTATATTCTGTTAAAAGCAGATCTGGTCTGCGGATTTTCCAGTCGACTGTTTCCTGTTGTAATTAAACTAGTTAAGCCAAACTTATTCAGCCAGTTATTATTTACTTCTGCATGAAAAAAAACAGAATCTTCAGAAAGATCTTTATTATAATGCGGCTCCTGCCTGTGATGGAATAACACAGTACCGGGTGTACAAATAAAGGATTCCTTTTTATCTGCTTCAACAAGATTTCCTTTTACAGTATAAAAGAAATATGCATTTTCATGATAATGCCAGGGGACCCTAACCTCGGGATCATATACAGACTCATGCAGGATAATGCCGCCCAGCATTATTGTTTTTTTATGTCTTCCAAAATGTTCACCTGCCTGAAGAAGCTGCATTACTGCCTTTCATTACATTTTATAATATGACATTAAATAAGTGCGAAAGATTATTTGTTATGCTACAGATATAACTTTACATGAAAATGCGGCGGCTCATGGTCGTCAGAATACATGAAGATATACATACCTTCAAATCTTGATAATTCACCCATATTTGCCAGTAATTTAATTATTTGATCATAAATATGCTAATGAATCTCAAGATCGAGCCCCCTGCCGGCGACCTGACCCGCTTCGCGTCGCCCCGCCGCAATGGGCTGTCGAGCTACTTCGTGCAGCAGAACGTCGGCAAGCGCAACCTCAGCCTCGACCTCGCCACGCCGGCGGGCGTCGAGGTCCTGCTCGGACTGGCCGAGCACGCCGACGTCCTGGTCGAGAACTACCGACCCGGCGTGATGGCCCGACTCGGACTCGACGCCGACACCGTGCGGGCCCGCAACCCACGCCTGATCTACGCATCCATCTCGGGCTACGGCCAGACCGGACCGTGGGTGAAGCGGCGTGCATACGCACCGGTCGTCGAGGCCGAGTCGGGCATCATCGCCTCGCAGGGCAACGC
>JAWOJF010000086.1:0-12668 GCA_046481785.1 Ignavibacteriaceae bacterium | reverse complement strand
GCAGTATTTACTTCCTTTACTGAGATCGGCGGCATGAAAATTTATAAATCTAAAGTTAATGCTGATAACATGGATGAGCTTAAATCCTTCGGCGATGAAATGCGTAATAAAATAAAAACAGGCATCGGGGTTTTGTTTGCTGTAATTGAGGATAAAGTCGGTATTGTGTGTGTCGTAAGTGATGATATAATAAAAGAGAAAAAACTTAGTGCAGGTAAAATTGTGGGAGAACTTGCAAAATTGGTTGGCGGCGGCGGCGGCGGGCGCCCGCATCTTGCAACTGCCGGCGGCAAGGATGTATCCCAAATTCCGCATGCACTTAACTCTGTGGAAGAGGTAGTGAAAAAGTTCCTTTAAAGCAAAAAGAAAACCACTTAGGCACTTAGAACACTAAGAAACACTTAGATGTTAACTCAAAAATACGTCAATAAGATAGCTTACGATATTGTTGGGTGTGCTATTGAGGTTCATAAACATCTTGGACCGGGTCTTTTAGAATCAGTATATGAATCCTGTATGCTTGATGAAATTGGTGATAAATATAGTGTGCAAAAACAAGTTGTTTTACCAGTTTTATATAAGGGACGGAATCTGGGCAAAATACTAAAACTTGATTTGGTGGTCGAACATTTAGTAATAGTAGAACTTAAAGCTGTTGATGTTTTACATCCTGTTTTTAAAGCTCAGTTGTTAACTTATCTCAAACTAACTAATCTTCCTAAAGGATTGCTAATAAACTTTAATTGTGATAATATAACCAAGAGTGTTGTTCCACTTGTTACAGAAGAGTTTTCAAAGTTACCTAAAGAATAGTTTTTTCTAAGTGTTTCTTAGTGTTCTAAGTGCCTAAGTGGTGTTCCTAAAGAAGTTGTTCTCATGTCAAAAACAAAAATAAAATATATCTGCTCAAATTGCGGTTACGAATCTCTCCGGTGGCTGGGCAAATGCCCTGAGTGCGATAGCTGGAACTCTTTCACCGAGGAAATTGTTGAGACTTCTAAAAAATCCCGCCGCGATGGTCAGGGATTAATTAATAATGTTTCAATAAGTACAATCAAAGATATTTCCGCAACAGAAGAAGACCGCATAAAAACTGAGATAAACGAATTTGACAGGGTGCTTGGCGGGGGACTTATGCCCGGCTCTGTTATTCTGCTCGGCGGTGATCCCGGGATCGGTAAATCAACTCTTGCTATGCAGGCCGCCGCAAACATAAAAGAAAAAGTACTATATGTTACAGGCGAAGAATCATCAAAACAGATTAAGATACGCGCTACACGTTTAAAAATATCTTCTGATACTTTTTTTGTTCTTGCAGAAACTGATCTTAATACTATTATAGCAGCAATTAATAACCTCTCCCCTGCTGTTGTTGTGGTTGATTCAATTCAAACAGTATACAGAAGCGAACTTGAAAATTCTCCCGGCACAATTACACAGATAAGAGAATGTGCTTCATTATTAATGGAGGAAGCGAAGAAAAAACATTATTCAGTAATTATAGTGGGTCACGTAACCAAAGAAGGTATGATTGCCGGGCCTAAAATTCTTGAACACATGGTAGATACAGTAATTCAGTTTGAGGGAGAATCACATCATTCATTCAGAATTTTGCGTGCGCAAAAAAACCGTTTCGGCAGTACTAATGAGATTGGCATATTTGAAATGCGCGAGAACGGATTAACTGAAGTTAAAAATCCCAGTGAATTATTTTTAAGCGAACGTGACAGGGAAGTCTCCGGTTCAGTAGTAACATCAAGCATGGAAGGGACACGCCCGATACTGCTTGAGGTACAGGCTCTTGTTACACCTTCGAATTACGGTAACCCGCAGCGTGTTGCAACCGGTTTTGATTACAGACGCCTTTCAATACTTCTTGCTGTTCTTGAAAAACGGGCAGCTTACAGACTTTCAGCTAATAATGTGTTTCTTAATATGGCAGGGGGTGTAAAAATTGATGAACCTGCCGTTGATCTTGCTGTTTGCTGCAGCATCGCTTCAAGTCTGCTTGATAAAGCTGCAGATAACCAAACAGTTGTTATTGGTGAAGTTGGCCTTGGCGGTGAGGTAAGAAGTGTAGGCAATATAGAAAAAAGAATACAGGAAGCAGAAAAGCTTGGCTTTAACAGGATCATAATTCCTAAAAATAATTTAAAAGGATTAAAGTCGGACGGAAAGATTAAAATTATTGGTGTAGAAAATTTAGTTGATGCAGTAAACCAGGTATTGTAAATTTTTTAATGTAATGCTGCAGTGGTATTGAATTAAATATTTCTTCTGCCCTTCTTATTCTTATCGTAATCTTCAGGTTAAATCCGAATACGATTAAGAAATAAACTAAGCTATCTCAATCTCTGTTTTAAACACTACAACTGCTTCTCCGCCGATTTTTGTTTTAACAGGCACACCGTTTTCTATATCCACATATACATCAACTATACCGGTACGTTTTATTGCCTCACCCTGCTGTGCCCTGAAGTAAAAATATGTTGACGGGATATCAGCTAATTTATATTTAACAATGTATGCGCCGGCGGGACCATTGGCATTACCCGTAACGGGATCTTCATTTATGCCTATTGCAGGAGCAAACATCCTGCCATGTATTAGTATATCTTTATTATCTGAATCAAAAGTAAAAACGTAGTAGCCGTTGCATTTAATAACTTTGGATAATTCTTTCAGCCGGCTGAAATCAGGGGTAAGTGAATTTAGTTTTCCCCTCTTTTTTATACATATCATTACTTTGGAATGCCCTGTATCTACTATCTGAATTGGGGCACGGTTATCCATATCGCTTTGATCAAGATGAAGTGCCCGTATGAGTTCTGCCCTGTTCTCTCCATCTATAACGGATAAAAATTCCGGCTTTCCCTGTGTCATTATAACCTTATAAGCGCCGTTTGTTTTTTCTATTTCAACGGGCAGAACACCAATACCAATTTTATGATTATAAGTACGTGATGAAAAATTATTTTCCAGCGCCCTTACATAATGTGCTGCAACGGTTGCATGTCCGCATGAGGGTACCTCCCTCGTGGGGGTAAAAAACCTCACCCATACTTCATGGTCACTGCCTGAAGGGGGTAAAATAAAAGCTGTTTCGGAATTGTTCAACTCGCGTGCAATTGCCTGCATTTCTTCTTCGGTAAGAAGCTCTGCATTTGTTACAACTCCGGCGGGATTACCTTTTAATTTTTCTTTTGTAAAAGAATCAACCTGGTAGACTTTTATTTTTTTCATATATCTCCCTTGGAAGGCAGTTTACCGCAAAGCCGCAAAAAGAAAAACGCTGAGAACGCAAAGATTTTTTTAACTTGCGTACTTTGCGTTTCTTCATCGCGTCTCTGCGGTAAATTGTTTTTATCTCTTTAAAAGTTCATACCCAATTTTTACGGTTTCATTAACCAGGGTTTCAAAATCCTCTTTCCTGCTCCGGTGATTAACATTGGCGGCGCGTAATGCAAATTTACCATTTATAATTGTATGACTGGGAGCAGCTATACCCCTTAATTGCAGTTGTATCAAAATATCTTTATTAAGCTTGTCAAGCGCTTCATTGCTGATACCCGGCTGAACGAACCTGTAACAAACAATATTAAGCGGAACAGGTGCAAGAATCTCCAGTTCAGTTTTTCCGGAGATTAATCTTTCAAGGTATTGTGCCTGTGCAATATTCTGCCGTATAAGTTTTTTGTACTTATTTATTCCATGTTCTTTTAACGACATCCACACTTTTAATGCTCTGAATCCTCTTGAAAGCTGAATGCCGTAATTACTCAGCGGTTCGGGTCCTGCGGCTAGTCCTTCTTCAAATTTAATCAGGTATTCAGGTGTTAACACAAATGCATTTTTATGTTTTTCCTGGTTTCTTATAAGAGTACATCCGCTTTCATACGGCATGTACATCCATTTATGAAGATCAAATGCAAGTGAATCGGCACGTTCCATTCCTTTAACCATAAACTTAAGTTCATCCACAAGATAAGTAAAAGCACCAAATGCACCATCCACATGAAGCCATAAGTTTTCCTCTGCACAAATATCCGCAAGCTCATTTAACGGATCAATTGCGCCGGTGTTTACTGTGCCTGCATTGCCCACTATACAAAACGGGATAAAGCCTGATTTTTTATCTTCACTGATTTTTTCTTTTAAAGTATCAATACTAATTTGGAAATCTTTGTTTACCGGAATTTTTCTTAATGCATTGCTGCCTATGCCTAACAGCTCAACAGCTTTCTGCACAGAACTGTGTGTTTCTGTTGAGCAATAGATAGTTAATTTGCCTGATACACCGGTTAATCCATTCTCCCGGATCTTAAATTCTGCAAGGGAATTTCTTGCTACTGCAATTCCAACAAGATTAGCAACAGAACCGCCGCTTACAAGCAGTCCGCTTGCGTCCGGATCAAAACCTAAAATTTCTTTCATCCAATTTATTACCTGGTACTCAACATAAACTGCGCTTGTATTTGCCACACCAAGATTTGGATTTAACCCGGATGCCAGCATATCAGCCAGCATTCCAAAAGGGGTACCGTTCCCCTCAACCCATGCCCAAAACCTTGGATGAACATTTCCTTTATTAAACGGCAGTACAGTTGTTAAAAAATCGGAGTAAGTTTTGTCTATATCTTCAGGCTGGGCGGGTACGGGTTTGTTTAATGCTGCTTTCATTACTTCATCCGGACTTTTCCATACAGGCCTGTTTCTTAATGACTGGAAATAATCGAACATATCATCCATCATTTTATGGCCAAGATGCCGCATCTTATCCCAGTCTTCGGGATCAAGAGTTTCTTCATTCCTAAGTATTTTATCAATATCAAGCATAAGCAACCTAACTTTAAAAAATGATTATTAGTAAATGTATAAAATGAAAAGTTAAGGCAGAAACATTCGTGTATAGTATGCTTCTGCCTCAATAGGAGAGATATTTTTATTCGGAAACTTTGTTAATGTCTATAACTAAACTAACAATTTTCCAGTTTTCGCCTGATTTCAGACAGGTAACATATGACTGGTACTGTATCTTGCCGTTAAGATTTTCCATTTTAAAGGCGGCATGATTTCCATCCTCATATAAAGAAGAAACCTGGGAATCACTTTTCCAGTTACCAATAATTTTTTTCTGTATAAGGCTAATAAATTCGTTTTTATCGTAATTATTGGTTTTATCAATAATATTATTTTTTACAATTATTACAGATTTATCATCTATACTGCTTTCCAGTAATTTTACTGAAGCGCCTTTTACTCCCTCTGTATACTGATCCAGTAACTGGGAAGGACTATTTGAGTCAGGCATTGAATAAACAAAAATTACCGGTAATAACAACAAAACTAACAATTTAACTTTCACTTTAAAAACCCCGTATTTATTTATATATAATTCTTATTGACAAAAATACGGAGACGGTATATATTAGCAAAAAGAAATGATTTCATAATTTATATGAATAGATTTAATAGGAGATTTGTTTGGAAATAAGGCATTTAAAGCTTGTTGAAGCTGTAGCAAGTGAAGGCAGCCTTACCAGTGCAGCAAAAAATTTATTTGTTACACAGTCTGCCCTAAGCCATCAGCTTAAAGAAATTGAAGATAAATTCGGTACACCTCTTTTCAGAAGAATAAATAAGAAAATGGTGCTTACCCGTGCCGGCGAAAGAGTTCTAAAGTCTGCCAGGATAGTACTTGATGAACTTGAAAAAACCGAAAGGGAAATAAAAACATATCTTTCCGGCGAATCAGGGCTGATACGGTTAAGTACCGAATGTTATACATGTTATCACTGGCTTCCGCCGCTGCTTAAAACTTTTAACAAACAATATCCTAATGTTGAAATAAAAATAATATCTGAGGCTACCAGGTATCCCGACAGGCATCTTTTAAGCGGCAGGCTTGATCTTGCAATTGATAGTACGGTTAAGAAAAATACAAGTTTAAAATATCGCCGGCTTTTTGATGATGAATTAGTGGCTGTTATGCCAAAAGATCATCCCCTTGCTGCCAGAAAATTTCTTGTTGCTAAAGATTTTGCCGCTGAAAACTATATAACTTATACCGACACAATAGAAGAAAGTACCGTTTTTGAGAAAGTTTTAATACCTGCATCAATTAAACCTTTAAGAACTACCAAAATTTTAATAACGGAGGCTATTATTGAGATGGTTAAAGCAGAGCTGGGTATTACAACACTTGCCCGGTGGGCTGCTGCACCTTATCTTAAATCAGGTGAACTTGTCTCAGTTCCTTTAACCGGCAAAGGCTTAAAACGCACATGGTATGCTGTTACAATAAAAGAAAATAATCCGCCTTCATATTTGAATTATTTTATACAGCACCTTGTTGATAGCCCCATACATATAAACCGCTGATAAAATGCAATACCTTTATTACGGTATTTTTTATCTCCTCACAGACGTAACAAAATTCTCTCTTTCGTGAGTAGAATCATTCATAATTATTCTGCCAGTTTTATATTAGCTTTTCTCATCTTAATAATAAAACAGGGTATATATGATAAGGCTTATGGCACTACTATGGCTATCTGTGTGCTTTTATGTTTCAGGAACAAATTATTATGTTGATTCAGAGAATGGGAGCGACATGAACTCCGGAATGCTGGAAACAGAAGCCTGGAAAAGCATTGCGAAAGTTAATTCATTTGTTTTTGCCCCGGGAGATTTGATACTGTTTAAAAAAGGAAATATTTGGCGTGAACAGTTAAATATCTTTTCATCCGGCACTGAAGGACAAAATATTTTTATAGGATCATACGGTGAAGGGGAAAAACCAATTATCTCAGGGGCTGAACCTGCCCGCCTTACCTTTTATTCGGAAAACATATGGACTGCAGAGCTTGACTCTGCTCCCGCTCAGGTTTTTATAAGTAATATACGCGGAACAAATACAGACAGTCTTTCAATTTTAGTTAAAGAAAACGACTGGTATTATAATACTTCAGAAAAGAAATTATACCTGTACAGCCAATCCCTCCAGGATTCTGTTATAGAAGCCGTTTTTAGAAATAACGGAATAAGTATCTGGGGACAGGATGTATTAATTGAAGGATTACAAATAGAAAAGGTTGTAAACAGTTGTATAAAGATTACACCGGAAGCTAAAAATATAATCATTAGCGATAATGATTTTTTTCAATGGTCTGTTAACCCCACCAGGGACAATTCAGCGGTCCTTATTGAGGGGGAAAATGTGGTGGTTAAAAATTGTGTGTTTGGTAAAAACACCGGGAATGATATTGCAGACCAGAACTGGGCAGGCATGGAGGGAGTAAGAATAAAGGGAACAAATGTTATTGTTCATGGAAGTAATTTTTACCATAGCGCTGTTGAAAACGAATCACACTATGGCTTTTATGCTAACGGTATTTATATAGAACAATTCAGCGGTACTGTACAGATATATGATAACTACATATATCATACGGGCAGCCATGGTATAAAAATAAGCGGGTACAGCAAACAGGGAGACTCCATTTTTATACACAATAATACTCTGGAATATAATGGAGGTGCTGGTATTAATGCATACCGCAGCAGGGCTGAAGATGGAATTGGCGGTTCCGGTTTTGCATATCAAAATCATGTCAGCTTTGCCAATCGCCTTGGCGGGGATGTTGGTGGAGCCTCCAGCCAGTCATGCGGCATACATATGAATGACGGCAGAAGAGAGTTTACTGAAGCTGACAAACCTTTTATAAAGTGGTATGTATATGAAAATATAGTTCACGACAGCCAGGCCCCCGCTGATCCGGGAAGCGATGATTCGGGTGGAATAATTGCAGATTTTAATGCACACAATATGGAAATATTCAGGAATTTAATTTATAACAATTGGGGAAAAGGTATTTCTGTATGGAATGCAAACAACTGCAAAATTTATTATAATGTTGTTTATGGAAATGATGCGGGAATTGTGGTAACTGCTGAAACCGGATCTTTATTAGAAACTTCAAACAATCACCAGATATTCAACAACACCGTTTACAAAAATTTTAACGGGTTTGATAAAGGCACAAATCTTAATTCTGAACTCTATTTTGGAAAGAATGGCCACAACAGTATAATTCAAAATAATATTTTTTATGCTTCGCATATCGGCTATGCCTGTTTTTATGATACTACTAATACATCCGGAATATTTTTAGATCATAACCTGGTATATAAGGAATCTCCGGATTCTGTCTGTGTTGATATGATCAATTACTTTCAGACTTATGAAGAGTGGCGGGAGAATCACCCGGAATGGGAAGTTAATGGCATTAATTCATACCCCGATATTTTTATTATTCCAGAGGTTGCAATAAATGAAGGATCCCCTGCTATAGACAGCGGCTTTGATCTGGGAGAGGATACTGATTTTAAAAAGAATCCTATTATAGGAACTCCCGATATAGGAGCTGTAGAATTTACAAGTCCAACAAGCGTAGATAGGAACAGTACTAATCCTCACAGCTTTTCTCTTTACCAGAACTATCCTAATCCTTTTAACCCGGTAACAAAAATCAAATATACAATAAGCAGTACACAGCATGCAACACTAAAGCTTTATGATATACTGGGAAAAGAGATTGCTGTATTAATTAATGAAGTAAAACAACCGGGAGCTTATGAAATAGAGTTTGATGCTTCCGGTTTATCAAGCGGTGTATATTATTACAGGTTAGATACAGGAAATTTTTCAGAAACTAAGAAGCTGGTACTGCTTAGATAAGAGTGAAGAAAATAAACAGGGTAAATTTAATTGACCCTCAGGATGATTTTTTACACCTGTTAAAAATGAAACTTTTTACATTGTTAAGATGTCATAAACATGTGATTTAAAGATAAATACATTAAATATTAGCAGTAAAAAAGACCGTTTTTATCAAGTATTCGCAACAATCAAAAAATACGTCAATAATTATAAAAAAATGACTATTAACCGGCAGGAAATTTTAGTATATTTGCGATCTTGAATACTATTCATTGTTCTGCGTTTAATGCATCTTTTTGCTTTTTAAGGCATCTAAATAACACCGGAAATTATCCGAAAATATGTAGATAATATTTTTGAGTATTAACAAACAAAAAATAATTGGAGTCCAGTAAAATTGAAAATAACAAAGCAATTTACAAACAGGGAAAGTCAATCTCTCGATAAATATCTTCAGGATATAGGTAAAGTAGATCTTATAACACCTAATGAAGAGATTGAATTAGCCAAACGTATTAAAAAGGGAGACAAGGACGCCTTAGACAAATTAACAAAAGCTAACTTAAGATTTGTTGTTAGTGTTGCTAAACAGTTTCAGAACCAGGGACTCTCTCTAAACGACCTCATAAATGAGGGTAATTTGGGGCTTATAAAAGCCGCCCAAAGATTTGATGAAACCAGAGGTTTCAAATTTATTTCTTATGCAGTGTGGTGGATCAGACAGTCAATAATGCAGGCAATTGCTGAACAGTCAAGAATGGTAAGGCTGCCGTTAAACCGTGTTGGTGCCTTAAATAAAGTAAGAAAAGCTTACGGTGAACTTGAACAGGAGTATGACAGAAAGCCAAGCCCTGAAGAATTAGCACAGGAACTTGACATGGACGCTGAAGAAATTGCATATACTCTTCAGATTGCCGGAAGACACGTTTCTATGGACGCGCCTTTTTCCAACAGTGATGATAATAAGAACAGTCTGCTTGATGTTATCTCAAATGATCAGCAGCCGGCCCCCGATAACCAGCTTATGACTGAATCTCTTAAATCTGAAATAAACCATGCTCTTTCTACTTTAACCGAAAGAGAAGCACAGGTTTTGCAGCTTTATTTCGGGTTAAATAAAGAGAACTCGGCAACTCTTGAAGAAATAGGCGACAGGCTGAATCTTACAAGAGAAAGAGTAAGACAGATTAAAGAGAAAGCATTGCAGAGATTGAGATATGCATCAAGAAGCAAGAACTTGAAAATGTATCTTGGTTAAAACATCCCGCCGTGGGCGGGGTAAGTGCTCGGAATCTCTAAATAATAATAAAACCTCCCATGTGCGGGAGGTTTTTTATTTTAAACAATCAATTAGAAAATTAATTTCCGCCTAAAATTATCGGCAAGCCATCTTTACCGGAGCCTATAACAATAATTTTGGAATTGTTTGAGCTTGCAAGCTTTTCGGTTGCCTCAATTCCTTTCCATTTCAACAATTGATCGCTGATTCCCTGGGAAACAATTTTCTGGAAATCGGCAATGCCCTGTGCTTCAATTCTTTTTCTTTCTGCTTCCTGTGTCTCCCTTAGAAGTATAAATTCCATCCGCTGGCTTTCCTGTTCAGCTTTTAGTTTTTCTTCTATTGATGCAGTTAAACCGGGGGGTAAAATAATCTGGCGTAAAGGAGCCGATTCAAGAGTTATACCGCGCGGATTAACAAGTTTTGAAAGTTCCATTTCAATTTTTTTAGAAAGAACTTCCCGTTCAGCAGTATATAATGCTTTTGCTTCATAGCTCGCTGTTATTCCTCTTACAACCGATCTGAACTGGGGAAGGAGTATCTTCTCTGCATAATTTTCACCTACAGTTTTATATATTCTGTTGGCATTTTCAAAACTAAGGCTGAATAGCAGGCTTATCTCAAGTTCAACACTTAATCCTTCTTTAGAAGGAACATTCATGGTCTCTTTTAATTCCTGTGTACGTGCATCAAATTTAACAACTGCAGCCATTGGATTTACAAAATTAACACCCGGCTTTAATGTGTTATCACTTACCTGCCCGAAAAAATCAATTACTCCCACATGCCCGGCGGGTATAACTGTCCAGCATTGCATTACGGCAATTAGTACAGCTACACCAAAACCAATTAAAGCAAAAGAGGCTTCCGACTTGTTAAACCGCTTTTTTGCATTAAAATAAACTGTAACGGCTGCAATAGCAGCCAGGAACGATATAATAAATAACATTTTTATTCCTTTTGAAACTCAGTTAAAAATTCATAACCAAGATAATTAAAATAAATTTAGGATTCGCTCAAAAACGGATAAAAGAGATATGCGGATAATAGGGAATAAACTGCCTGCAGATTGGTGCTGCAGAACTACAATTGTTATTACAAAAGGTTATCACTTGATTTCAAAGAGTGTTGTACAACCAGGAATCATCATTCCGGGTTACTGAGAAATGCAGATGTATTTTTTTGATCAAACAATGACCACATCCTCTTTACAAATTAGTTTACTTCTTCTGTATTACAGCAATTTTTAAAATTTTAGTTTCACCAAGTTCCGGCATATCAATATGAACTATAAATACACCGCTTGCTATATCAACTCCGTAATCGTTCATTAGATCCCATCTATAATACTGGTCAGTATCATTCTTCTCTATTCTCCTGACCAGATACCCTGCTAAATCAAATATTTTAATGCTTGCCCTGGATGGTAAATGGCTGAAAGTAATAAAACTTTCATTTGCATAAAGTTCATTTGAATGAGCTGCATAATAAGGATTAGGAAAAGCTTTTATCTTTTTTACATCTTCTTTTGCAAGCGTATTATCTGTTACTACTGCCGGAGCTTTAAAACCAAATACATCGCTGGAACCATTAACCTTATTTGTGTTAAAACGGATTGTGGTGCCGGCAGGCGGAATAACTATACTATCCTGATCATACTCTAAAAAAACAACAGGTCCAACAGGATAAACAAAACTTCCATATAAGTTTGCCCAATAACCCTGGGGTGAACCGTCATTCGTATTTGAATAAATATTCCCTGCTCCGCCAAAATTAAGTGCTGCCTGGGCAAAGCGTTCATAAGCATTATTAACAGCAGGTTCAGGGTCCATCCAGTAAACCCAGTCTGTTGTGGGGTAATCCAAAAAAGCTCCGGGACCGGTCAGCTCTCCCCATAAATCATCTTCCCTTCCGTCGGTAGCAGGATGAAGGAACGGAATCATTCGTTTATCATCAGAAGGATCATTAGGAGTAGCAACACCAATATCCCATAATTCAAAAGGAACTTCAGCAATTTTATTAGTTGTAAAAGCATATACACCAAAACCACCCGATTCAGTAAATCTAAATTCAAAATCCCTTCCGTTTATATATGATGCAAACTGCTCAAGCCTTGCAAGTGAACCATCACCACCTCCGGAACTTATAATATAGATCTGGTTCTGCTCATCATAAGAATACCAGTTTGGAGAATGCCATACACAGTTTCCATTAAAGGGCCTGCCGAAATAATCATAACCTTCTTCAGGTAGTGGCTGTCCACCATAAGCAATCTCAACAATACCTCCGCCATCTGCGGCAAAACCTTCTCTGTATCCATTAACTTTTACTAATATTCCATCAACTATAATAAAATCATCGTCGCCGTTTTGATTTTTTTGTTTTGTTAATTTTATCTCATTTAGAGTACTGTCAATAAGGCTCCATGTATCATCATCATTAAACATGATATTATATGAATGTCCCGTGGTTTTAGCCGGATCAACAACAATGGGAATTACATTTCCGGGACTGTTACCTCCAAGCCGGTATACTGCCAGAGTATCTCCTGCCGGGTTAATATATCTTTCTCCGGGAAGATTACTCTGAGGTACGGCACTAACAATTTTCAAAGGGCTCTCAATGCTGCTGGCACCAACAGGCATGTGCGGATTATAAGCATAGGCT
>JAWOJF010000382.1:0-3394 GCA_046481785.1 Ignavibacteriaceae bacterium | reverse complement strand
GACATCCGGTTTTTCCATCTGGCCCAGAAACTGGCGGGCATAAGCGGAAAGTGATTCAACATAGCGGCGCTGACCCTCGGCAAAAATAGTGTCGAAGGCCAGGGATGATTTGCCTGAGCCGGAAAGCCCGGTAATAACCACTAGCTTGTCACGTGGGATTTCGACGTCAATATTTTTTAAATTGTGCTCGCGCGCGCCACGTACGATGATCTTGTCGAGGGACATACTCCATACCTTTGCCAACAGCCTTTTCTGTTTAATGAACCTAAATGAAAGTTAATCATATTACCGGCTGAAAATTAGCTCATTTGTGCCAGTGCAATCTTCAATTCTATCAAATTTACAAGGTAGAAGCTATTAACTACGCGTAATTTCATAATGAAAAGATAAACCTTATCCCTTCTACAGGAAATATACCTGGTGACGGCAGACCAAGATATGGCGGAACCAACAGTGGAAACAACAATTTTTTTGATGTACTACTGCTTAAGAATACAGATGAAGGCTATCAGTATAATTTAACTGCTCAGTTGCAGAGAACTGTTCCTTTAGGAGTTTCATTTAATACCGCTTATACTTATGGAGTTGCTAAAGATCTTAACAGTGTACTGTCCTCACAGGCACAGTCTCAAATCAGGTATAACCCTGCAATAAATCCAAATGATCCGCCTTTAACTACATCCAGTTTCGATCTTGGCCATAGGTATTTTGCATCAATATCCTACACACATGAATTTTTTGCTAATGCACCAACAACCGTTTCATTCTTTTATAATATTGAATCCGGAAGGCCATTTTCATTTACTATAAACGGGGATTTAAATAATGATGGTTTAAATGGAAATGATCTATTCTATATACCAGCAAATGCAAATGATATATTGTTAGGTACGGTTGCTGATGGGGTATATAATAGAGCAAGTGATCAAAATTATTCAGACTTCTTTGCTTTCATTGATAATAATGATTATCTCTCTGAGAATAAAGGAAAAATGTCTGAAAGAAATGCGGCAAGAAATCCTTATAATGATCAGCTAGATTTCAGATTAGCTCAAACTATTCCTACCGGTTATGGCGATCTGCAGATAACACTTGATATTCTAAATGTGTTCAACCTTCTTAATAGTGAATGGGGCTGGTATCAATTTACTCCTCAGGACACCTATACTATTGTCAGGCTTAGAGGCAGCGATCCAGTATCCGGCAGACCAGTTTATAGTTTCGATAAACCGGCTAACAATACTCCATGGTCTCCTTCAGACCTGTTATCAAGATGGCAAATGCAGCTTGGGTTAAGATATACTCTTTAACACCCATGACTTAGTTTATACAGCCCCCGTTTCGGGGGCTTTTTTTGCTTTAGAATACATCTTAAAAATTAAAACTAATAATATTGACTTATATATTCTCTTATATTATTTTTCGCTCACGAAAAAAAAACCCCTTTAAAATATTAATATGATCCTTTCAAAGGGTTCTCCCCTGCCCTTTGATGTGAACGGGTCGCACCCTGTGTTTCCCCAACACAGGGTTGTTATTTAACCTCTGCAGAAATGCAGGGGTTTTTTATTTGTTCTCCCCCTCTTAATCTTATTCGGATTATGCTTCACCTACTTTTTAAACCCCGCAGGTTATTAAATCCAATTACATTTACGATCATGAATAAGCGTTCAGGGGTCTAGTTATTATAATATATGACGGCGGTTAAACTCTTATACAAGCGGTATTTATTGTGACTGATAGTAAAGGAGGGAATACAATATAATTACTAAATTGAATATAAAAAGGAGGTTATTAATGCTCTGGACTATCATTGTTATTTTAGTTGTTCTGTGGTTAGTTGGATTATTGCTGCAGGCCACAGCAGGCGGTTTGCTTCATCTTCTGTTGGTTGTAGCTGTTATTGTACTGGTGGTTAATTTTATAAGGGGGAAAAAGTAGTTTATTCTCCCCAGGATAATACATCAATTTGTACTTTTGTTATTCCTTTTATCAGCATATCCAGTTCTTTGGCGGCTGCATAAGAGAGATCAATTATTCTTCCGTGAAAATCGGGTTTCCTGTCATTTATCCTGACAATAACCGTTTTATTATTTAAAAGATTAGTAATCCTGGCTTTTGTATTAAACGGGTAGGAACCATGCGCTGCGGTTAGATCATTCATGTTATAAATCTCACCGCTCGCTGTTTCCCTGCCGTTAAATTTTTTACCGTAATAAGAGGCAACTCCGGTAACAGATTCCAGGATATTTTCATCTGAAGGTGTCCTGATAGTGCCGGGTGCAGTGTCATCTTTATCTCCCCCATATCGTATACTGCTTTGTTCCTCATTAGGTGAATCCTTAGAGGTAAAACGTGCTGAGCCGCTGCATCCCGTATAGAAAAAAGAGAAAAGAGTTATTACTATTAGAATTATCTTCATACTTATCTTAATGTATTAATTACTGCCGCACAAGTAATTATAGCTGTTTCCGTTCTTAACCGGTTTGATGTCAATTTATAACGATTATTGCTCTCAACCATTTCCAGTTCTTCTAGGGTTAATCCCCCTTCGGGACCAAAAATAAAATAATATGAATGGTTGTTATCAGGTTTAAACGAAGTTAATGGATTATCAGCATTTTGATCAAGGATGATTTTTGTCCCCGGATATTTTATTATTTCATCAATAGAACTTACTGTACTGATTTCCGGAAGATAACTTAATAACGATTGTTTCATAGCAGATACCAGTATTTTTTTCCAGCGTCCTTCCTTATCCCCTTTTTTGAACGACCTTCTTGATTCATAAATTATGAATTTTGTTATGCCAAGTTCAACACATTTTTCAAGAGCAAATTCAAACCTGTCAGCACTTTTAATTTTAGGTATGCAGAAATAAATATTTGCCAGAGTGTTAGGATAAGAATAACTGTTCAGTATTTTAACGGACAGGTAATCTTTTTTTATTTCGTCAATCCGTGAAAAAAATATTTTACCTTTACCATCTGTTAAATAAATCTCATCATTTATAGTATGCCGCATTACCCGGGTAATATGACTAAAGTCATCAGCGGAAATAATAGCATAATCCCCTTTAATAAATTCAGGAGCAGTATAATAAAGCTCAATGTTTGATAAATTCATCGGGATTGTCCAAAAAAATAATAAATAATAAACATATCCTCTAACTAAATATATGATTTATAAATGTAGGATGGAATTGCCAACAACAGTTTAGAATGACATGCCGAGGTCAAGAATAAATTCAGTGTTGCCGTATTCGTCTGAGGCGAACTCCACGCGCATGGAATTATAAGGTAATATGAGTAAAGTTAATCCGCCGCCAAATCCTGTATCAAAATTATGTATACTTAATCGCCTGTTACTTAACTGCACAGCACCGGTATCAACA
>JAWOJF010000050.1:0-3719 GCA_046481785.1 Ignavibacteriaceae bacterium | reverse complement strand
CCCGTACCGGCAATAACATAGCCGCTGTCATCAATGCTAATCCAGTTGATCGCTCTGTCTGCCAATGCAATTCCGCTGCTTTTTGGCAACCAGGTAAGTCCATCATCCGTTGACTTAAAAACCCCTCTCTGGTTTTGATCAGCACCCGCGAAAAGATCTCCGTTACTGTTTGATGCAAATGAAAGAGCAGTTCCTCCAAAAGGCCCATTAAGCTGCTGCCACTGGATTGTTTGTGAAAATAAAAATGAAGTGAAAAAGAAAATAGGAAGAAGAAGGAGTAGAGAATTTTTCATAACAACCTCCGAGCTATAGAGAATTTTAAGAATTACTATAAATCTGCTTCGGGAGAGTGTTCCGGTTGTTGTCAATACATAGGTCTAATTGCAGTCTCTGAATTCTGACCCTCTCGGAGTAGAAAAAAACTACCTGAGCAAAAAAGCAATTAATTTTGCTCAGAGTCAACTTTGTTACATATTCAGCAAGTGTTGAGAAATGTGAAGTTATGATAAAAAAACCCGATGATAATCACCGGGGTTTAGCTTAGACAGTCTTACGAGTGAACGCTAAATTATTCCAGCGGCTAATTGAACTTAATGCTTTTCAGTTTGATTTTTTTGTCATCATAAATTTTTTAACCAATCTATTATAGCTTTCGCTACATCCTCCCTTGTATTCTTAAAATAGTGATCGTCCTGAAAAGTTACAATCCTAACTCTCTCTGCTTTTGATTTCTGCAGTGCTCTGTATAGAGGCAATAGAAAATTATCGACCTTAATTTGTTCATCATCCCAGCCTCCTATCAGTAATATGTTCTTTTTTGCGAGCAGAGAAGCATTTTTTCTTATATCGAATATTGTATCCATTTTTTCTAAACCTGCTTCTGCCATTTCAAACGGCATAGCACCTTTCTCAAATCGAGCAACTTCGGGCTTCGAGATTAAATCATCAAACATTTTATCGATTATATTTTTCATTTGAGTATTACTCTTGTATAATCTTAAAAATTCACCAAAGTCATTGCCTGCGACAGAAAAAACGGAGGTTACTTCGGGATGTTTTGAAGCATAAGCCAAGGCCATACCTCCGCCGTGACACCATCCGCCAAGGTATATCCTTGAGGTATCTATTTTATACTTATCAATATTTACAGGATTGCGAATGAAATCAAAGGCTGCCTTTATATCTTTTTGTTGATTTTCGAAGCTTGCCAGTCCCTGGCTTTTATATGTACCGGTATAGTTAAACGTAAGTGTATTAAAACCTGCCTCTGAAAGTTTTTCACCTATGCCTAATACATCTCTCTCTCCGCCGGGAAACCCTGCTAATAATATAACCGTAGGTTTATGATTGCCTTTATTTTCTGCAGACGCAAAGAATCTGCCCTGAAGTATGATTCCATCACGGTCTATTGTTATCTTTACAGGAGATATCTGGCTATAACAGAACAGGGAGAATATATTAAACCACAAAAATGCTTGAGTAATTACCTTCATACCGTCTCCGATAATTAATTATATTTTTTGTAATTATCATTTAAAGAAAACTTTTTACAACAATAAATTAATCTCCCTGTTATATACCTGACTTCCATCATTCGATATAAATATATTCTTTATTAAATCTGCATTCACTTCTTAGCTTCTTCTTTCAGTATGAGTTTAAAGCCTAACATCTTAAATATCGGCATTTGGTTATAATAGAGCCATTCTTCTGTAATTTTCCCATTCTCTATTTTTGTTATGCTCACTCCAGTGAATGACATTTTCTTACCTGTTGGCGGCATATTCTCACTTAATGCTCCGTCATTTGTCCCGGTTCCCATAAATGTAAAAACTACTCTATCCGTTAGTTTCATAGGTTCACTCAGGGTTATTGCAAAATCCGAATATGTAGAGTAAATCGATTTGACAAACTCTTTAATTTCTGCGGGTCCCTTTGCATCCCCCAGATCTGCGTTATGATAAATGCAGTTATCAGAATAAAGTTCATCGACAATCTCAATATTACCACCATTCCATAATTCTGTGGCATTTTCCATATTCTTTTGAACTTCAGCATCTGTATAGGTCCTCTCTTCCTTCTGCTGACAACCGCTGCAGATGAAAATCACCAATACAAGAAACAACGAGATAGCAATTGATTTTTTCATAGTAAGCCTCCTAAAGTAAAATTGTTATTTAAATTATTTATTATAAAGTTGAATCTGATCCTTAAGCATTTGAGTCGGTATTAGGCTTAAATAAGAAGTAGCCATAGCCAAGAGTAAAAAATAAATAAACAAAAACAATCAACCAGCCCAATGCATTAAGAACCCCGGCCATTATTGTCAGTGTAGTTACAATTAACCCTAAAAGATTATAGACAAATAGTGCAAGTATGATTGCACGTTTTGTCTCTGACTCGTCCGCACTTTTTGCAAACCAGCAAAGAAACATAATTCCGAACATTGCCGCACCATATTCTCTTGCAGTAAACATTCCACCGTCACTTAATACAGCTCCAAATAATGATATTAATTTATCCGGTACTGCTAACAGAAGAATGCCAAAGCCAAGGCAGACGATGGCTTTGATTACCATCAAAGTTTTGAACTTCATAACGCTCTCCTTAATGTGATTAATTAATAATAAGATTAATTATCTAATAAGAATAAAAACTGTTTAAATTATGAATATTCTTTTTTTTTAATGATTAATTATTTTGTTTACCGCATTCTGCTTCGGGAGAGTTTTCGGGATGTCATCTCAGGACTTAACAGTTAAATGGCTCTAACGTTCAGCCCTCTCGGAGTAGATAAGAATCGTTTGAATAAATAAGCAATTAATTTTAATCATTGTCAACTTTGTTACATATTCGGCAAGTATTGGGGGATGTGAAAAGTTAATAAAAAACCCCGATGATAAATCACCGGGGCTTGGTTTCTTATTCGGCTTCTAAGATTAAATATCTATACTATAATTACTTCGTTCGGGCAGCTTTGTATTCATTATTATCATTACAGTAGCCTGGACCAATCAATCCATTATTATATTGATCCAGCATATCTTTCAATTCCAGGAACTGCTGTCTAATTGGATTGTTACCTTTAAGGCTTCCAATATACTCTGGTGTATACATCTCAAATAAATCTGTAGCATCATCAAATGCTTCCTGAATTTCAAATGGATCAGCACCATTTAAGATATTCAAAGCAGTTGCAATGTATTGGAATGAAAGGATGTAATATGCGTTGCCTCCGGCAGGCGGTGTCCACATTACCTGATAGTTTGTTTTATTACTTAAGAAGAAAGTGGAGTCCTCGCCAAGTAGTTCCCATGTAGCATTATAAGGAGCAGGTCCATAAATCGAATGTGTTTTCCAGTAACCGGCAGAACGTGTACATCCGTAAGTTACATTTTCAATTTCAAACCTTACCAGTGACTGAACTTCAACCGTATCCAGCCAACCTGTGATCAGTTCCATTGCCGTACCGTAATTGGCATCTACTGTATCCGACCTGATATATGCATCTGCGAATGCATTCGTAGAATCATATCCGGCATTCCCATTTAGTGTCCACCAGATTATAAGATAGGGACTGTTACCCTCTTCTCTGCTGGTATATGATTGTAATAGCGCCGGTGAAGTTTCTTTTAGAAGAATACCATAATTTGCATATGTATAATCAAACCAACTATTTATCAGGCTGGTAACCTCTACAGAATACCAACCTGTTGTTG
>JAWOJF010000023.1:0-9635 GCA_046481785.1 Ignavibacteriaceae bacterium | reverse complement strand
GATCTCCCCATTATAGGCCGCCCGTCCCGCCGGGTCATGCCACCGCGGACCTACAGGGAAGCGAGGCCTCGGGCCTGGCCGTCCGGCCCGACCTCCACCAGGCGCAGCGTGTTGGTCGCCCCGCGCGACTCCATCGCATCGCCGCTGGTGAAGATCACCCGGTCCCCGGCGGCCAGCAGGCCATCGCGGAACAACTGCGCCACCGACTCTCGTGCGGCATCGTGCGAGGACAGGCTGCGCGAATCGAAGTCGATCGGGAAGACGTCGCGCATCAGCCCCATCTGGCGCCGGGCACCAACATGCCGCGAGAGGCCGTAGATCGGCACGCTGGAGCGGAATCGCGACAGGTAGCGGGCGGTGCCGCCGGATTCGGTCAGCGCGATGATCGCGCGCACCGGGATGTGCTCGGTCAGGAACATGGTCGCCATCGCGATCGCCTGGTCGGAGCGCTGCAGGTCGCGCGGGGCGGCCTCGAAGTCGGTGTCGTGGTAAAAAAAATAATTGAAAAGATGCCGGCTAAAAGGCAAACTTTGTTTTTCTCCGCTACCATGCCCGAAGCAATTGTAAAATTATCAAAAAATATTTTAACAAACCCTGTTAAGATTGAGATTAGTCCTGAATCTAACACGGTTGATGCAATAACTCAGGGAGTTTATTTTGTATCCAAACCGGATAAAAAAGCTTTACTGATTCATCTTCTGAAAAAAGAATCTATTACTTCTGCCCTTGTATTTACGCGGACAAAAAGCGGTGCCGACCAGGTAACGCGCATATTAAATAATGCTAAAATTAATGCCGACGCAATTCATGGAAATAAATCACAGAATGCACGCCAGAAAGCATTAAATAATTTTAAAGATAAAAAGGTAAGAGTACTTGTAGCAACCGATATTGCTGCCCGTGGAATTGATATTGACCAGCTATCACATGTAATAAATTATGAGATACCTGAATTTTCTGAAAATTATGTTCACCGTATTGGCAGGACCGGAAGAGCAGGCCTTACCGGAACAGCTCTTTCTTTTTGCGATTCGGAGGAAAGATATTATTTAAGAGAAATTAATAAGTATATAAAAAAATCTATCCCTGTTATAGCCGATCATCCGTATGCAATTAAGGGTGTGGATGAAGTAACATTTTCAGGTGCTCCTAAAAGGCCTTCCCGCAGTGGAAAATCATTCGCTTCCAAGAAGGCTGGTTTTTCCCGTTCGGGTGCAGGTTTCAGCAGGAAAAAACAGTGGGGCAGAAAATCACGCGCCGAAGGAAAAGTTTAACTGAATGGATGGTACTAAACGGATAAATATAAAAGCAGGTTTACACGTAGCAATTGTTCAAAAGGAAGATCAGCGGAGCGGTACACTTACTGAAGGATTTGTAAAAAATATACTTACTAATTCCACTAATCATCCGCATGGTATTAAAGTAAGACTTGAAACGGGTGAAGTGGGCAGGGTTAAAGAGATACTGAACGAATAATTATTAACTTAACTACAATAATTATCTTAATGCTGAAACGGATCTTCTGTAACGGCATTTTTTAATTAATGGATTAATCTTAAATAAGCACGCGAATATTTTTTCTTCATCAATTTTAAGATAACATTTTGTTCCATATTGCTTGTAATGAGTGCCTTCACTCACCCCGCAATGTTTATTACATTGACTAATGTTTTGATTCTTTTACTTTATATTTTAATAATTATATAAAAAATTTGAGGTATAAATGTTTATAGCGAAAAAGATAAAAAACCTGGTAGTAATATTAACACTGATTACTATTCCAGTAATTGCACAGGATACTACAGATACTGCCATTGATAGTATTGATACCGGCAAACCTGATACCACCGGCACTTTACCGGATACTACCAATATTTCACCGGATACTTTGGAGCAGGGTGTTAATATACAGGAAATTTACCAGGAGTATTCCGAAATAAGCCAGAGACTGCAGGCCATTCAGCAACAGGCCATTTCTGATATAGAAGTAGCAGGTAAAACCCAGGAATTTACAGATAAACTGGAATCTGAGATGGTAAAGCAGGATTCTTCTGCCAGAAGCAAAATGGACAGAAGAAATAGTATTGTAGATGAGTTTCAACAGGCTGAGCAGGAAGGCAATAGTGATAAAATGACAAAACTCCAGGAAGAATTTCAGAGCCTCAATAATGAGCTTCAGCCTCTCCAGCAGCGGGCCCTGGAAAATAATGACCTTAAAGAAGAAGGTATGGCACTTGAGGAAGCAGTGTTTAATAAAATGAAAGATATAGATCCCGAAGTGCCTCAGCTCTTTGCCCGGCTGCAAACTCTCGGTGCTCAATTACAGGGGCAGAAGACCAATCAAAGCAGCCAGTTTTAATTTTTGGTTTACTGCCTTAACCGGGTGAGGTTAGGGCAGTCCTCCATCTTTTATAGTGATCCCTGATATAACACTCCTTATGTTATTAAACACAATTTCAAATTAATAGTTTAATAGAAAAATAATCTTCATAATCTTTACATCACTTTCCTTTTCCGTAAAAATCCTTTAGTTTAGGAGTAAATTTTTTTCCCTCAAACTATTAAGGAGAGCTTTAGTGATAATAGCTGTTCCAAAAGAAATCCTTCCCGGTGAAAACCGTGTTTCTATTACCCCCGATACAGCATCAAAATTAATAAAAGCAGGCTTTACTGTTAATGTTGAAAAAGATGCAGGCCTTAATGCGGGCTATAGAAATGATAAATATGAATCTGCAGGTACCAAAATTTATGATAGCCCCGGGGAGCTTTATTCATCGGCGGATATTATTACTAAAGTGCAGCGCCCGGATGAACATGAAATTGAAATGCTTAAGAAGGACTCTCTGTTAATAACATTTCTTTATCCGCTTAATTACCCCGAAACAGCAAAGAAGTGTGCTGAAAAAGGAATAAATGTTATATCAATGGATATGATTCCCCGCACTACCATAGCTCAAAGGATGGATGCATTAAGTTCGCAGGCTAATATTGGAGGATATAAAAGTGTTATCCTGGCGGCAAATCATCTTGGAAAAATATTTCCTTTAATGATGACAGCAGCAGGCACAATTTCACCTGCCAGAGTAGTTATTATGGGTGCAGGTGTGGCAGGCCTGCAGGCGCTTGGTACTGCTAAGAGACTGGGTGCAGTTGTCGAGGTGTCTGATATTCGTTCTGCTGTAAAAGAAGAAGTACAGTCTTTAGGAGGTAAATTTATTGAAGTTGAAACAACTGAAGATATGCAGGATGCCGGCGGTTACGCAAAAGAAGCCTCCCAGGAGTTTCTGGATAAACAAAAACAACTGATCTTTAAACATATCACCGAAGCCGATATTGTTATTACCACTGCTCTTGTGCCGGGCAAAAAAGCTCCTGTACTTGTAACTGAAGAAATGGTAAAGAATATGAAAGAGGGAAGCGTGGTGCTTGATATGGCTGTTGAATTCGGTGGTAACTGTGAAATAAGTGAAAAAGGGAAAACAATAAAGAAGTATGGTGTTACAATAATTGGTGAGCCTAATCTGCCAAGCCTTGTACCTTATCATTCAAGTGAAATGTATTCTAAAAATATTTTTAGTTTAATTCAGCATTTCAGTAAAGAAGGAAAGTTTAACTATAACCTTGATGATGAAATATTAAAGGGTTCCCTGATTACCTATCAGGGTGAAGTAAAAAATTCAAAAGTGAAAGAGTTATTCTAAACAGCCTGATGAGGCGGACACAATCCGAAAAATATAAATAAAGGATGTTAATATGGACCTGAGCTTTTTAATGTTAATCTACATATTTGTACTTGCAATATTTGTAGGATTTGAATTGATAACCAAAGTTCCCCCTACACTTCATACTCCTCTTATGTCCGGGTCTAACGCTATATCCGGTATTACCATTGTAGGAGCATTACTTGCTGCCGGTGCAGAGGAATTTACAATAAGTACGATATTCGGAGTTATAGCGGTAGTATTCGCTATGATAAATGTAGTAGGAGGATTCCTTGTTACAGACAGAATGTTAAAAATGTTTAAGAAGAAATGAGATAAAAAATATGAAAATAGCAATAGAAATAGTATATCTTATATCTTCTATCTTTTTTATACTTGGAATAAAAAAACTCGGCTCACCAAAAACAGCCCGGCAGGGGAATCAGTTTGCGGCAACAGGTATGGCTATGGCTATCATAGTTACACTTCTCGATCAGCATGTTTTAACTTATGAATGGATAATCGTTGGTGTAGTTATCGGATCGGGAATTGGAATAGTAATGGCGCTGAAAGTCCCTATGACCGGTATGCCCCAGATGGTTGGACTGTTGAATGGCTTTGGCGGAGGAGCCTCACTGCTTGTTGCACTTTCCGAGTATTATAAAACCGAACCATTTATACCCATAAATACAAGTGCTGCTATTGTGTTAAGCCTGCTTATCGGCAGTATTACGTTTACAGGTTCCTTAATTGCCTTTGGAAAACTTCAGGGTATTGTTACAGGAAAGGTAGTTAAATACCCGGGACAGCATCCGTTAAATGCCATTTTACTTTTAGCCGCAATTGCGGCCGGAGTTTTTGTGGTTATTAATCCGGGTTCTGTAACCTTAGTTTTAATAATAACCATTGTTTCTCTTATCCTTGGTGTGCTTCTTGTTCTTCCAATTGGCGGAGCAGATATGCCGGTTGCAATATCACTCCTTAATTCATATTCCGGAATAGCTGCATCAACTACAGGATTTGTTTTAAATAATAATGAATTAATTATTGCCGGTGCATTGGTTGGCGCTTCAGGTATTATTCTTACTTTAATAATGACCAAAGCAATGAACCGTTCTCTTATGAATGTACTTTTGGGGGGATGGGCTTCGGCAGGTACAACACCTGCGGCTTCTGCGGGGACCAGCCCTAAAGGCGATATTAAGTCTATAGATTCCGAGGAACTGGCAATGCTGTTCGATGCAGCAGGAAGTGTTATTATTGTTCCCGGTTACGGTATGGCAGTTGCACAGGCACAGCATGCAGTAAGAGATCTGATGAATATTCTTGAAAAGAGTGGTAAAACTGTAAGATTTGCCATTCATCCTGTTGCAGGAAGAATGCCCGGGCATATGAATGTGCTTCTTGCTGAGGCTAATGTTCCTTATGACAAACTTTTTGCTTTGGATGATATAAATGATGACTTCAATAACACCGATATTGCTTTAATTATTGGGGCAAATGATGTTGTTAATCCTGCCGCAAGGCATGATCAGAATAGTCCAATATTTGGTATGCCTATACTTAATGTTGATTATGCTAAAACAGTAATAATGAATAAGCGTTCTCTTAATGCAGGTTATGCCGGTATTGATAATGAGTTATTCTTCTATCCGAATACACTTATGTATTTTGGCGATGCAAAAGATGCTGTTAGTAAACTTGTTACCGAAATTAAGAACCTTTAACCGGATACAGGGGCAGGAGGAAAAGTTCTGCCGAGAAATATTATAGCCTTAGATGGATAGCAGGCTGGTGCAGACCTCCCATTAAAGGTTAATGCCTCAGATACTTATATCCCTGTATCCGGAATACCCCTTTTTAATTCACAGAAACCCCTTATATTTACATATCTTATTATATTATTTTTGTTAATGAAACAAATATTATTATTCTTTTCATTCCTTTTATATACTTCCTTTTGTTTCCCGCAGGAAAGTTTTTCATTTGACATTTTTAGCGCCCGGCTGGATAACTCAACTTTATTAGTTAGCGATGCCGGGGGAAATGTTTTTTACAGGCATACGTTTAATAATCCCTCTGCAATTGAATATGATCTTGATGATGACGGCATTGGTGAACTTCTTTTGCTTGATTCTTCCGGTGTAAATGGAAAAAATTTGTACAAGGTTTTTATATACAATACAGTTGATTCATTTTACCTTGTTGATTCAATTATATCCGGTTCTTATGAGCCTTACGAAACTGTTTCGCAGGAAATAGGAAGTACAATTATTATTACAGGAAATGCCGAATGCGAAATATATAATGGTAACAGTGAATTTGTTTTTCTTCCGTTAAACTGCTGGAAATACGAAGCCGGTGAAGTGTACCTTATTAATGACGAAATTTATGAGCTGTTTATCACCGAAAATGAAGCCATAACCGATTTTATTGATGAATATTTTTCTTCAAATATAAATAACTGCAATACAACTGAGCGGCTAAAACCGGCTATCATGTCTGCTTACATTAATTATATTAATGCGGGAGAAAAGTCCATTGCCTCTCAATTTATAAAAAAGTATTATTTATGCGGGGATATTGAAAAATTCACACTTGAACTAAATAATTTAGCACAAACAGAGAACAATTAATGACATTTATCCACACGCTTTCTATTCTTTTATCCCCGGCAATTATTTTTGACAAATATTATAAGGTCATTCAGTCCCTTAGATACACAGCGGGGCAAAATTGAAAAAAATAATCTTCTTTTTACTCCCTCTTCTATTTTTAAGTAATATTTATCCGCAGGATATGATAATAAAAAGCTTAAAAGCCTACGCCGGTAATGAAACTGCTTTCCCTATACTAACAGGGAGCGGCCCGGGGCTTACAATTGAGTTTGATATTGAATCTGAATTTATGCCGAATTTTAATATTGTGTTTAGATATTGCGACAGGAACTGGAAACCTTACGATAATATTTTTCTTTTAAATCATGGGCAAAATATTGAATATGATTTAGGTGTTGACAGACTTCCTGTTACAGTGGAAGATGCCAAATACCATTTCAAGGATACCTTTACCGGTGATGATGGATATGTTTCATTTCCATTCTCCGGGAAGTGGCGTTTCTATATTACGGATTCACAGGATACAACAATAGTGTATGCTTCAGGCAGATTTTTTGTAATTTACCCTGATATTGAACCGGATGTTTCTGTAAAAAATGTGCTGCTTGAAGATAAAAGTTATTTTCCACTTGAACTTGGAAGGGTTTATGATATAACAGCATCTTTTATCCTTCCGCAGGAAATGTTTCCTTCTAATGTTATGGAAATGGAGATTATTGAAAATCAAAAGCTTGACTATCCTGTAGTTGTTGACAGAAGTTTTAATACAAATACACGCCAGTTTTACTGGAATGGTGACAGGAAATTTTCCTTTTCTGCAAGAGACGTACGTCCCGGTAATGAATACCGCCAGGTGGATTTAAGAAATCATAATGTTTATATAGGGAAAGATGTACGCGCACATATTGAAGGAATTGAAATAAGCCGTTTTTACAGGGAAGGGGGAAGAGACCTTAATGGAGGATCAATCCTTACTAACTTTAAAAACGAATATGCTTCATATCTTAATGTTAAGTTTGAGATCCGCCCCCCGGAAGAAATATCAGGTGATATATTCCTGGTTGGTGCCTTTAATAACTGGCAGCTATTACCCGGATACAGAATGGATAATTCAGGAGGACTATATTCAAAAACTATTCAGCTTAAACGCGGCGTATATGATTACCAGTATGTTACAGCGGATATTATAAATAACCAGATAAAAAATGAGAACTGGGTTATACTGGAAGGGAATTTCTGGGAAACTGAAAATGATTATCACATTTTTATTTACTACAACGATCCAAATTATGGCGGATATGACCGCATTATCGGATACAAAAACGTAAGAAGAAGGTAAAATGGAAAAACTTAAAATCGGAATTATTGGAACAGGCCATTTAGGAAAACTTCATACAAAAATATTTAAGCAGATTGAAAATGTTGAGCTTGTGGGAGTATATGACTCTGCTCTGGAGCAGTCTCAGGCTGCTGCCATAGAGTATTCTGTTAAATACTATCTGGAGCTTGAAGATTTACTAAACGATGTAGATGCAGTTTCGATTGCTGCAACAACAACTGCACATTATGAACTCGGTAAAACGTGTCTTGAGCACGGGATTCCTGTATTTGTAGAAAAACCTATTACTGCAACTATTTCAGAAGCGGAAAAGCTGGTTGCCCTTGCTGCTGAAAAAAAACTTAATCTGCAGGTAGGACACATAGAAAGGTTTAACCCCGCTCTTATCTCATTAGATAAATTTATCCTTGAACCGATGTTTATACAAACAGACAGGCTGGCTCAGTTTAATCCCCGGGGAACAGATGTAGCAGTGGTGCTTGACTTAATGATACACGATATTGATATAATTTTGAGTCTTGTTAAAAGCGATGTGAAACATATTGATGCAAGCGGAGTTGCGGTAGTATCTGATACTCTTGATATTGCAAATGCCCGCATACAGTTTGAAAACGGGGCGGTTGCTAATGTTACTGCAAGCCGGATATCACAGAAAAAGATGAGGAAAATGCGAATCTTTCAGAAGGATCATTATATCTCGCTGGATTTTATTACCGGTGTATCTGAAGTTTACAGGATGATTTCAAATGATGAAGAACCCAGTTCATCATTTCTTTCATTCGGCGAGATTGGAGTTGGTGAAAAGAAAAAGAAGATAATTTACGAACAGCCTGAGATAAAAGAGATAAACGCACTTCAATATGAACTGCAGCTTTTTGTTAACTCTGTTTTAAATGGAACCAAACCTGTTGTTTCCGGCGAAGATGGTTTAAAAGCTTTAAATGTAGCAGATGTGATAATAAAGAAGATTGATGAATCAAAAAAATTTTTTCAATAAACCATTTTTTTTCAAGCCTATACAGGCATTATACTGTGTAAAAAATATTAAATAGTATTATGAACAAAAAAATATATTTATTCATACTTATTCTCTTCGCAGTTACCAATCTTAGCTGCAGCGTGTATGAAACCTTTGTTAATATGTCCAGATTGAAATTCAAACTGGGGGATGTAAACAATTTTACTATAAGTGGTGTTTCTGTTTCAAACAAGTCACGTCTCCAGGATTTTTCTTCTGTGGAACTGATTAAACTTTCATCTTCATTTGCACAGGGAAAACTGCCGGTATCTTTTACCCTTAATGTGGAAGCAAAAAATCCGAATGATGGTAAAGGGGGATATCCCAAAACAAGCGCTTCAATCAATTCTTTCCCATGGAGGCTTGAGATTGATGATAAAGAAACTATAACCGGTAATATTGGTTCTCCTGTAAGTGTTCCCGGTACAGGTGAAGTTGTTACTATACCAATGCAGATGAGTTTAGATCTTATCCCTTTTTTCAGAGACAAAGGGTATGAAGCAATAATTAATCTTGCCTTAAATATAGGCGGATATAAGAAATCAGCTTCTTCTCTGGCACTTTATGCACAGCCTACTGTAAATACAGCTATTGGCAATATTTCTTATCCGCGGGAGTTAAAAATTGTCAGCTATGAGTTTACTGAATAGTTTATGTGCAGGTTTTAGCCATTGATGGCTTGTTTACCCGGGTCACCCGCTAAAGCCTGTGCTGTAAAAGAGTAACAATTTGCTGTTTATTCTTGTCTTACCTCAAAACAATTTGTTTTTTATTTCTATTAAAGCTTCTTAAATGTTAAATTTCAGAAATATTTTTGTGATTCTATAGAAAGGGAGCTTTAATGGCAAAATCCGGTAAATATTCTGTTGGAGTTGATTTAGGTGGTACAAACATTAAGCTTGGTATAGTATCTGCCGAAGGGAAAATTGTTAAAAAAACTTCTGTAGAAACATTAGCAG
>JAWOJF010000014.1:0-10468 GCA_046481785.1 Ignavibacteriaceae bacterium | reverse complement strand
TATATAATGTAGTTTTCGCAATTCCCAGTATTTTACTTGCTTCATGTTTATCCCATTTTACATCATCAAGCACACGTTTGATATGAATTTTTTCTATCTCTGCAAGACTTAACCGGGCTGAATCTTCATTTGTATTTTTTACTTCAGCTTTTCTTAAAAGGATATATTCTTTCTCAAGTACATCACCTTTTGCCAGTACAACTGCCTGAAGCAATGTATTTTCAAGCTCGCGTACATTTCCTACCCATTCATAATTCTGAAGGATTTCCATTACATCATAAGGTATTTTCCATACATTTTTATGAAGCTCCTTATTAATTGTTTTTAGGAAATGAACAACAAGCTGAGGTATATCTGCTTTTCTTTTTCTTAATGGAGGAACATCAATTGTAAACACCTTTAACCTGTAAAAAAGATCTTCCCTGAATTCACCTTTTTGTGCAAGCTCAGCAAGGTTCCTGTTGCTTGCTGCAACAATTCTGGCTTTCATTGGTATGGTTGTTTCGCCCCCCACCCTTTCAAACTCCTTTTCCTGTATAACTCTTAACAATTTAACCTGCAGATTAGGCGATATCTCAGAGATTTCATCAAGGAATATTGTCCCTTCTCCTGCAAGTTCAAACTTTCCTTTTTTGTCTTTAATAGCTCCTGTAAAAGCGCCTTTAACGTGTCCAAACAGTTCACTTTCCAGCAGTGTTTCTGTAAGGGCAGTACAATTAACAGCTATAAAGGGCTGGTCTTTTGTTACCCCTGTATAATGAATTACTTTTGTTACCAGTTCTTTTCCAACACCGCTTTCTCCCTGTATCAGGACATTTACCCTGGTGGAAGATATTTTTCCTATCTTCTTGTATATCTCTTTCATTGCAGGAGTTTTACCTACCAGACTGTTTTCAAGCTGGAACTCAGATGTATCCTCATGGGTTGCTATTTCAAGCCTTTCACTAAGCCTTTTGCTTTCCAATGCCCTGTTTACAATTGCCTTAATTCTTTCCAGGTCCATTGATTTTTCAATGTAATCATAGGCGCCAAGCTGCATAGCTTTAATTGTAGTCTGCATATCTTCAAAAGCGGTAATTAATATTATCTGAAGATTGGCATCAAACTCCTTTGCCTGCTTCAGAACATCAAGGCCGGAAATTCCGGGCATTTTAAGGTCAGTAATAACGAGATCGGGCCGCTTCTGCTCAATATATGCAAGCCCTTCCTCGCCATTACAGGCGCGGAAAGTATTATAATTCATTCCGGAAAGGAATATCTCCAGCGTTTCACCGAATGAATCATCATCATCAATTATTAAGATTGATTCCATTATACTTATTGATTTAAAAAAGATATTTCGAAAATAGTTTCACCCGGCTTTGATGATACAAGACATATTTTACCATTATGCTGTTCAATAATTTTCTGAGCAATTGAAAGTCCAAGCCCGGTACCGGCTGATTTAGTAGTAAAAAACGGATCAAATATATGGGTTGTAAGTGCAATGCCGCAGCCGGTGTCTTTAATAAATATTGATACCTTGTTATTCTGCCTGTTAACTGATGAACTTATTTCGATAGCGCCTGAACCCGTAATAGCTTCTAAAGAATTTTCTATCATATGCAGAAGTGCCGAATGAAGTTTTTGGTAATCCCCTTTAATGTTAACCTGTTTAATATTATTAATAAAAACAATTCTTTTTTCGATTAATGAAGGTTCAAGAAAATCTTTGATATTATTTACCAGATTAAAAAAATTAATATTAACATAAACAAGGTCAACCTGGCGTGAGAACTGAAGAACATTTTTCAGCAGGTTATTTAATCTTTTAATCTCTTTTTGAATTATTGAAAATGATTTCTGTTTTTCCTTTGGAATTTCGAGACTTCTGCTGAGCATATCAATATTCATTTTTATTGATGCAAGCGGGGTTTTAATTTCATGCGATAAGTAAGCGGCCATTTTTCCTATGGCAGCATGTTTTTCATTTTTACGTAATTCTTCTTCTGCTTTTTTCCTTTCTGTAATATCATGGAAAATTGCAAGCAGAAGCGGTTTACCCCTTTCAAACTCCAGCATAGAATAAGTAACATCAAGCTCCACTGTTTTATTACAGTTAAAAGTTGATTTTGATTGTTTGTGAGTTTTGAAGTTCCTTTCCCTGAAATTTTTTCTGTACAGGTTTAAGGATTCTTCAAAGAAGAAATTTTCACTGTTTTTATAAACTATATTAAAAGGTTTTCCAATCAGATTGTTTTCATCAATTTGGACAAGTTCAGAGAATGCCCTGTTAACAGCTATAGTATAGCCATCTTCATCAGTAAGCCTCATTCCATCATTTGAATTTTCCCAGATAGAACGGAACTGAAGCTCAGAATTTCTAAGAGCTTCCTGCGCGGCTTTACGTTCTGATACATCCCTTACAACTGATATTACCGCATAAGGCATCCCCATATTATTAACAATTAAAGATGAACTCACCTCAACCGGGAGCAACTGCCCATCTTTATCAAGGAGATTAAATTCTTTATTCTTAAACCTGCCGGTTTCAAGCAGATTTTTTGCATCCCTGAATACCCTGAAACGTTCCTCCTTAAGTATGTGATTAAAAATACTATTACCCACTATATCTTCAATAGAATTTACACTCAGCATTCCGGCAACAAGCCTGTTACCCATTATTATTTTTCCCTCAAAATCTGTAAGTAAAATTGCGTCGGGTGAAGTTTCAATAAGACTCCGGTAACGCTCTTCACTTTCACGGAGATTTTGTTCAATAACTTTTTTATCTGTTATATCACGGGCTATAATTGAAACACCGTTAATGAATCGTGAACTATCTTTTATCGGTGAAAATGTTGCAGATATATAAATGGGTATACCTGCCTTGGTAACACAGACAGTTTCATAATTATCAATCTTATCTCCATTGCCAATCCTTTCAAGTATTCCGGAAATTTCATCAGCTCTTTCAGGCGGAAAAAGGAAGGAAACAGATAACCCCCTTACTTCATCCTTAGAATACCCGAAAATCTTCTCAGCCCCTGTGTTCCAGCTTGCTATTATTCCGTTAAGGGAATTACCAATGATAGCATCATGTGAAGAATCAACAATATCAGCCAGAAGCTTTTCTGTCTGCTGCGCTTCTTTCTGTGCGGTTATGTCTCTGAAAATTGAGAGAAGCAGTATTTCATCATCAGACAGGTGCTCCGATTCATTTGCATTTACAAAAGCATTTACAACTTCAACATATTTTATGTTACCATTATGAAGAATAATTTTGGTTTCAAATGATGCTCTTATTTTCTTTTCTCTGAATTGTGTTCCAAAACGGGTAATATACTTGTCAAGTTCGTCTTTACTTAAATTATTATAGACAACCTGGAATGGCTGGTTGATCAGTTCTTTTTCATTCAATTCAACAAGCCGGCAGTAAGAATCATTTACCGCAACGATAGTTCCCTTTTTATCAATAAGTCTCATTCCGTCTGTTGAATTTTTCCAGACAGCATTCAGTCTCTTTTTTGAATTCAGCAGTGCTTTTTGTGTAATTCTGCTTTTGGTAACCTCTCTTATCACCATTATTATCTGCTCATTAACCGATGGAATAAAACGCGCTTTATATATTTTGCGGGAATTCCCGGAGCTGATAGAAAAACTAACATTAATCACAACATTTTTGTGTATCACTTTAAACAAAGTTTCATACATTTTATTTACCAGGGGCGGAGGAAATACATCATCTATCTTTTTATATAAAAAAGAGGGGGGTTCAGATGAACACAAATCATTCGAAGAGGTTACAGCATAATCTATTATGTTGCCCCTGTAGTCTGTTCTTATAAATGCTTCTTTATAAAGTCTGAAATGATTAGCCGGTTCAACTTGTTCTGTTAAAATTAAATCTTCTGAGCTATTCATTCTTTATCTCTGTATTCTTTATCATTTTGTTTTTAATTACTTATCTCTTCATATTTTGAAAATTTAACTTTAATTAAAAAACTGAGATAACGTATGTTTACCAGCAGGACAAAGTAAACCAATACTATCTTAATAAGGTGTAGCCGGAATCAATTATTTTGTGAATTAACATAAAAATAATAGGATTAATTAAAGAAATATCAAATAATGGTGGTCATATGGTATATAGGCATTAATGGAATGTATTAAGTGATCTGCAAGGAAGGACTAAATAATTCCCCTAAATTTCCATTTTTTCTTATCATATATATAATTATCTTTTAATAACCCCGTTTATCGGGGTTTTGTTTAGTAATTATGGGATTATATGAAAACGATAAAAATTATAACTCTTTCAATTCTTCTTTTAGCAGTTGTTAAGGCTAATTCCTATACTGATTATATAGCTGCAGGAGACAGGCATTACAAAAACTTAAACAATTTTAAAGCATTGGAAGAATATGAGGAAGCGTACAAAATTGCCCCTGATAATTATGAAGTGCTGCTTAAGCTTACCAGAACATACAACGATGCCGGTGAAGAATTAAAGGAACTGAAGAGACGTGATGAAGCAGAGGATTATATTAATAAAGCGGTTAAGTTTGCTGAGATATTTAAGAGTAAATATCCTGACAGTGCAGCAGTATACGCTTATATAGCTTTTTCTTACGGCAACCTGGCTATGTATGTAGGGGGGAAAGATAAAATAAAGTTTGCGCATAAAATTAAAAATAATGCCGAAAAATCTATAAAGATGAATCCTGATGATTACCTTCCATATATTATTTTAGGTATTTATCACAGGGAGATATCAGACCTTAGCTGGATTGAGAGGGCTTTTGCAAATACATTCTTTGGTGATGTACCTGATGGAAGCTTTGAAGAATCAATTAAGATGCTTAACACTGCTTTAAAATTAAAACCCAATATGATTGTCGCTAATTATCAGTTGGCTAAAACCCACAGGGCGCTGAAGAATGAAATAAAAGAAAAAGAGCTGTTAAGCCAGGTGTTAAAACACCAGGTGCTGGATTTTAGAGATAAGTATGCAAAGGAAAAAGCTAAAAGAAGATTAGCTGAAATTTAGATTTACCGATTTTCCAATTCGAAAATCCGTATAATATTAATGTCCCTTTTTTCGGTATTCAATCATTCCGCCCTCTACATTATGGGCATCAAAGCCTTGCTGACGAAGAAACCCGGTAGCTGTGCTGGACCTGTTTCCGCTCCTGCAAATAACAGCAACTTTTTTACCGGTATATTTATCAAGTTCACTAATTCTCATCTTTAATTCCTGCAATGGAATATGAACAATTCCATCTATATGCCCAAGGGGGCCAGTTAATTCTTCTTCTGTTCTTACATCAAGAATAACTAAGCTGTCATTCTGCATTTGTTTTAGCTCTGAAACAGTCATACCAGATTTTTCATCCTTTTCTTGAGTGAAGGCTGTTAAATAAATAGTTACTGATACAATTATCAGGATCAGGTACGGAATAATTTTCTTCATGGGATATCCTAATTTAATCCACACATACCAGAAGCGCAACCGCCGGAAGCAGGAATTTCACAATTTCCCGTTGCACAACTGCTGCCCGAATAACCGCCTGAGTTATCAATGGATGCACTGAACGCAGAGAATAATTTTTTACTCTCTGTGGAATGGCATTTTGGGCAGGCTACTTCTTCCTGTTTAACTGCTGATTTGTGAAGAACTTCATATTTAGTATCACAGTTTTTACATTTATATTCAAATAACGGCATTCACTTTTCCTTCTGTTTTAATTAATCATGCTTCCAGATTTACTTCTGGGTTAAGAATAATTTTAGATTTAATTGAATTAGAAATAAGGCAATTCTGCTCAGCTTTATCAATAATCCTTTTTGCTCTTTCCACGTCTTTCTCCTGTGTTACAGTTACTGAGGGATTAAGCTCAATTTCAGAAATAGCAAACTTTCCATCAACCTTTTCCAGTTTACCCTTAGCTTTGCTTGAAAAAGATTTAAATTGAAGATTTGAATTATCCGCAATAGCCAGAAAGGTAGTCATTAAACAAATATTTACCGAAGCTACAAATAAATGTTCCGGCGACCATATATCAGGCACACCTTTGGGAAATTCAGGCGGCGTAGCAACTGTTACATCTGGCATTCCATCTGCTGAAATGTTCCCAATTCTATCTTTATCCCATTTTACTGTTGTTTCATAATAATGTACATCAGGCATTTTATTCCCCGCTATATTTAAAAAATTATATTTGGTAAGATGAAGGAAGTTAAAATAAGATTCAGAAAGGAGCTTTATTTTTCGTCACTTAAACCAAGACAGTCCATTAATCTGTCATGTGCCTCATTGGGCATCTCTATTTCATATTTTTTGTAAAACTCAATTGTTTTACCAACAGAATTAAAATAATCCTTGCAGGACTGGCATGTTTCCAGGTGTTCTTTAATTGCCCGGCATCTTGGTGAGTTTAATTCTTCACCAAGGCTTTCACATATATGATTTGCCACATCTTTACAGGAGACCTTTTCTGTATTCATTTCATTTTCAGTGGTCATTTGCTAAACGCCTCATTTATTTCTTTTCTTAAAAAAGCCCGTGCCCGGTGAAGCCTTGATTTTACTGCCGGGACCGACAGATTTGACATCTGTGCGGTTTCTTCAGTTGAAAATCCCTCCACATCACGCAGCATAAACACTACCCTGTAATCAGGAGAAAGTTTATCTATTGCTTCATCAAGAATTTTTCTTGTTTCATCATTTTCTACGGCAGATGATGGTATTGTACTCCAGTCTGCAGTAAATTTATCTTCGTATAATCCATCTTCATCATCATCAATAGAAACGAACTGATGCTTCTTTTTTCTTAAATCCATTAAACAGTGATTTGCAATAATCCTGTATAACCAGGTAGATAGTTTTGATTTACCATCAAACTGGTGCAAAGATTTTATCATGCTGAGGAAAGTTTCCTGCATGGTATTCTCTGCTTTATCAGGATTCCGGCATATTTTAAAAGCAAAGTTATATACCGTCTTTTCATATTTTTTTACAAGCCCGGCAAGAGCTTTTCTGTCACCGCTTTTGGCGGCTTCTATCAATTGTTCTTCATCCATCAGATGCAATATTTGTTTTCAGGATTCATACAAAAATACAATAAGTTTAAGTCAAAACTCAAAAGTAAAAGGCCAAAAACACAATGGTCTTTTACTTTTTCATCTTTTTTATGGATAAAAGCATCTCTTTAGGGAGGTTTTTGAGTTATTTTACAATCTTCATATCAATGCTTCGCCAAAGATACCATGAAGCTATTGAATTATAAGGCGTCCATCCGTTCTTTTTAGAAATGAGCACTAGTTTTTTCTCATCGGGTAGTTTTCTTAGCCCGTAGAGCTGCATAACAGCCCTCCTAATGCCTAAATCGCCTGTGGGCAGTATATTTAACCTGCCGAGAGTAAACATTAAAAACATGTGCACAGTCCAAACACCGATTCCTTTAACCTGCGTAAATTCTGCAATAATATCCTCATCAGACTTCCTGTTCAAGCCCCTGAAATGCACTTCACCGGTGATAATTTTATTTGAGAGATCTTTTACATATTTTATTTTAGCATAAGAAACTCCAAGGTTCCTCAGATGTTCATCGGGTGTATTTAATATTCTTTCGGGCAGAGGTTTCTGGTTATAAAAGTCCATAAACCTTTTAATAATTACCCTTGCAACAATTGTTGACAACTGCTGAGCAATTATGGCTCTTAAAATAGCGTGATAATAATCTCTTTTGGGTGTCAAGTCGCATTTTCCGCATACTTCTATTATGGGTGCCAAACGCTTATCTTTTGTATAAATCTGCCGGATACCTTTTTCTATTTCTTCAGAATTCATTATAATACCATATTAAAAAAGCGGTTAGTAATTCTATAATTATGTTTCAAAGTAAAAACTCTGCTTCTGTAAGAGCAAATAGTCTGTTTGAAGGAACAGATAAGAATCTTAAGCTCAATATAAGTCAAAAAGATTTTGTTGAAAAGAAAGAAGGGGATATAATATATCAGAATGGGGATCAGTCTGATTATATATACCTTATTTTAGAGGGAGAGGTAAAACTAAAAATAACCGGTGTCTTTAGCAGCCCGGTCATTGTAAAAAACGGCAGGAACGAATTTTTCGGGGAAAAAGAATTACTGGAAAAAACCAAACGCACATCTTCAGCGGTTGCAAATACTCCCTGCCTTTTCTACAGGCTTGATGATAATGCCATAAATATCCTGATAAATAAAAGCACCGTCATCAAAAAGAATTTATATAAATCCTTAAATACTGATGAGCAGGAAGATCCTGTACCGGTTGAAGGGCAAAAGAGTTTTTTCTTAAAAACCGAAGAATCTACCAAAAAATTTAAAATAGGTGAGAAAAAAGACGAACCACGTAAAAATCCTGAACAGGAGATTAGTGAAAAGTATGATGAAATAAATAATGCAGGAACTGATGTATCTGAACCTGAAAAAACTGAACCGGAGTTAAAAAATAAAACCGATGAAATAGAACTAAAGGATGAGACAGCCGAAATAGAATTAAAGGATCAGACGACTGAAATAGAATTAAAAGATGAAGGAATTGAGCCGGAATTTAGTAAAGAAGAAAATGAACCGGGGTTAAAGGATGATGAGGCCGGACTTTTAAAAGAAAGTGCATTGGATGAGGGTATATTTCTTGATGAGAAACCTATAATATATGTTGAACCTGATCAGGAAGAAAAAGCAATAGCTTCACCCGAGGAGGGTCATTCACCCGAAGAGGGTCATTCACCCGAGGAGGGTCATTCACCCGAGGAGGGTCATTTACCTGAGGAAGGTCATTTACCTGAGGAAGGTCATTTACCTGAGGAAGGTCACTCACCTGAGGAAGGTCATTCACCTGAGGAAGGTCAGGCTGATGATGTACCTGAAGATGATGAAGATCACCTTAAATGGGATTTTACCTCAGATATATTTGATGAGGCTGAGGAACATGTTATTACGCCTGAAGAAGACTTTGAAAAAAGCACAGAAGAAAACGACGATGCCGGGATTGAAGAAGATAGTCTTACATTTCAGGATTTTACAGAACATGAAATAGGGACTGAGATTCCGCCTGAAGAAGCAGTGATGGGTGCTATTGAAGCTTTTTCTCCTGAAGAAACTGATGAACCAATAACGAATAAAGAAACTCAAACAAGTGGTATTACCTTGGAAGAAAAAAATAATATCTTAAAACAATTTTCCGGTTTAATATCTTCAGATATAAAATATCCTGTATCAACATTAAAATTTTATGCTGAACAAATTAAAAAAAGGGGTATTTCAAAAGAATTAAATGAAGTAGTTGATTTGCTGATTGAACAGGCTGATATTATTTCCGGTACTACTGAGGCTCTGATGGATTTTGCCGAAGATAAGGTTGCCATGTCAGCCCAGCCCGTTACTATAAATGCGGCACTTGATGAGATACTTGGAATACTTGCGGATTATATTGAATCTAAGGGGAGTAAATTATTTAAAAAATTTGATACTACAGCACTTGTTAGTATTGACAGAGGAAAACTATACCAGGCAATTTATCAAATAACAAAAAATGCCTGTGAATCGATGCCCGAAGGAGGCAATATCTATATTATCTCTACCTCTGATGCAAATAATGTTAAAATAGAAATTAAGAATAACGGTAAACCTGTGCCGCCGGAAATACAAGATAAAATATTTGAGCCGTATTTCAGCTATGGGAAAGAAAATGCTGCAGGCCTGGGTTTATCTATAGCATCTAAAATTATTAAAGATCATAACGGTAAGATTGAACTTGAACAAGACGATGAAGGTATTAGCTTTGTTATTTCAATTCCTGTTGCCGCATAAAATATTTAAAATAATACTTTTTTAATAAACCCAATCCATAATACCGGGATTGGGTTTATCATTTAATTGATGTCTGATAATACATATAATCTTTTAGTAATACTTGGGCCTACTGCCACAGGCAAAACAAGACTGGCGGCAAAGCTTGCATACGAATTTAACGGGGAGATCATTTCTGCCGACAGCAGGCAGGTTTACAGGAGAATGGATATTGGGACCGGGAAAGACCTGGACGATTATATAGTAAATCATAAAAAGATACCATATCATCTTATTGATATCATTGAACCCGATGAGGAGTTTAATCTTTTCCTCTTTAAGAATTATTTTAATAAAGCTTTTGAAGATATTACTCAAAGAGGAAATCTGCCGGTTCTTGCCGGCGGAACGGGGCTATATTTAAATGCTATCCTTCAGAATTATGACCTGTTAAAAGCCGACTTTAACGAGATCAAAATTAAGAAATTAAAAGAGCTGGATATTGAACGACTTCAGGAAATACTTATATCACTTAATCCTTCTTTACACAACACTACTGACCTAAAGGAGAAAGAAAGAATTATAAAAGCAATTATAATTCAGAAGGCAAACCAAACTCCGGTATCAGGAAAACATATAATTAAGCCCCTGGT
>JAWOJF010000006.1:0-4130 GCA_046481785.1 Ignavibacteriaceae bacterium | reverse complement strand
GTCCCTGACGGGACTTAAAACAGCAATATATATTATACCTTAACATATAGTTACCTGTTTATGGTATAAGTCCTTGTATTCCTGTAATTATTACAATTATAGAATAAATTACAGAATGAAATAAAGTCCCGTAGGGACGATAGATTGAGGATCGATTTGATGATAATAAAAAAAATCCGGATTCTGCCTCTATTTAGGAGTATTATTTTAATAATAATTTTAATTTGGACAGCACTGAAAAAAATTTTATCCGGCAAAAAGCATATTTTTTGTATTTCCTCTCAACATTCTCTTTTCCTATATTTACTTAGATTTATTTGAACACAAGGTTAAACAATGAGTGATCCTAAAAATCTCTTTTCAGAAATCAGCAAACTCTCTACAGAACAGCGTAACCCCAAATCAATGAATATTGATACTGCTTCTGCCTCAGAAATATTAAAAATAATTAATGATGAGGATAAAACTGTTCCGCTTGCTGTTGAAAAAGAACTCCCTTATATAGAACAGGCTGTTGAATTAATTGTTAAGGCATTAAAAAACGGGGGCAGACTTTTATATTTCGGAGCCGGTACAAGCGGTCGCCTTGGTGTTGTTGATGCTTCTGAATGTCCCCCCACTTTTGGTACACCCCCCGGACTTATTCAGGGTTTTATTGCCGGCGGAATAGAAGCAATGTTTAAAGCACAGGAAGGCGCGGAGGACTATGAAGATAACGGAGCACTTGATGTATTAAAAGCAAAGGTAAACAGTAAAGATGTTGTATGCGGAATTGCTGCAAGCCGGAGAACACCCTATGTTATCGGCGCAGTTAAAAAAGCTAAGGAGATTGGCGCAGCAACACTATACATAACATGCAACCCGCGTTCTGAATTTAATATTACTGAAGTTGATGTTGCTATTTGTCCTTATGTCGGTCCCGAAGTTATTATGGGTTCAACAAGGATGAAAAGCGGAACTGCACAGAAGCTTGTATTAAATATGCTTACTACTGCTTCAATGATACGGCTTGGCAAGGTTTATGAAAATATGATGATTGATCTTCAGATGACTAACAATAAATTAGTTGAACGGTCAAAAAGAATTATAATGACAATTACCGGTGCATCATACGAAGAAGCAGCGGAGTACCTGCAAAAAGCTGAGGGTCATGTTAAAACTGCACTGGTAATGATTAAAGCCAATGTTAATACCGATGATGCACGTAAAAAATTAAAAGATGCGGATGGATTTGTAAGAAATGCAATTAAGTTAAAAGATAACTCTTAGTCCCCTCTAAAAGAGCATAGGCGTTAAGTTAAGACAGATTTGCTAAATCCTAAACATATTAATTACTTCTTTTTTTATTACTAAATGCTGTCTTTTATTTCATAACTAAAGGGATTTTAAGATTTTGTTTTTTGGGCCATAACATTCCTATAAATATTACATCCCTCTGGGATTTAATTCAGGAATCTCTTTGGGGACACGCTTGCGGGATACCGCTTTTGATAGAGGTGACTAAGGGTTTTATGATTCTCTTATCATAAGCCAGTAGCTTGCAGAATACTTATTCTGGTAATCAAAATCTTTTTTGAAGGCAAGGTATTGTTTGCCTTCCTTCTCCCGGTAATCCATTTGAAAGGGATAATCATAAATGTTGAAGCGCCTGGTTACCCAGGGTAATTTAATCTTATCCATTAATTCAACAATTATTGAAGAAAATGCCTCTTCACCTGATGGTTCAGATTTATTTTTAAATTTAGCAAAATTTAATGTTTCCCTGTTACGTTTATTTCTGTATTCAACTATTCCTTCACATTGACATGCTTTTATCAATTCAAGGTATTCTCTCAATTTCATAAGATTCAGTCTGCCGGTAAATTTGGGCAATCCATATTTCTCTTTAATTTTTCCTTCTAGTTCAGTTCTGTAGGTTATAAATTCATTTATTTCAGATTCGGGAAGTATTTCTATTAAAGGTTTATCATCTTTTTTTGTATCATAATTATGACGTATGCCTAAAAAACTCATTATATAGCCGGTTTAATAAATAAAAATACTAACTGATAATAGCAATGCCCTGCTTCAGTAAGTAATTAATTTCCTTACAACAATTATCGAACAATTCCTCCGATTTTTTATATCTGAATTAGAAAAATTTGAGCCGTAAAATGAGAGTTTTGGACATTTTTGAGCGGCAGGTAAAAATGATGAAAAAAGTAACAGTTTATCTCCGTACATACCTGTGGAATATGTGTAACAAAAAATATTACACACAGAGACAAGGGGATTAACACACAGTTCCACAGGGGATATGTTAATAAATATAAAACACCTTATTGAATTGATCAAATACTGAATTTGATGTTGGGAAAAATTTTATTTCAAAAAAATGATCTTTTTTGTTTCTACAGGTCCGGCTGTTCTTCCCATCTTACAAATATAAACGCCGGAAGTTACAACTATGCCGGCATCATTTTTCCCATCCCAGGTAATTTTATGTTTGCCGTGTGCCGCAAATCCATTGAACAAAGTGCATATCTTCTGTCCCAATAAATTAAAAATACTCAGTTCAATATCCGCTGAAGTTTCTATAAAGAATTCGATATTTGTAAGAGGATTAAAAGGGTTAGGATAATTCTGATATAAAACAAAATTTTTTGGTATTTCCGGTATATTGCTGTAAACAAAGGTTACTCCGCCGTTTGTTGTTTTTAGTATCGCCCCGGTTTCGCCAACAGCCCAGCCAATATCTTTATTAATAAAATGTATGCTTTCAAATCTGTTTTTTGTATATGTAGTTTGATAATTCCATTCTACTCCTCCATCTGTGGTTTTAATTATTGTTCCATATTCACCTGCTGCCCAGCCTAAAATATTATCAATAAAATGAACTGAATATAAAGGTGATTTTAAATCCTTCGATTGATCATCCCAGGTGTCCCCTCCGTCAGTAGTTTTAATTATTATTCCATTACTCATGTCATCTTCCCAGCCAACAGCCCAGCCGGCATTTGGGTTAATGAAAAAGACAGATGATAAAACTCCCGGCACACCGCTTGAATGAGCTAACCAGTTACTGCCACCATCATTGGTTTGCAGGATAACACTATTTTCACCAACAGCCCAGCCGTTATTTGCATCAACAAAATAAACAGAGTTTAAATCATTTCTTGTTCCTGTATTTTGTATAGACCAGTTTGCACCTCCGTCAGTAGTTTTAATTATAGTTCCTCTTATCCCCGAAGCCCACCCGGTATCATGATTTATAAAATAAATAGAAGTCAGTCTGTATCCTGTACCTGATGTTTGTTTTACCCAGTCTTTTCCGCCATTGGTTGTTCTTACTATAGTTCCATCACTGTGTAAATAATCATATCCGGCTGCCCAGCCATTATTTTTATCAATAAAAAATATTGCATGTTTGGTTAATACAAGGGTATCAATTGCCTGTATCGACCAGGTAATACCTCCATCAGTACTATTGATAATTAAATCATTATTCCCGGCAATCCATCCATTATACGGATCAGTAAAATAAACAGAGTTAAACCACGTAGTTATTCCGGTTGATTGAGAATTCCAGTTTTCTCCGCCGTCAGATGTCTTAAAAACTGTACCTTCATTGCCAACAAGCCAGCCGGTATTTTCATCAAAAAAGAAGAAAGAGTTCAGATTATTTTTTATTCCTGAAGAAATAGTATCCCATTCAGCGCCGCTATCCGTGGTTTTTAATAAGAGGCCTCTGTCGCCGGTAATCCAGCCTCTGTTTTCATTAAGGAAATGAACGGATGAGTAAGTATCACCGGAAAAATTAGTATTTGTTACCCAGCTTTCACCACCATTGTTAGTAGATAAAATTGTACCAAACATACCCACGGCAAATCCCCTGTTTTCATCTATAAAATAAACAGAATGTAGTGTATAGATAAAATCTGTTTCTTGTTTTATCCAGTCTGTTCCCTTATTAGATGTTTTAAGAATAGTACCGCCAAATCCCACAGCACAGCCTGTGTTCTGGTTTAAAAAATATACTGAAAAAAGGTATTCATTTGTCCCGGTCGACTGTGACGCCCAGTTTAGTCCCCCATCTGAAGTCATTATAATAGTACCATTATCCCCGGCAATCCAGCCAGGCGCGGATGGAG
>JAWOJF010000293.1:0-11231 GCA_046481785.1 Ignavibacteriaceae bacterium | reverse complement strand
GGCAAAATTTTCAATCAGTTCTGCACCTTCGGCATTTTTTGTTGCCTTCCTGTATGTATCGGCAAGTTTAAGCAGTACCTGGTGGGTATGGATATTCATATCATCAACAAGCATCTCTTTGGTCCACAGATCAATCCCCAGTGTAACTTTATCACTTTTATCCCAGAAAGAAACCATCATTGAGTTTGCTTCTTTCCTCCCGTTAAAACCCGCATCGGTAGCTTCCCATTCAATTTTTTCGGGTATCCTGTTATCATCCAGCTCAACAAATAATCTTATTTCAGATTTTTTTGCCATTATAACTCCTTAAATTAATTTCAAAAATAAACCCGGTTTTTGGAATAGGGGTTTATTACCGTTCTAATTTATTGAAATGCAAATATATTTAATTTCCCACTTTATTATAACTCTAAATTCTTTATTTTAATTTTATCAGATTTATAACTGGAAAATTACATGAATACTTTTGGCCGTGTTGCAGTTTTTGTTTTGTTAATATTAAGTGTGATTATTAACAATAATACCCGCGCGCAAAGTCTTGCTCTTGGCGCTTCGGTTGGCGGCGGATATATCAGTGGGGATTCGCCCGATATCGGCAGCTTTACTTCATCACTTTTCCTGGATGTTGACCTTGGATTCAGCAGTCATTTCTACAACAGGCTGAGTTTTATTTATAATGGTGATTTTGATAATATACTACCCGGAACAAGAAACAGCTACTTCCCTTTTATAAAAGGAATTTCTCTTAAAGGTATAATTACGCAGGATTATGAAAATAATTATTTCCTTGAAGAAGGAGTTGGATTTGTCTACCTGAATGACAGAACTTTTTCATTTACGAACTCATGGAATTTTGGTGTTGTCTTTTCCTTAGCAGCAGGAATAGATTTTACAGATTTGTATAAAAAAGGATTTAAACTTGCATTAGGTACTGAGTATGCTTTTGCATTTGGAGGCACGTTTCCAAAATATTTTTCGATCCATTTACAAACCAAGTATACATTATAAGGTACAAATATATCAGCATAAATGCACGAAAGCATGATTGCATGAATTAGTTAATGCAGCCATGTTCTTAATCCGTTAATGCCGTTTCCTTTTTTGTAATTTTTCCGTTAAGGATCTCATCAACTAACCGGTCCGTCTCGTACATATCAGATAATGCTTCCATAATTCCGGCAGAATGAACTGATACCATCCTGTTTCTTTCTGTCCTGAAAATAAAACTTCCCGGCAGACTTTCTATATTGCCGTCAAATGCTACGCCTACTATTTCTGCTTCTTTATTTATAACGGGACTCCCTGAACTGCCGCCTGTTATATCATTTGTTGAAACAAAATTAAACGGAGTTTCCAGATCAAAATCTTCAGAAGGATTCTGCCATTTTTCAGGTAAATCCCACGGATACTCTCCTTCAAATGAATAATACCTGTCATATAACCCGTAAAATGTAGTTATCGGCGGGGCAATAGTTCCATTGTATTGATAGCCTTCAACAACTCCGTCAGAGATCCTTAATGTAAAAGTTGCATCCGGTGGAATTGATGTTCCATAAACTTCAAAGAATGCTTCTCCAAGCATTTGTGTATATATTTCTTCAGTATTACCCAGCCCAATCGATCTTCGCTCAAATTCATTCATGCTTTTTAATGAATTGATAACAAAATAAATAAACAGATCATTTGAATTAAAAATTGCTGAAGAACCCTGTTTTATCAGCAGCCGCAATTCATCGGGGTTATCTATTACTGAATTTTCCAGCATATGATCGGCAGCACCTTCTGCGTTTCTTCCACCGGTAATTTTTTGAACAAAGGGGTCATCTTGCCCCATACTGTTAATCAAATCCCGAAGCTGGTTTGTAAGAAGCTCTTTATTTAATTTATGTTCATAATCTTCGGGAATAATGGCAGAAATAGTACTATCCAGTTCAGGTCCGGCATAATTTTCATTTCTCTCATCTTCCGGCATATTTAGTTCATCTGCAAGATCAATAACATCCTGTGCAACAAAAAAATAAATCGGGGATTTTTCCTGGTCAAGGGTTAAGGCATCTATTTTACCTGTCAAAATTCTCAGCTCATTTTGAATTTCAGCAATCCTGTCCCAAAGATCACTGTATTTATCATTTAATTCACTTCTGCCGCTAACTTCATTTTTAAACGTATTCTCAAAATCTTTTTTTCTTTGCATAAGAATAGGATCATTTAACCCGGCAATCAGACCCTCATAAACTTTTTTAGCATTCATATAACGTAATAACTGCACATAAATATTCTCACTGGAATCGGCTTTCTGTTCAATAAGTTCCTGATAAAAATTTACCAGTGAAGAGTATAACTCCAAAGTATTAGGATACGAAACATCCCTGAGAAACTCCAATTGCGCTACGGTAAGCAGCCTGTTGGTTGAACCGGGATTTCCAACAACAAAAACCGGTTCACCAGGTTCAGCTCCGTTTTTACTCCATTTAAAATAATTATTAGTCTTTAACGGTGATCCGTTTTCATAAACTCTGAAGAAAGCAAAATCCATGTTATACCGCGGGTAGGTAAAATTATCATACTCTCCGCCGAAATGCCCCAAAAGATGTTCAGGGGTAAAAACGAGTCTGACATCATTATAACGTTTATATCCGTAAAGAGAATATTTTCCGCCGTTATACAGGGGAGTAACAGAAACCGATAACCCTGTTGCATCCCCTTCCCTTTTTTCTATCTCTGTAATAATTTTTTCTTCGTTTTCAATTTTCTCCCGTTCAGTACTACCTTTATCCATTGCTGTTTTAATTTCATCAGTAACGTCTTTTATTAATACAAGCTGGTCAACAAATAAGCCGGGTACGGGTCTTTCTTCTGCAAGTGTTTCAGCATAAAACCCGTTTTTCTGCAAATCTTCCCCTTCCCATGAAACTTCAACAGCACTTTCCCTGGCGCAGTGATTATTGGTCATTATCAATCCGTCTTCTGATATAAAAGACGCAGAACAATATGTTGCAAAACGGAGTGTTGAGAGACGGACATCGTCCAGCCACTTCTGAGAGGGTGTAAAGTCATATTCTTTGGTGAAATAATCTACCGGCGGATATTCAAAAGTCCACATTTTGCCGTTATCAAATTTTCCGGCTTTTACAGTATCTAAAATATTAGCGGCGGGTGAGTGCTTAATATTAACTGTATCTTTTTCAATTTTCTGAGTAAATGAACAGCCTGAAATTAGAAGCAGAAATAAAACATACACTATATTATTAAGAGATTTCAATAGTACTATCCAGTATTAAATTAATATAGATGTAAAAATAAGATTATTTGGGATGGTGAAAAAGGTAATAATACACTAAACTATATTAAGATGTAATATATTAAGACTTATAGCACATATTCCTTTGGAAAATGGAAACAGAAGTGCATCATAACATTTGTTACGAACATACACCGGGTTAAAGTAAGAATAATATAATCAGATAATGGCAGCGATGACAGCAGCAGAATCAGATATAAGAGTCCGGCTGATATAATGGTTCAATTTCCCATTCATCTTCAACTGTGCCGATACAATGAGAGCATTTCGGAACATTAAAAACAACCTTTTCCTCATTTGGAGCGGCACGTACAAAATTCAGAATTGTTTTACAGCTTGAGCACTGTACTACATGTGAAGTAGTTGTTTTTGTACTGCATTCCGGACAAATAAACCCCAAATCCCCGGGTGTTTCCTCAGGGTTAACCAGAAAAATGGAATTACATCTGGAATTGTTGCATTTAGCGAAGTGCCATTTAATGGTATCCTTAGTAGCGATAATGTGCTCCCTCAATATTTTGTGACTAAACATAAGCAGTATTAAACAAAAAGTCTATTGAAAAATATTTCTCTTGTAAATTTTTTATTTTAAACAGTCTGAATTACCAGTTCACACTATTTTTGAACCAAATGTACTATCTTTCAGCTACAATTGTAATTCAGAATTAATTCCATGATATTTTTTCAACCTAAAAGCCCGGAGACTCAATAAATGGAAAAATTAAATTGCTTTAAAGCATATGACATCAGGGGGAAAGTTCCTTCTGAATTAAATGTAGAACTGGCATATAAAATAGGGAAAACATATTCAAAATTTATTAACGCCGGTACAATGGTTATCGGCCATGATATAAGAAAATCATCCGAAGCAATATCGGATGCTTTGATAAGAGGATTAAATGACAGCGGCGTTGATGTTATTGATATCGGCTTGTGCGGAACAGAGATGGTATATTATGCTACTTCGGCACTGGAGGCAGATGGCGGTATAATGATTACTGCCAGCCATAATCCGCCCGAATATAACGGGATGAAATTTGTTAGGAAAAATTCTGTCCCGGTAGGGTATGACTCGGGTTTAAATGAAGTTGAAAGAATGATACTTAATAATGAAATAGAGGAACATGGAGACCCCGGAGATACAAAACACCAGGATGTAATGAGCGGTTTTATAAGTAATCTCAGAAAATTTTACGACCCGGCAAAAATAAATCCCTTAAAAGTGGTTGTTAATTCGGGCAACGGGTGTGCAGGGCCTGCTCTTGATGCACTTGAGAAACAAATACCTGTTAAAATGATTAAACTGTACCATGAACCTGACTCGGATTTTCCCCATGGTGTTCCAAATCCCTTATTGATTGAGAACAGGAAAGCAACTATTGATGCTGTTCTTAGCAATAAAGCTGACCTTGGGGTTGCATGGGACGGCGATTATGACAGATGCTTTTTCTTTGATGAAAAGGGGAATTTTATTGAGGGATATTATATAGTAGGACTGCTTGCTAAATCAATTCTGAAAAAGAATAAAGGAGAAAATATTATCCATGATCCGCGCTTAGTCTGGAATACCCTGGATGTGGTAAAAAATAACGGCGGTAATGCTGTAGTTTCAAAAAGCGGACATGCATACATAAAAGAGAAAATGCGTGAAGTTAATGCAATATACGGCGGTGAAATGTCGGCACACCATTATTTCAGAGATAATGCATATTCAGACAGCGGAATGATCCCCTTCCTGCTTATACTGCAATTAATATCTGAAGAGAACAAACCTTTCTCTCAGCTTGTTGAAGAAATGATTGCTGCATATCCATGCTCAGGAGAAATTAATTCTACAATTAAGGATCCTGCCGGAAAATTAAAAGAGATTGAAGAAAAATATTCCGACGGCATAGTAGATCATCTTGATGGTGTAAGTGTGGAGTATCCTGACTGGCGGTTTAATTTAAGAATATCCAACACCGAACCGATCATCCGCCTGAATGTTGAAAGCCGCGGTGATAAAAAACTAATGGAAGAAAAAACAGAAGAGCTTTTAAAAATTATAAGAAAATAAACCGACGGCGCATTCGCCCCGACGGATTGTCTGCGTCTCTGAGACGACCAAATTATTCAATAATGCAGGCAGTCCCAAAAGTCAATTTGAGTCAATGTATTTTCATTTTTTAGTTAGCATGATCATTAATTTCCACCGAAGAGATTGTGTAAAAATTAAAGACTGAGGAATAAATATTAAATTTTATTGATTAACCCCAAGTTTTAACATGGGGGAGCCTAAAGAATATAACGGGCTTTAGCCCTGAACTGAAGCTAATTCAGGGCTTAAGCCCTAAGCCTGGGGTTAATACACCTTAATTCACTAATTTTTACTTTTATATTCCTGCTAAATCTATCACTTAAGCAGCAGCATTTTTTTTGTCACCTGCTGATTACCAAATTGAAGCCTTGCTATATATATCCCTGAGGCAAATGAAGAAGCATCAAATCTAACCTGCTGATATTTCCCTGCTTCAGCATACTCATTAAATAATGTTGCTGCCTCCTCTCCAAGCATATTGTATACTTTTAACGAAGCAATACCGTTTCCAGGTAATGTAAATTCTATTAATGTTGATGGATTAAACGGATTAGGATAATTCTGAACAAGATTAAATTCAAGCGGTGCCGCTCCAACTTCAACTTCTATTTCATCAGAGTATTCATATGAACCATCTATATCAATCTGTTTTAAGCGGTATAAATACTTTCCTGCTGAAAGGTTTTTATCAACAAATAAATATTCTTTTACAGAATTACTATTGCCGTTGCCTTTAATAAAACCCACATTATCCCATTGCAATTGATTGCCTGCTGCATACTGCCCACCTGCACGTCCGGCAGGCGGGTTGCCTACTTGTGTTTGACTGCCGACTGAAGACTGTGGACTGTGGGCTTGCCTCTCAACTTCAAATCCATAATTATTTACTTCAGTAGCGGTAGTCCATTTTATTGTAGCATTCAGCCGGTTTGTTTCTGCAGTAAAAGAGGTAAGCTCAACCGGCAGCATGCCTGAAGTTATATTGTATTTTTGCGCAAGGGCAGGTTCAATTATTTCACGTTCTTCGTTTTCAAGAACCCGGTTGTAGATTAGTATCTCTGCAATATCTCCGTTTAACGGTAATATATTTCCCAAACGGACACCAAAATTTAAAGCACCATTAAATGAATTTCGCCCTGATACTCCGCTTGATCCTCCGTTAATTCCGTCTACTCTTACATTTGCATCTGAAGAGGTTGCGCGAAATACAAACAGGTGAGGGTTGCCATCATGATATTGATTAGCTGTTCCATCGTCTATAAATGAACCGGCTTTAGGAATATATCGTATCCCGCTGCCGCCATTAATATGAGCCTCAAACTGTTCATTGGCTGCACTGAATAAAAACCCAATTGATGAAGAACTGCTTTTTGCAACAATTAAAATTTCATAATCGGAATCAGTTATACCAAGCGCAGATGTTGTTACAGTAGTTAAAAAATCATTTGTACCGTCAAAACGAATAACAGGCATCCCATTAAAAATATTTTCCTTGTACTGCGGCTGTAGTATTCCATTTGATTGAGATGCATCGTGCCCGTTGCCTGAAACATCAGTCCATATTGAAATACTGCCGCCATCAATTGTTGATGAAGTACCTTCATCAGCTCTCAGCCATAAACGCAAATTTGCCCGTGCATAAGTTGTATCTGTAATAAATGCTATGATATCAGATTCTGAAATTCCCCCGGCATTTTGGGCGACTAATTTTACGTAGTAAACAGTTTCCGGGTTTAAACTGCCTGTTGCAGATGTAACTATTTGATCTGATATTCCATTCCCGGCACTTTGTGAGGGGATTGTATCTGTTAAAGCGCCGGAGTCTGTTCCATAAATAAAACGATATGTAGTTTCAGAACCGCCCGGATTAATAGAACAACGCAGTGTTGCTCCTGTTAAGGTTAAATCTGAAGGCTGCAGCATCAAAACAACGGGAAGGCTGAAATTTGTTGTATCGTGCCCGACTGCAGGAGATACAGTTAAATAATCTTCTTCACCACTTGTACCATTATACTCGAACGCTGCAAAATGATAAATGGTATTTGATGTAAGTCCCGTTAAGGTTACAATACTATCTGTACCGGCATATACTACAAAGTTACCTGAACCAATTTGAGAACCGGCACCAAACTGAGCATTCACATTATATATCTCCCCATCTTGTGGAACAGCATCAACGCTGCTTCCGCTTTTTGCCAGAATAATTCTTCGCGAACCATTTCCTTTATTTACAGTAACCCTCATAGAAGTATCTGATACATTATCAATAAACATGCTGGCGGACTGTATAGTAGGTTCAGTAACAATTGAGTAGGTTAAATTGTATTTATCAGTGAGATACTGAATGACAGCAAGTTTTTGATCTGAACTCAAACTTGTATTATAGATAATCACTTCAGCAATATCTCCGTTAAAGTAAAAGCTTCCGTTCGCTCTTCTTCCTAATACAAGGTTTGCCGGGCTGGAGCTTCTTCTGTCGGTAAGTGAGTACCCGCCTGCCTCGCCATCTACACGAACAATACCATTTGATGAAGTTGCTTTAGCTTCAAAAATATGCGCTTCCCCATTTGTATAATCATTATTGTTTCCTTTATCAAGAAACGGAGCCCCTGCCGGGATATACCTTACACCTACACCACCGTTAAGCTGCAGCTCATAATTTTCAAATGAGCCGATTGGAAACTGCACTGCGGAAGATGAAGATTTTGCAACGAAAAACATTTCGTAATCTGAATTTTGAATTCCTATGGTGGATGCTGCCGGAAGATTTAAATACGAACTGGATCCATTAAACCTGGCTGCCGGTAATCCATTAATTTCATTAGCCTGTAATGCAGGTTTATTACCGGATAAGCTTTGAGTGGCATTATTTGAATTTCCCGAACGGTCATACCAGCCTGAAATAATTCCACCTGATACATCCATACCTTTATCTGCAGACAGCCATAATGCAAGATTTGTTTTTGATAATGTAGTATCATAAATAAATGAACCAAGTGAGGATGTATCCGATCCCTCAGCATTAAAAGCAATAATCCTGTAATAATAAAAAGTTGCATATGATAATCCGGAAAGGTTTGCACTCACATTAACTGTCCCGCTGCTTCCTGCATTTTGAGTACCTAAAGTAGTTGATAAAGAAGATGGATCAGTACCATACATAAAATAATAAGTTGTCGGTAGTTCTCTTGTATTCACTGTTCCATTTATTATAGCAGTTGCGGCAGTAACATTACTTGCAGGAAGTGTAACTGCTTCAGGAATTGCACTTGTTCCTGAATAGATAAATAAATCAGGTTGGTTTTCGGCAGAGTTAGCCAGTTCTGCTGTTCCATATGTTATATTCTGAAATGAATAAAATCCGCTGTAATTAAAAATTGCACCCCCGTATGAACCTCCGTTATTTGCTCCGGTGCCTCCATTAGCATAATTATTAAAGAATGTAGAATTTGAAATAATAAGTACTCCGCCTTTATTAAATACTGCACCACCCATTCCGGCACCACCGCCCCCTTGAGTTGTTGATGCAGCACCGCCGCCAAAAACGCTGCCGCCGCCAAACTGAGGCCCGGCACCGCCGCCGCCGCCAAAACCACCAGTTCCGGGATAATATGTACCAAAACCTGCATTCGTTGTTCTTGAACCACCGCCGCCGCCGAAACCGCCGGAACCTGCATCACCGGCTGCTGAGGAGCCGCCCCCGCCGCCTGTTCCTCCATGTCCGGCAGAATTAAACCCACCAGCTGGAAATCCGCCAACACCCCCAAGCAGTCCGCCTCCACCACCTGTAGCTGATATTGCAGTACCTCCAAAGCCCGCACCGCCGCCACTACCGCGTGAACTGCCGGTTGCATTTCCACCTGAAGCCTGATTTCCCTCAAAACTTACATTATCAATTGTAACACTTCCGCTATTCAGAAATATGGCACCCCCCATTCCTGCTGAGGCTCCGCCGCCTACAGTTCCGTTAAATCCTTTTCCATGAGAATTAATTATTTTAAGTTGTTCTATGCGGACATTTGGTGAAGCGGGTGAAATTTCCGAGAACGGTGCTGTTCCGGCTCCAATAAAAAATGGACGGTATAAATTATCTCCGCTTATAGTAAGATTATCTTGCCCGGGACCAATAATAGTGGTATTGTAGTTAACCGGTGGAAGTGCGCTTGTTAATGTGATAGTACCGGATATATTAGTCATGTTAATTACTGATGTTAAAGAGTATGCATTAGCATTAATCTTATTCATTATGTACCGGAGAGTGCCATGATTTCCCGTACCTGTATCAACATCAGCAGTACTGTTAACTGTAAATAGAACAGGTAAATTCATTCCGTATTTTTCAGCAAGGTAAAGTTCCACGCTTATCCTGTCAATAGAAGAAAGAACAGAATTATAAATGATTACTTCTGCAATATCACCATCCAGATAAAAAGCTCCTAACGAACGGACACCAAGCACCAGTCCACCTCCATCTGAACTGCGGGCATCAGTGGATGTACTTTCACCATCACTGCCATCAACACGAACAACACCTTCTGTTGACGATGCACGCATACTAAAGATATGTGGATTACCATCACTGTATTCGCCATCATTTCCCTTATCAAGATAAGTACCACTATTAGGGATATAACGTGCACCGTTACCCCCATTCAGGTGCATCTCATAGTTCTCAGTTGATCCGCCAATTAAAAATTGTATTGCGCTGCTCGTTGTACGTGCCACAATAAATATTTCATAATCGTTATTTTGTATACCCAGTGCAGGCAACTGCATATAAGTAAATCCTCCGTCAAAACGGATAGCCGGGTTCCCATTCATTACATTTGTTTTATATACCGGCTGAGTTCCGGGGGCAGCAGCATTATTACCGTTGCCTGACTGGTCTGCCCACGAAGAAACAGCGGCACCATCCGTTGTAGTTGATGTTCCTGCATCAGCTTTTAAATGAAGTCTCAGATTAGTAACAGGTATCTGAGAAAACAGGCTGGTAAAATATCCTGTCAAAATCAGGAAAAGTATAATATGTCTTTTCATAAATATTCCTTAAGAGTTACTTATTATTCTTTTTAATTCTATTAGATTTTCTTTTGAAATAAACTTTATAGCACCTGCATTAACTGCTGCTTCCTGTATTTCGATATCGTTATACTGAGATACTATCAGTACTTTAGCAGATGGATCATTCTCCATAATCTCTTTTGTTGCAGTAACTCCATCAACACGCGCCATTTCATAATCCATTAAAACCCAGTCAGGGCGGAATATTGTATAAGCAGCTAACGCTTCATCGCCGTCGGAACATTCCATAATAACATCACCCGGCTCAGATATAAACCGGCAGATTATTTTCCGCATTCTGGTGTTATCTTCAATAATCAAAATTCGCATAAGGTTTTCTTTTTTTTTAGAAAACTATATTTAGTAAAGCAGATATTAAATGGGAAGAAGTACGGAGTGTTTATCAAAAAACTACCCGGAGGGTATAGGTAGAAATACCTACTAATGCAAAGTGCAAGTTCAAGTGCAAGTTCAAGTGCAAGTTCAAGAGCAAGTTCAAGTGCAAGTGCAAGAGCAAGTGCAAGTTCAAGAGCAAGTGCAAGAGCAAAAATTTAGTTTTTAAATAACTCCATGCTTTAGCATGGGGAATGCTGAAAGCACTAGTAGGGGCTTTAGCCCTGATTTAGGAACATTCAGGCTGTTGTGACTCGTCGGGGGCTAAAGCCCATATTTTTTTGTTTGATTTCCCCAGGCTTCAGGGAGTGTTGCACAACTCAGCCTTAACTTCACAAGGAGAAGATATCAATTGCCACGACTTTTAAGTCGTGGGAGAAAACAATTAGCATGGAGGCT
>JAWOJF010000255.1:0-19297 GCA_046481785.1 Ignavibacteriaceae bacterium | reverse complement strand
GCGCGCACGATTATCTCCAGGCCCAGCGCATGCGCACCCGCGCCCTGCGGATTTTCGCGCAGGTCTTTCGAGACGCAGACGTCATCCTGACCCCCGCATATGCTGTTTAAACCCGCTAAGATAACCGTTACAGGCGCCGGCTGTTAATAAAGTCTGCCTGAACTCTTCCCTGTTCACAAGGTGAGATAAATGTACTTCAACTTTGGGAAGTTTAATATCTGCAAGAGCATCTCTTATTGCAACTGACGTATGAGCATATGCACCGGGGTTAATAATTATTCCCGAATATTTCTTCGTTGCATCCTGTATACAGTTAACTATTTCACCTTCAATATTAGACTGAAAGAATGTAAACTCTTCGTCCCTAAATTCTTTTTTAACAAGGTCTTCAATGGACTTAAGTGATAAATCACCATAATGCGAAGAATCCCTTGAGCCAAGCATATTAAGATTAGGCCCGTTTATTATTAATATCCTCATGTTGACTCCGACATTTCATCAATAATTTCTCTCATCCTTGGTGTTAAATATATCTCATCAACACCAAGTTCTTTTAGGGCCATAGAAAGGATCATTGCCTTCCTCTGCATATTAGCCATTTTATTTATAACAATTACTTTACTGTCCTTCAGGATGCAATAGCCTCCCTTAAAATCTCCTTTTTCAAATCGTACTTCGGCACCAAGCTGACTTGCGAGAGATTTAAAATCCTGAATTATTTCTTCGAATTCTTTTTCTTTAATTTTCATACCGTACCTGCTCCGGCAGGTTCTTTTGCTGTTAATGGCTGAAATAGGATAAAATAAATTACTGAAAAGTAACAAAAAATCTCAACTAAGGGGAAACTGCCCAATACTTTAATTCTGTTCAAAAATAAAGACAACACCAGTGAGTTATCAAATTCACCTGTATTAAGCAATGATAGGAGTTTGTAATCAATTGTCATTAAATAGACTTCAAAGGGCATAGTAATAAAAATTATAAGTGTTACAATAAACAGCCAGCCGTTCTTTTTAAGACTTATTTTTGATGATACCAGGAATAATATATATCCTAATATAAACACAATATATAAAACAAACGTTGTTGTAATTGCAGGCAAAATGGTAGAAAAAACTCCCCCTATGTTTTCAGAGGTAATATAAGTTTTTAGAGAAAGATCTTCAGGTACAAAAAGCTGATATGTAATAAATAACCTTGTTAAATATGCCCCTATCCAGAGCACCCCTGATAATAAGGCTAAAAACATGAACAATTTGGATAATCGTGAAAGTTCTTTCATAAATTTTTATAAAATGTATAAATTATTATGTATTTGAATTATTACTTTTACAATTGTAAAATGGATTATATCTCTCTAAAAAAGAGAGTGTCTTTATAGGAATGGGGTGCTCTATCCCTAATAACAATGAAAAGTTAATTTTACCAGTAATTAAAAATATAAAAATTTTATGACTATTGCCTCAATTGATATCGGTACCAATACCATTCTTATGGTTATCGCTGAATATGATATAAACACCGGGAAATTAAAAACACTGCTTAATGAACATCAAATCCCCCGGATTGGAAAAGGATTAACACCCGGTAGTCCAATTTCTGATGATAAAGCATTGCTGTTATTGGAGATTCTCAGGGATTATAAAAGAATTGCAGACAGCTGCAATTGTGATAAAATTATAGCAACAGCTACAAATGCATTCCGGATTGCCTCTAACAGGGATGAGTTATTGAATAGAATTAAAGTGGAAACCGGGATTGATGTTAATGTTGTTACAGGCGAAGAAGAATCATTTCTTTCATACCTGGGGGCAACTATTGATGCAGATAGTGATGAACCAGTCCTTGTAATTGATATTGGAGGCGGCAGCACTGAGATAATTACAGGTAAAGGAGACAAAATACTGTTCAGGAAAAGCTTTCACACAGGAGTAGTAAGCAGTACAGAGTATTACTTTAAAAATGATCCGCCTGCAATGGAAGATATTGTTTCTTTTAATGCCAACCTGCAGAATATTTTCGAAGAGTTAAATGACAGGAATTTTATTATTAGCAGGACTATTGCTATTGCCGGGACCCCAACTACTCTGGCGTGTATTAAGCAAAGCCTCTATGAGTATGATGAGGATTTAATTGAAGGAAGTAAGCTTATAAAAACCGAAATAGGAGCTATCATATCTGAACTGACACACCTCTCCTCCTCTCAGATAAAGAAAAAATATAAAGCAGTAGTTTCCGGAAGAGAAGATGTGCTGCTTGCCGGATCATTGATTCTATTCCACCTTATGAATATACTTAAAATTGATGAAGTTATTGTAAGTACAAAAGGTATAAGGTATGGGGCAATAGTTCTAAATCAAATGTCAGGCTAAAGTTTTGACAAATACTTTTAACTTTAACTCCTTACGGATTTGTATTCCTGAGAATAGTATCAATAGCATCCGGGTTAGTAGCCGGGTAATCAAGTGTGTAATGTAATCCCCTGCTCTCTTTTCTCAATTGAGCTGATTTAATAATTATATGTGAACAGGTTATAATATTTCTCAGCCCAAGTATTTCTTCAAATATCTTTGTCTTTTTATATAACTCTTCGGTTTCGGTGTAGATGTTATGAATTCTTTTTGCAGCTCTTTCAAGCCTTAAGTCAGATCTGACAATTCCTACATAGTCCCACATTACCTGCTTAACTTCTCTCGTACTGTGAGTTATTAAAATATTTTCATCAGCACTTAAGGTACCCGAATCATCCCAATCAGGAATTTCGGGTAAGAAACCGGAATAATTTTTAAGAAATTCCTCAATATTTATTGATGCCCTTTCAGCAAAAACAACCGCTTCAAGTAAAGAATTGCTTGCAAGACGGTTAGCTCCATGAACCCCCGTCATTGAAACTTCACCGCATGCGTACAATCCTTTTAATGATGTCCTGGCAAATTCATCCACATAAATGCCGCCGCATGCATAGTGAGCTGCCGGAACAACAGGAATAAAGTCTTTCGTAATATCGATATCATGTTCAAGACAATGTTTATAAATATTAGGAAAGTGTTCAATCGTTTCTTCCGGTTTTTTATGGGTTACATCAAGATAAACAAACTCATCACCGCGTTTTTTTAATTCATTATCGATAGCTCTTGCCACAATATCTCTTGGTGCAAGTTCTTTCCTTTCATCATACCTTTGCATAAACCTGCTGCCGTCTTTGGTACGGAGTACTCCGCCATAACCTCTTACTGCTTCTGAGATAAGAAATGACGGGTTTTGAAAGCTGCTCCCGCCGTTAGGATTATAAAATGATGTAGGGTGAAACTGCACAAATTCCATATTTCCAATCTGTGCTCCGGCTCTGTACGCCATTGCATAACCATCCCCTGTAGCTATGGCCGGATTTGTAGTATGCATATAAACCTGTCCAACACCACCGGTAGCAATAATAGTAGCACGGGCAGATATTTTTATTACTTCTTTTTTATCATTATCCAGTACGTAGGCTCCCCAGCAATTCCGGTTATTAAGAGGGGCGTTTTTAAGCTTATGAATATTATGTTCAGTTATTAAATCAATTGCTATAGTATTCTCTATAACCTTTATATTTTTATGGTTATTAACTCTCGCTATTAAAGCCCGTTCTATCTCTTTTCCGGTTAGATCGGCAGCATGAGCAATTCGGGGAAGTGAATGTCCCCCTTCTTTTACAAGATGCAGTTTCCCTTCTTTACGTGTGAATTCTGTTCCTATTTCTATGAGATCTTTTATTCTTTCAGGACCTTCGTTAACCATTATTTCAACGGTTTTTCGGTTGCAAAGACCTGCTCCCGCAATCATAGTATCGTTTATATGCTTATCAAAAGTATCCTGCTCGTGAAGCACGGATGCAATACCCCCCTGGGCATAATTAGTGTTTGATTCTGATTTTTCTTTCTTTGTAACCAGCACAACATCGGCAAAATCTGATACTTTTAACGCCGCAAACAAGCCTGCTATACCACTGCCGATAATCAATACATCAGTTTTAATATTCATCTAATTTTTATTCTTCAGCACTTCATGAAAATTATAGAGGAAGAAATCAATGTCTTCTTTTTTTGCAATAAGAGGGGGCAGAATTCTTACAACAAATTGGTTTGTGCAGTTTGCCAGGACTTTCCTGTTCCTTAATTTTTCAACAAACTTACTGCATTCATACTTCATTTCAACTCCCAGCATAAATCCTTTACCGCGCACTTCTTTTATGTCGTCAGGAAATTGATTTTTCAGTTCATTCAGTTCATTAATAAAATACTCCCCAAGTTCAGCAGCTTTTTCCATAAGGCCATTCTCAAACACTTCCCTTAAAACCACAATACCGGCTGCACAGCTAACCGGATTGCCGCCAAACGTAGTACCATGTTTCCCGGCATCCAGCACGTTATCAAAAGGTTCTGAGGTTAAAAATGCTCCCAGAGGAAGCCCGCCCCCAATAGCTTTTGCTGAAATAACAATATCGGGTTTTATATCATAATGATGGAATGAAAAGGGTTTTCCGGTTCTTCCAATACCGCATTGTATACCATCTGCAACAAGTGCAAAATCATACTGCTTCCGTAATTCCTTCAAAGTATCAGCAAATTCCCGGGATACCACATTTATTCCTCCCTCACCCTGTATAAACTCAACAAATACAGCGGCAGTATCAGCATTAACTTTTTTCTTCAGGTCTTCAACATCATTAAACTCAATGTAAGATATATTGGGCAGCAAAGGCTTAAAATCATCCTGGTATTTTTTCTTGCACGTTAATGTAAGGCCTCCATAGGTTCTGCCGTGGAAAGAATTTGTAAGTGAGTATATTATTTTATCGGGGCCGTATTTTTTTCTTACTATCTTAATTACTCCCTCAACAGCTTCAGTGCCGCTGTTTGTCAGGAATGCTCTGGACATTCCCGAGTATTTAAGCAAAAGCTCAGTAAATTCAATCTGCACATCGGTTATAAAATTATTTGAAAGATGAGCAAATTTAGATAACTGCTCAGTAACTGCTTTGTTTATCCCCGGATGAGCATAACCAAGTGCATTAACAGCAAGGCCGGAAAAAAAGTCAAGGTAGCGCTGCCCTTGTTTATCAAATAAATGAACGCCTTCTCCGTATGCAATATCAAGCGGAACACGTGCATATGTTGGAAGAAATAACTGTTTTTCTTTTTCAAAAATGTTCATGATTATTTTATATAATTAATAAGTTAATACTCAATTGATTATAAATATAAGGAATAAATATTCAAACGCAGAAAGCTAACCCTGATTGGCCCTGGATAAGCTCTGCAATTTCTGTAATACATAAGAAATTTATGTTACAAAAATAACTGTATAAATAAAAATATTATTAAAGACAGGAGTAAATAAAAGGATAAAGTAACAAATAATGAATACCTTCTACTGCCTGATTGAGTATATGCAGCCATAAAAGTTAAAAATACTCCCCATGCAATTATTAAAAATTCAAAAACAAGGAAGGTATATGCAAGTGTACTCTTTAACTGGAATGGCGATGGGTTATAAGAAAAAAGAAAACCACCGAACAGAATCAGTTCAAGTGGTAGAAGAAATACCAGTGCAAATATATGAGGCATGAATGCATAAGAGTTAACGGCAAAATGATCTTTTACTCTTGTTGGAAGGTTTATTTTTTTATCAACCAAGTTAAGTATGAATGAAAACAGGTATAGCGAAAGAGAAAAGACGGCTAAAAATATAAGATAATCAGGAAGAAAATTCATTAGTGCATTATCATTCTTATACGCAACTGAAATAAATACTGCATCTATAATTAATTTTAGAGCAGCAAAAATAATTATAAACGAAACAAAATTTTTATGCTCTGAATGAATTATCTGGCTGAAGCCTTTAACCGGGTTTTCTATAAGTAACCCAACAACTTTCCACAGGTCTATGTTAACCACTCTCTCCCGCATATATGATTTGCAGTTAAGGCATATATGCTGGTAAAAAGGATTTTCAGCATTACAATTTTTACAGATAATTGGATTTTTCATAAAATATTCCGGGGCACAGATTTATTAATACTATGAAAAAGAAAAGTAAATAAATATTTAGAATCTGTACACGGCTAATAGTCCGGATTAAATAGCTTGATTAAGCCATGATTAAAATTTAAACTTTATACCAAGCATTGGCTGCCGGGTATATAAATTTTCTTCAACCGTAAAATCGAACAGATGGGCATCCACATATGCATCCACAAGAGTAAGTACATATGTTAAACCCATATATATGGCAAAAAGATCACGCTGATCCCTGTAAAAATTCCTGTATTCCTGGTCCCTTGATGATAATGTAGACGAATATCTTTCTCTGTAATCCTGATAAAGATCATTATTATCAATCCAGTTATAAACAAGCCATGCAGCAATTCCCCAAACTATGGGGGCTTTCCAGTAAGATTCATTATAAATTTGTCCCCAACCGGGAAGAACAGCACTTCTCAGAACAGCCCCCCAGGGTGATTTTCTCATCAAAAAAACAGAATCACTGGTTTGGCTGTCAGATTGAAGTGAATCCTGCCTGCTAGTAGAACCGGCTGTCTGCCCAAAGTTAGCAATATTTATCAGCAGCGCAAGGAATATTATTTTAATGGTAAGTTTTATCAATGATTTCAAAAAGTTCAAAAAGTCTTTCCAATTCATCATTCGAATAAAATTCAATTACAATTTCACCCGAACCATCTGTTTTCTGTTTACAGATAACTTTAGTTCCGAATACTTTTCTAAGCTTATCTTCTATATCGTTTAACCCGGCAGAAGCAGTTGGCGTTTTAGCTTTAAAAGAAACCGATCTTTTACCTTCACCGGGGCCGCTTAAAAGCTTTTTAACAAGTTCTTCAACTTTTCTTACGGACAGGCTGCCTTCCTTTATTTTTCTAAGTGCATCAAGCTGAAGCTGCGGGCTTGGCAGGTTTATCAAGGCTCTTGCATGGCCGGACGTAATTTCATCTCTGATAAGGCTCTGCTGTATTTCATCGGGAAGTTTTAACAGCCTTATAGAATTTGCAACAGTTGATCTGTCTTTACCTACTTTATCGGCAATCTGTTCCTGGGTTAAATGACATTCTTCCATAAGTCGTTTATATGCCGTGCCAACTTCAATAGCGTTAAGTTTTTCTCTCTGAATATTTTCTATCAGCGCCATGGCAAGCATTGCTTCGTCGGAGTCTACCTTTATAATATAAGCAGGTATATCCCTGTACCCGATTTCAATACAAGCTTTTAATCTTCTTTCACCAGAAATAAGCTGATATTTTTGATCATCAGTTCTTCTTACAGTAATAGGCTGAATAAGGCCGTTGGAGAGGATAGATCTTTTTAATTCTTCAAGGGCTTCCGGTTCAAAATGAAGACGAGGCTGGAAGGGGTTGGGTGAAACATTTTCAACAGGAATTTTTGCCAGAATATCGTACTGTTTACCTTCATCACGCTTTACTTCGGAATAATCCGGGGACTTTTGTTCATCAGAATTATAATTCTGATGAATCAATGCATCTAATCCCCGTCCTAAACCCGATTTAATCTTACTCATATAGCGTTACTTTTTTGTCCGGAAGAATTTCTTTCAAGAAGCTCGGAAGCAAGTGTCATATAATTCTTTGAACCGGAAGAAATAGCATCATAAAGAATTACAGGTTTTCCAAAACTAGGAGCTTCAGAAATTCTAACATTCCTGTGAATAATTGTATTAAATACTTTATCACCAAAATATTTTTTTACTTCTTCTGCAACCTGGTGAGAAAGCCGCAGACGTGTATCAAACATTGTAAGCAGAACACCTTCAATTGTAAGGTTTTTGTTAAAATGCTGTTTAACAATGTTTATAGTATTCAATAATTGTCCCAAACCTTCAAGGGCGAAATATTCGCATTGAACGGGAATAAGAACCGAATCTGATGCCGTTAAAGAATTTAATGTAAGCAAGCCTAATGAAGGAGGGCAGTCAATTAGTATATAATCGTACATTTGCCTTGCCTCATTAAGAGCAGCCTGAAGCAGTTTCTCCCTGTTCGGCATATCTACCATTTCAATTTCTGCCCCTACAAGGTTAATATTTGAGGGGAGAATATCCAGGTGCGGCATATAGGAATTAACTATTGCAGACTTTAAGTCCACAGCCCCTATAAGAACCTCATATACAGATGGTGAACGCTTAGTTACACTTAAACCTGAGGATGAATTTGCCTGAGGATCGATATCAATCAACAAGGTCTTCTTTTCTGCCGCAGCCAGAGAAGAGGAAAGATTTATAGATGTAGTGGTTTTTCCTACCCCACCTTTTTGATTAGCTATTGATATAACTTTTGCCATTAATTACCGGGATATTCCTGTTCTTTTTTTGTTCTTAAAGATAACCTTTAATTGTTTTTCCTGAAATAGCCAGTTAAAAAATAATTTTATATCCCGGGTTTATATTTTACTTAAATCAAACGAAAATTATTCCTGAACTGATATATCCTATGAATTCGTTTATTCCAGGTTCATCCAATTATAGCTCAATTTCCTCACCGTAGTTTAATATTCTGCACTTTATTCCAAGGGCCTCTATTCTCTGCTTAAATTCGTTTGGATCAGCGTTTATAACCGGAAATGTATTGTAATGCAGCGGTATAACAATTTTAGGTTTAACCAGTTCCACAGCTTTTACCGCATCAGTTATACCCATGGTAAAATTATCCCCAATCGGCAGGAGCATATATTCAACAGGATTCATTTCTCCTATCAATTTCATGTCATAAAACAACCCGGTATCGCCTGTATAGTAAATTACTTTTCCCTTTATTGTAAATATCATGCCTGCGGGTTCGCCGGCATATTGGCCTTCAGGTGTCTGAGAACCATGATGAGCAATAGTAAACTTTACTCTTCCGAAATCAAAATTATAACCGCCGCCTATATGCATGTTATGAGCATTAAAGCCTTTGGAAGCACAGTAGTTTGCCAGCTCATTTACGCAAATAAACAAGGGATTAGTACGTTTTGCAATTTTAAATGAATCACCGAGGTGATCTCCATGTGCATGGGATAAAACTATGTAGTCAGCTTCAACATCTTTGGATTTAACAGGTGAATTTGGGTTATCATCAAGAAAAGGATCAACAAGGATCTTTTTATTGTCCTCTGTAGTAATCTGAAAGGCTGAATGAGCATAATATCTTAGCTTCATTATAACTCCTTTTTTTTAATACTACGTTATATAAATTTTTTTACTCTTTTGCTGTGATAGAATTTCATCAGCTCTAATTTTAAAGTTTTAGTTAAGTCTTCCTTTTTAGCATCTATTTTGATTAAAAAATTCTTCGGAATTTTGATTTTACTACCGGCAGTAAATAATGCAACATTTTCCTTTAATACATCAAGGTCTCTAACCATTCCGGTTAAATCCTGGAGCTTTTCAAGATTTTTATACACCGCCATAAATTTTTTTGGAGCGAAACAGTCATAAAATATTTCCATTGTATATCGCATACGCCTTAGCGCAATTCTAACACTATGCAGGTTTTCAGGAGAGCTCTGTTCAAAATAAGCTTTTATAGATAATACCAGGGATGAGAGCCTTTGTTCCAGTACAATTTTGGCAGCATTACAAAACGCCGTATCAGCAGGTAAATCCTTTATTCTCCATTTTTTATTATCAGCCATGCGAATTGGGTTTTAGCATATTCATCATAAGTTTATTATTGTCCGAAATATTAACTAATCACCCCATTCTTCCGGAAAACGTAATTTATTTATTTTTCTGTCTATACAGGCGGATTAGCCCCCTCCACCCTTTCACCGATGTAGATTTGAAATCCCGGGTTAATCTTTTTCTTAAAGCTTCTCTTGATAAACCTTTTGTTAAAACGCCATCTTCAGCAATAGAGATACCCCCGGTTTCCTCGGATACAATAACGCTGATAACATCTGCCTGTTCGGAAATCCCCAGGCCGGCCCTGTGACGCATACCCAAAGACTCTCCTTCCACCATTGTTGTGGATGAAAGAGGAAGTGTGCATCGTGCCGCTTCTATTATGTTATTCTTAACAATAACTGCGCCGTCATGAAGAGGAGAACGGGGAAAAAAGATTGTCCGAAGGAGGTCTTTACTGAGTTTAGCATTAATTTGTTCACCTGTTTCTGCAAAGCCCCTTATCCCGGTGGATTTTATTATAATAATTAATGCACCATGCTGATGCTGTGAAAGCTCAAATGCTGCATCTGTTATTATGGAAGGAACTTCAATAGCCTCAGCTTTAACAAATAAATTAAAAAACGGATTGCGGGCAACTATTACCAATAGTCTTCTTATCTCAGGCTGAAAGAGAATTACAAATGCTATAACCCAAATATCGGTAACTAATCTAAGCAGCCAGTTTAATGCCCTGAAATTAGCTGCCTGGGCAGCAAAGGAGAGGAAAAGGACTATCATTAATCCTATAAATATCTGAGCGGCAATAGTTCCTTTTAATATTGTATATAATTTATAAATTATAAATGAAACAACTGCTATATCAATAAGATCAATAAAAGTAACAGATATAAAACCTATCTTAAATATTTCAAACATCAGTATTTAAAGAATATTATTTAATAATTTGGTTACCTGCAAGCCGTAAAATGTGTTATGGGTACGAATAATTCTTGCTCCGTTTTTTACAGCAACTGATTCAAGAATTGCAGTTGCAGTATCTCTTTTATCCGTATCCAGCCCCAGTGTTTTTCCTATAAATGATTTCCTGGATATACCAATAACAACAGGATATCCGAGGCATTTAAAATCTTCAAGTCTGCGGATAATTTCAAAATTATCTTCAATTCTTTTCCCGAAACCTATGCCGGGATCAACAAATATATTTTTTACCCCGGCTTTAGCAGCCTTTTGAGTTTTTTCAAAAAGGAAATCATATATCTCCTCCACTACATCAGTATAAAAAGGATTTACCTGCATATCCGCCGGCGTTCCTTTCATGTGCATAAGTATAAGAGCAGCGTTATACTCAGCCGTTACATTAATAATTTCAGGATCAAATTCACCGGCGCTGATATCATTTATTATTTTAGCTCCTGCTTTTAATGCCTCACCGGCAACTTTACTTTTTGTAGTATCAACAGAAATTATTGCATTCTTGTTTAACGATAAGATTTTTTCAACAACCGGAATTACCCTACTAATTTCTTCATCAACCGGAACAGGTTTTGAACCGGGCCGTGTAGATTCACCTCCAATATCAACGATGTTAACCCCGCTGTTTATCATGTTTAAAGCATGTTCAACTGCACTTTCAGGGCTGTTATATAAACCTCCATCTGAAAAAGAATCGGGGGTTACATTAATAATGCCCATAATATAAGTATTATTAAACAAGAACTCTTTATCGCCTATATTGAAAGACTTTAGCTCATATTCTTCATAGTTTTTTATAACATTTATAAGCTTATAGCCAAGATCCTCATCACCGCTTGAAAGTACTCTCCGCGAGAGGTCTTTGAAGTCCCATATAGATCCCGGTATAAACAGGTTTAAATGGTTATCATCTTGTTTATGCTTGTAGCAGATTTGTTTTTCTTTAAGAACTATTTTCTGAACAATGTCGGCTAACTTCGGCCGGATATCCCTTAGTTCCAAACCAAACAGTCCTTTTTGATAAACATCCCTGTAGATCTTATAGCGGGAACTGTATGTTTTAAATACATCCTGGTATGACAGATTTATGATTTGAATGATCAAGAAGAACCCGGATTTATTAAACCAAGTAGTTTTTTAGTTAATCAATTTAATAAAATTATACTTAAAAACATGCCTTAATAAAAACATGATTTATTCAGTGTTAGTTCATTGTGAATAGCTTATCTTACTGAAAAAAAAAGCGTACCCTAAGCACGCTTAAAAAACAGAAGTTTGCAGAAGCATATTTATAATGCCTTTACACTTCAATGGTGTTTAGCATATTTCTTAATTCTGCAGTGGCGGCAGAGATGTTATCCTCTTTAAATATTGATGTGCCTGCTACAAAAACGTCACACCCTGCATTTGAAATACTTCTTATGGTATCGCGGCTTATTCCTCCATCCACTTCAATTAAAAACTTAGCATTTAATTCTTCCCTCAGTAAAACTGCATCCCTTATTTTCCGCAAAGAGTTGGGAATAAAAGTCTGTCCTCCAAAACCGGGATTAACCGACATGATTAAAACCATGTCAACATATTCAGCAATATCCTTTAAAACATGAACAGGTGTAGCAGGATTAAGAGCTACGCCCGCTTTGGCTCCAAGCTCTTTTATTTTTTGTATCACCCTGTTCAAATGTCTGGCAGCTTCATAATGTACTGTAACTGAATTTGCACCAGCTTTTACAAACTCTTCAACATAGTCATAAGGTTTTTCAATCATTAAATGTACATCAAGCGGGCGTTCCGACACTCTTTTAGCTGCATTAACTATTATCGGTCCAAATGTAATGTTCGGGACAAACTGGCCGTCCATCACATCGCAGTGAATAATATCGGCACCGCCTATTTCCGCCATTCTTATTTGCTGGGCAAGATTTGAAAAGTCAGCGGCTAATATTGAAGGGGCTATAAGTTTCATCTTATTTCTTCTATAATTTCTTTTTCTTCGGTTGGTTCTGCAGCTCTTGTAACAAACAGGTCTACAGGGTCACCGGGATTTATTTTATTACCTTTACTCGGGTATTGGTCAAGTATTGTATTTGGTAAAAGTGAAAATGAACGCTGATAATTAATTTTGCCAACTCTTAAAGAACTGTCAGCAAGAATTATTTCAGCTTCAGTAAGAGATTTACCTATCAGATCAGGCACTTCAATAGTGCCTTCATCTCCCATACCAATACTAACGGAAACACCAACATTTTCACCCTTTTTTAAGGGAGTTCCTTCGGCAAATTGTTGATCAAATATCATATTCTGCGGATTAGTTGATGGAATTTCCTCAACATTACCCAGGCTTAAACCTAAACGTTCAAGAGCAAATTTAGCATCCCTTATAGATTTTCCCTTTAACTGGGGGACACGCACAACCGGTTCTCCGCCGCTTATAAAAAGGTAAATATTCCTGTCTTCCTTTACAACGGCACCTGCTTTTGGTTTCTGTAATACAATAGTTCCCCGGGGGTACTTTTCATCATAAGTGGTATCGCCTATCATTGGCTCAAGATTCATATTTTCAAGTTTCTGCATAGCCTGTGTCTGCCTTAATCCAACAACATTCGGTACTACTGTTTCGGGTGAAGTAACATACCAGGGCATAAAGATATAATCAATGAACAAAAAAAGTAATATAAAGCCAAGGAAGGCATATAATATTTTTCTTATGAAAGGTTTTTCCAGCAGTTTTTTCATTACATAACAAATATATCAAATGAGGTTTTCTTTAACAAACCACCGGAACAAAGGATTGATTTGGAATGCCTTAAGAGCTTACTTATACTGAATATAATAGGGTAAAGAGGCTTCTTATCTATACTTTATTGCTTCTTTTAATATACCAGTTATAAATAAACATAAGAATAACAGTTAAAACACCTACGCCTGTAAAAAACAGGAAGATAATTGAAGGATTATTAGTTCCCCCAAAACCGTATAACTGGTACAGCCATCCTCCTATTGTTCCGCCGAACCCCCATGCAATAGCAACAGGTAAAAATGAATACCCCTGGAACAAAGCTAATTGCCCTTTAGGAGCAAGCTCTGCTATAAACTCATAAAATCTGGGTGCCTGGGTCTGTTCCCCTACTGAGAAGAGGAATATTCCAAATACTATAACAAAAAGGCTTAAGTCTATTCTTATCCCGAATGGATTAAAGGTAACGCCCTGAATATTTGGAAGAACAAGATACCAGATAAGCCAGGTTAAAGTGGCAAATATAAAACCTATAATAATAGCGTTTGGTGTAGTAATATTTTTAGTTAACCTGTTTACAGGTATCTGGAACAGCATAATTGTCCATGCGCCGGTGGATACTATAAGCTCAATAGGTGAATCAAGAGAAATATAATCTGCAATATAAAACGGAATGATAATAAAGAACTGCCAGAATAATATCCAGTAAAGGCCGAATATTAAAAGCAATGATATAAATCTGAAATTAACAAGAACCTTAAACAGGTTCATGATAACATCACTAAGTTTTTGTTTTTGCTCTTCAAGTTTTGCTACAGGTTCTTTAAAGAAAATTCTGGTTGATATAAACATTAAGGCACAGCTAACAGCGGATACTACATAAACAAATTCAATTCCGAATGAATCGCGGACCACAAAGGCAAGCAAAGGTCCAATTGCACCGCCAATGTTTACCAGCCAGTAATATATTGCATAACCAAGTGATTTTGTTTCCGGTGTAGAAGTAAGAGCTACGGTGCCCAACACACTGGGTTTAATGAACGATCCTCCAAAAGCGGTAAAGATGAGTATTAATGTAAGTACCCAGTATAAATCAAAGCCCGAATAAAATCCGGAGAAGGCTTCCATTCCTGTAGAGCCTATAAGAAAATATCCGATGGCCAACACAAAAAATGCGAAAGAAAATGCTTTTTTGAATCCGTATTTATCCGCTAATGCACCGGCAAATGCAGGAAGCATATAAATAAGTCCGCCAAAAATGGAGGAAAGCTGCCCCGCTTCAGATTCACTAAAATTAAGATGATCCCTTAAAAAAAGACTTAAAATGGTAGCCTGGCCGTAATATGCCAATCTTTCAAATAACTCCATTATATTTGCTACCCAGAAGGAAGGCTGAAAGCCGCTTTTAAGAGATTGGAATCTGTTGGAGGAAGTCAATATTCTTTCCCGGTTGTTTGTTGATTTCAAATATATTAAAGCGCATTTTTATTCACAAAGTTATTTTTTTATTAGTTGGTTATCAATGTTCAAAAATTATTTCTTTCTTAACAGGTTTATTATTGAGGCAAATGAAGAACTGAAGGGTTTTTCTCTCAGTACTGTTTTTACACAGGATAAGGATAAACTGATTCTGGAATTCAAATCAGACGCTGAGGAGAAATACCTGGAAATATCTGCTAATCCCGGATTTCCTTATGTTAACTTAAGAAGAAGCTTCCACCGGGCCAAAAAAAATACTATTGATTTCTATAGCAATGTACTCCCCTCTCCCCTGCTTTTAATTGATATAGCTGAAAGAGACCGCATAATAAGAATTACGGCAAATAACCTCACGATTTATTTTACCATACGGGGTAAGTTCACAAATATATTTTTTGTTAATAGTGAATCCGGTATTGAAGCTTTCAAAAAAAATGAGGACCAGGATAATATCGAGTTCCTTAAAGAAGTAAACAGTATAAATTTTATATCTGTTTTTAATATGCCGGATTTTGATCGCGGTGATTGCTGGACTGATTTGAGAAAAAAGCACCCCATACTTGGCAAAGAAATAATTACTGAAGCACAGGCAAGAAGTTCATCTGATGATATTGCAGATACCGCAGTAGTTAAAAATATTCTTAATGATATTATACAAACTGAGCCTGCGGTCTTTATTGATGAACACAATTATGAAATACACTTAGCTGTAAATACATTTAAAATATTTTCTTATACGTCTAAAGAACAATTTGATAATCTTATAAGAGCTCTTAACTTTTTCTTCGGCAAGTATTTCCAGCTTGGTGTAACCGGACAGATAAAAAGAATAATTAAAAAACATATTGAACGGGAATTGGGAAAAGTATCTTCAAAGCTTAACAACCTTAAAAGCAGGATTGATAATGGCAGTAAGGAAGTAGAGTATAATAAACTTGCCAATTTATTGCTTATTAATCTGAATAAGCTGCGCAGGGGAATGGATAAAATAGAGATTGAAGATATTTACAGTGATAATACTCCTCTGCTGATTAAGCTTAATGAAAAGTTATCACCTCAGAAGAATGCTGACTACTATTTCGATAAATCAAAAAGCGAAAAAATAAATTATAATAAATCAATGGAGCTTTTTGAATCGCTTAAAAAGCAGTATAATAAACTTAAGGGAATAGAAGGAAGATTTAATATTTCTGAAAATATTGATGAGCTGAATACAATTATGAAAGAATTAAAAATTAAAACCGGGGATAACACTTCTCCAAAAGATGACTTAAAAGAGAAGTTCAAACAGTATATAATTTATGAAAAGTATAATGTTTTTGTTGGAAAAGACAGTTCAAATAATGACCTGCTTACTACCAAATTCGCAAAACAAAACGACTACTGGTTTCATGCCCGCAGTGTACCCGGTTCCCATGTAGTACTGCGTATTGATAATACGAAGGAAGCTGTTCCGAAGGATGTATTAAAGAAGACTGCCTCTATTGCCGCATATCATAGCAAAGCCAAAACATCAGGTATGGCGCCTGTTTCCTATGCACAGAAAAAGTATGTGGTGAAGAAAAAAGGAATGGAGCCGGGTAAAGTTGCTCTTCTTAAGGAGGATGTCTTGATTGTAAGGCCGGAAATACCTGATGGCTGTGAATATGTTGGAAGTGAGAGAGAATGAATTAAACGAATTATATGCCATTCCTAAAATAATTTCAGCCTAACAAAAACAAAATTTCCCCGATAAAAATAATTGCCGGAAAGTTTAGGCGGGTCCCTCCGGGATAAAATCCCAACCAGCCTAAGTCTCCGGCAATTTTAATATGGGTCAACAACAGAATTATGAATCAATTGTTATGCCTGTAATACTGCATAAAAATGAAATATATTAAAGATGAGATGTAACTATTTGAGATTGGTGTTTCAGGACGGGACTGAAATGCGGGGTTATGAATTTTTTAAAACGCTGTATAATTCAATTTCATTTTCTTTCCCTCTCAGCTTAAAGGTTCCCATTTTTTCAACCTGGTAAAAATTCTTAAAATCAAGTTGTTGTAAAAGATCATCTGACACAAGGAATTCCTTATACAATTCACCACACTGTTCTCTTATACGTGCAGTTGTGTTAAGAACATCACCATGATAAACTATTCCCTTTTTTACATCGCCGACTTCTGTAACAATAGCTTCACCACAATGAAGTCCGGCTTTAAATGATGGAGTAACCCCATATTTTCTGAAATAAATACGCTCCTTTGATTTTATTTTTTCTTTTATCCTAAAAAATAATTCTATACAGTTATTATTTTTTATTCCCTTCGCCAGTTTCCATGTAAGTACAATTTCATCGCCAATATATTGATAAACTTCAGCTTTGGTTTCAAGGATGGGTCCTGTTACATCCGAAAAAACACTTTGTATTAAACTGCTGTATTTATAAAGGCCGAGCTGCTCTGCAATTGTAGTAGCTGAATTAAGATCAAGAAACATAAAAATTCTTTCTTCAGATCTTGGCCTGGAATACTTGCCGATCAGAAGATTGAGCAAAACACCTTTACCCAGTATCCTGTTTAACTGCCAGAACAGGTTGATGGAAAAACTTGCTAATACTGAAAAGACAAGTATTGTAACAAAATCCTTGGTAAAGAATTCCTGCATATAACTCTCAAAGAGTGTAGTAATGATACTTGTATTGGTCTCTATTGATTCATGCAGAAGTATAACAAAGCTGGTAGATATTGATATGACTATAATGTAAAATGCTGTCCGGGCAAAAAGAGTAGCAGAAAAGCTGAGTTGTTTTAAACTGCGCTGAAAAAAGAAAACTTCTGTTGAAGAACTTATTAACGTAATTAAGAAACCAATTGCGGCCCCCCTTATCATCCGGGAAAATGTTGATCCAAAAACAATGTTTGAAAAGATAAGTCCGATTATCATACCGGTGAGGGTAATTGCGCCTATAGTTTTTATATTCTTCCGGTTTCTGGCTGATAAATTCATATATCAACTTACAATATTACCGGAGATTTTGAAAACTACAATTTCACAAACCTGCAGGAATAAGTTTAAGATTCAAAACTACGGGCTTATCAAAGATCAAATGCTTTAACAAGGGCCTGAACCGCCTGATCTTTATATTTTTCTTCAACCAAACAGGATATCTTAATTTCAGATGTTGTAACAAGCTTAACAGGAATATTTTCAAGAGCTTTAAAATATTGTGCAGCAACACCGCTGTGGGAGCGCATTCCAATACCAACTATGGAAATTTTGGAATACCCGGGGTGATAATGGATATTTAAGCCGCTAAAGTCTTTTAATAACTTGTTTAAAGCTTCTTCCGCATCAGATTTTTTATCTTCAACAACGGTAAAGGAAATATTTAATCCGGAATTACTTATTATTGAAATCATATCCAGGTTTAAGTCTTCTCTTGCAGCGCTTTCAAATATTTTATGAACAATCGTATAATCAAGCGGAAGATTTGTAAGTGTAACCTGGGTTTGGTTATCCATAACACTAAGCCCTGTAACCGAAGGCTCTTCCAAATTAGTTGAAACCACGTAACTACCCTCCTCTTCTGAAAATGTTGAACCACAATAAAGTGTTATACCAAATTTTTTAGCAACTTCCACCGACCTGCTGTGAAGCACCTTTGCTCCAAGGCTTGCCATTTCAAGCATTTCATCATAAGTAACATATTTTAATTTTTTAGCACCAGGATGTATCCGGGGGTCAGTGGAATAAATACCCGCTACATCACTGTAAATTTCACACTTAACGTTTAATGCGGCTGCAAGAGCTACAGCAGAAGTATCGGAGCCGCCTCTTCCTAATGTAGTAATTTCACCTTCTTCTGTAATACCCTGGAAGCCGGTAACTATAAGTGCATCAAAATTTTCTAAAAGTTTTCGAAGCTTATCTACTTTAAGATTCTTAATCCTTGCTTCATTAAAATTACCGGTAGTAACAATTTCAAGCTGAAATGCATTTAATGATTTTGTTTTTATTCCAATATCATTCAGTGCAATTGATACAAGTGCCGCAGAAACCTGCTCACCGGTTGTAAGCAGCATATCAAGCTCACGGGGTACAATACTGCTTGTAATCTCACGGGCTGTTTTAATAAGGTTATCAGTGGTTTTACCCATTGCTGAAACTACAACAACAAGCTTTTGTCCGCTTTTTACACGGGAAGCTATTTTAGCCGCAACTTTTTTTATTTTTGTTGTATCGGCAACAGAGCTGCCGCCGTATTTCTGAACAATTATTTCCATTTATATTATACTTTTATGTTTTTAATTCTTGTCAGGGCTAAAGCCCCGGTTTTGGTTCTACTAGCTACCACATGTTAAAACATGATGTTAAGCTTGAAATATTCCTATATCTCTTCCACCCATTTTTTATGCAGCAGTCTGGTACATTCTTCCTCAGCATCTTTATTTA
>JAWOJF010000179.1:0-5233 GCA_046481785.1 Ignavibacteriaceae bacterium | reverse complement strand
TTTCATTTCTTTATGAATACTTCTCCATTTTCTTTTTTCCAAAAGAATAGAACTCACATCATCTTTTTGTTCCAGGTACTTCATTTCCTTCTGAAGCTTAAGATATCCCTGGTATCTGCCTTCGGATAAAGTTCCGGCACTTAGTGCAGCCAAAACTGCGCAGTCCTTTTCCAGTGTATGCGTACAGTCAGAGAACCGGCATTCTTTTGAAAGCTCATCAATTTCATCAAAAATCTGTTCCATTCCTTCATTTGCATCCCACATCTGGAACTCTCTCATTCCGGGAGTATCAATTAAGATTCCCCCTCCCGGTAAAACAATCAACTCTCTTCTTGTTGTAGTATGCCTTCCTTTAGAATCCCATTCTCTTATTTCCTGTGTCTTCAGCAATTCTTCACCGGCAAGAAGATTTATTAATGTTGATTTGCCGACACCCGATGAACCGGCAAATGCAATGGTTACACCCTCACTAATAAACCTCTTAACATTTTCTATCCCGTCAGCGGTTACAGAACTAACTGCCATAACCGGGATTTCATCAGACACACTTTGTGCTTCACTTATTTTTATTTCCGGATCGCTGCACAAATCCATCTTGCTGAGAATAACTACCGGCTTTATTTTCCCCTGCAATGCTGATGACAAATATCTTTCCAGCCGCCTTGCACTGAAATCATTATCCATACTCTGCATTACAAAAAGATAATCAATATTAGATGCAATTATTTGCTCTTCATGTTTTTTACCGGCAACATTCCGCGAGAATTTCGTTTTCCTTTTAAGTACTTCATGAATGATCATTTTTTCTTCATCGGGAAAATATATACCTGTCACCCAGTCGCCAGTTTTAGGAAAAGCAGCCGGATTTTCAGTAGTATAAATAAACCTTCCGGAAACTTCGGCTTTTATCTCACCATGTTCAGTTAAAACCTCATACCTCTCTTTATGCTCAATTGAAATCCTGCCCGGTATAAATCCCGGTTCCTTAGATAAATTATATTCTTTTTCAAAATAATTATCCCACCCTAATGATTTTAAAGTAATCAATTTAGTTCTCCTGTAATTTTTATCAATTTATTATATAATGGACGGAGAAATGCCTGCAGACTGAATTAATCTGTAACTGCAAGCATACTAAGCAATGATTGCTTTATGGGCAGCGGTAATTAAGTGGTTAGTATATAAGAAATAATTAATAAGTCATCAAATTTTTTGTTCACTGCAAAAATAATTGAATTCCGGGCTTCCGGCAAATTAATATTTTACATTTTACCCATAAGGTACTTTTTCCGTTTGGGTTCCGGAAATTTTTCAATTGCGTAGCGAAGCATTGTCCGGGGCATTTGTTTATAATATTTTTTAAGAAAATCTTCTTCCGCAGTAATATTCCTTTTACCAATTTCTCTAAGCATCCAGCCCGTTGCTTTATGAATGAGATCATGTTTGTCATTTAACAGTATCTTCGAGATTGACAAAGCATCACTGTACTGATTTCTTTTTATAAAATAGAATGTTGCTATTACGGCAATTCTTCTTGCCCAGATATTCTTTGAAATTGCAAGCTCGTACAGCAGAGTCCTGTCTTTATCAAAAAGAAACCACCCGGCAATATTTGGTGCGGTAAGATCCACAAGATCCCAGTTATTAATTGTTTTGATATTCTTAATATAAAATTTAAATATTTTTTCCTGCTCCTTTGGTTCTGCCTTAGGAAACCTTAATACCAGAATAAGAAGAGAGATTAACCGCTCTTCATGTACCGGTGATTTTATTAATTCACCCAGCTCTTTAAAGGATAAATCGAGGTTTTCTTTTGCGATGCCCCGCTGAATGGGGACTGTTATTCCGGCAAAAATATCCCCTTCGGCATATTCTCCTTTTCCCGTTTTAAAGAAACGCTGAAGAAATTTTGCTCTTTCAGGATTGGATTCTTCTTTTACTCTTCGTTTTAAATTTTTGTATGGCATATAATACTACAATTAATAATAATAGTTTATCTAAAATATAAATAAACAGGCAGATTATTAGCTAAATTTATTTGTTTCTTAATTTCCTGATTGATAAATATATTTTTAAATCATAGCTTACGGTTAACAAGTACGGGGAGGTGTGTTATGATCAAATTAGTTTTACTATCTGTTTTTACATTATTTATTATTGCCGGCTGTACAACGGTAACTGAAACAATTTATCTGCAGGATATTAAAGTTGATGGCCCTGTAAATCATCCCCCGCTTCATATTACAAAAGGACAAAAGACGGGCACTGTTACGGTATCACCACGGCTTTCAATAAATCCTTCCGGTTCTTTTTCAGGCAGGCTGGATGGACATACAAGGGTTGACCAGACCGGGGCATACAGGGTAGAAAAGATTGAAAAAAGTGACGGCACATGGGAATACCAGGAATCCGGCGAAAACCGTTATGATTTTTCCGGTAAAAATATGAACTGGGATGCAGCCGGATCTTCTGTGGGCGTTGATGTTGATATTGCAGTCTCTGATCATTTTGCACTTTTTGGCGGGTTAAACTATGTGGTGCATAACCAAAAAGACCTGATTGGCGGATGTGCAGGAATGGGTTTCTTTTCTGAAAAGGATAACCATGGTGTCAGGTTTGATCTTGGTATAACCTGGCAGGAAATGTTTTATGATGCCTCAACGGTTGTTGTTACTACAGTTAGCCCCCATCGCAGCCCTTCATATTCTTATGTTACCTTTTACAGGGATAGAGATGAATCCAGTTCAATAAATTTCTTTACTTCATTTACATATAACACAGCGTTAGAAGACTTTCCTCTCAACTTTTTTATAAATGCAAGTTATTTCAGTCAGTCCCTGTTTGATTTTGAACCCGGTAATGCTAATACTGATTATTATCCTTTTGCTTTTACTGAAAAAGTAATTGACGCAAGGGGTGAGGCATCAGCAGCATTTCTTAGTATTTCTCCCGGTATATATCAGAGTATCGGCAGCCTGGGGCGTGTAATGCTTGGAGTAAAAATGTTAAAAGAAACTCAACTGGAAAACTCATCCGGGTCATTTTTTGTTCTGCCTGTTATTCAGTTTGATTTAAACCTGTAAGGCTTTCAATTTATGAATGATTTGGAAAACAGTATCAGTTATTCGCTTGATGGTTCAGACAACCCTGATATATATCCGTTTCTTCCGTATATCCTCCGGGATTTATGGGAGCTTGGCGCATTACCTAAAACAATTATAGATATTTTAAAGCGTAATAATATTCCCGGTAAATTTCCCGGGTTAAAAATTCTTGATCTTGGCTGCGGCAAGGGAGCAGTTTCCATATATCTCGCAAAGGAATTTGGAGCGGTAGTTCATGGTGTGGACGGGCTTGCAGATTTTATTAATGAAGCTAATCAGAAAGCCTCTGAATGGGGTGTTGATCATCTCTGTTCATTCGAGACCGGTGATATAAGGGAGTATACAAAACAGAAACATAAATATGATGTTGTAATTCTTGCTGCTGTCGGATATGTCCTCGGTAATGTAGAAGAAACTATTTCTGCACTATCTAATTGTATAAATCCCAATGGCTTCATTGTTATTGATGACGGCTATATACCGGACAACACAGTTTTCCCGAATAATATTTATATTAAAGAAAGTGATTACTTTAACCAGTTAAACAGAAGCAATTTCGAAATTGTTGATACTATTTCTATTGATGAAAGTGAAATGGAATCAATGGACAGTGAAATATTTGAGAAAATTAAAAGAAGAGTTGCCGAACTGATTTTAAAATATCCTGATAAACGTACGGCCCTGGAAAAATATCTGCTGAAACAGGAAAGTGAAAACAATATTATCGAGAATTATGTAAAGAACTTCTCTATCCTGTTAAAAAGAAAACAGGATGTTATTCCGGGTTAGACTTACGGATTAGCGGTAAGCCCCTTCAACTATAATAAGATTTATACACCTTTTAAATTATTTTTTATGAATTTCTATACCGGAACAAGCGGGTACGGCTATAAACCATGGAAAGGCAAATTCTATCCCAAAGACCTGCCCGATAACAAAATGCTATCGTATTATTCCGGAAACTTTCCCGCAGTTGAAATTAATAATACATTTTACAGCATGCCGAAAAAAAGCATACTTGAATCCTGGATAAAAGAAGTATCAAAGGATTTTAAATTTATATTAAAAGCACCGGGAGAAATTACTCACAAAAAAAGATTAAAGAATTGTGAGGAAGAGTTAAAATATTTTTTAGAAACGTCTGCTTCATTAAAGAAAAACCTAAGCGGATTTTTATTTCAACTGCCGCCCAATTTTAAAAAGAATATTGAAACATTAGAGAACTTTATAAACCTGATCCCTAAAAAGACAAAAGTAACCTTTGAATTCAGGAATGACAGTTGGTTTGATGATGAAACATATGATTGTCTGCGCAAAAGGGATTTTGCTTTATGTACAGCAGATACAGATGAAAAACCCGCCGGGATTATCAATACTGCTTCGTGGGGATATCTGCGGTTAAGAAAAGAAAGTTATGATAATAAAGAACTGAAAGAGTGGTACAAAAAAATAAAATCCTGTGACTGGAAGGATGTTTATATTTTCTTTAAACATGAAGATAAAGCCAATGGCCCACGCTTTGCAAAACAATTTATTGAAATTGCCGGTGATACTTAAACCGGCAGTAACAAAAGATATAGAATCCAGATTATTTTTATTACTATAAAATCGATCTCCAATCTGCCGAGGCTGTCCCAAAAGTAAGATAAGAAGAATATTTATTCATTTTTGTTAAGATGTCAATTGTCTGTCTTGTCATGATAATACCTTCCCCCGGGGATTGTGTGAAAAGTAGAAAGTGGTGAATAAAGGTGCATTAACCCCTGGCTTCAGGGTCTGTTGCATAACTATAAATTATGGTGTTGAAAGGGCCAAAATCAATAAATTAAACTCTTATTTGCTCACTTTCTTCCTTTTTGGGTTTATTGATCCAGGCAGAGTCCGGCAGGGATGGTGGTAAAGGTATTTTCCTTGTTCAGGGGGTACCAGGCCGACCGTGAGGATGCTGCCATCAGGAGCTGGAATTAACACTTGATAAAAAACAATATTTTCATTACAATTATTAAATTTGGAAATACATCTCTGGAGACTTTATGATGAAATTCAATGAACTTATAGATATTTTGATTGATGCTTATAAATCAAGCATAGAGCAAATGACCCGCCTGAAGGTGACAGGTTCGGAAACA
>JAWOJF010000171.1:0-8746 GCA_046481785.1 Ignavibacteriaceae bacterium | reverse complement strand
TTTATTTCTATTAAAGCTTCTTAAATGTTAAATTTCAGAAATATTTTTGTGATTCTATAGAAAGGGAGCTTTAATGGCAAAATCCGGTAAATATTCTGTTGGAGTTGATTTAGGTGGTACAAACATTAAGCTTGGTATAGTATCTGCCGAAGGGAAAATTGTTAAAAAAACTTCTGTAGAAACATTAGCAGGCAGCGGCCCTGAAAGTGTTATTTCTCAGATTAAAAAAGGGATAAATGAACTTCTTCATAAGAATAAATTAAAAATTAAGGGAATTGGGATTGGTTCACCCGGGGTTGTATCAGTTAAGAAGGGGACAGTCGAGAATCCTCCTAATTTTCCGGGCTGGACTAAGGTCAATCTCGGCAGAATTATTGAAAAGGAATTCAACATACCTGTTTCGGTAGAAAATGATGCTAATGCAGCCGCTATTGGTGAAATGATTTTAGGTGCCGGGAAAAAGTTGAATTCCTTTGTTATGGTTACCCTTGGAACCGGTGTAGGCGGTGGAATTATTATGGATCGTAAACTTTTCAGAGGTGAATTTGGCGCCGCCGGTGAAGTAGGGCATATTACTATAGATTATAAAGGAGACCAGTGCAACTGCGGCTCTTATGGATGTATTGAAACTTATGCCGGTAATAATTATTTAATTAAAAGAGTAAAAACTGACCTGGAAAATCATCCTGATTCAAAAATATTTGAGCTGCTTAATAATAACCTAACTTTACTAACTCCAAAAATAATTGACCAGGCTGCAGAAGCCGGAGATATGTTTGCCCTTTCAGTTGTAACCGGGCTTGGTAATTATTTAGGTGCTGCACTTGCCTCGGTTAGTAATCTGCTTGATATTAGTACGTTTATTATAGGCGGGGGAGTTGCAGGATTTGGAACACCTTTGCTTAATGCTATTAATGACTCGGTTGCAGCACGTGTGCTTACGCCGTTAAGACCCAGAGTTAAAATTGTACCGGCTAAATTAAAAAACGATGCAGGTATACAGGGAGCTTCAGCTCTTGTGTTTTATAGGCCTTAGTTTTTGTAACTTCATATAGATTGTGTTTTTATTTTCAGCCCCAATAAAGCAATAGGTTTGGATGCACCCATTTGAGGTGTACAACTGCATGAACAAAAATCTTCAAATATTTTTTTTGCAAAATTTAAAATCTTCTTTTGTTTTTATTATAATTATCAGTTTTTGTGTTTTAACTAATGTTAATGCCCAGGATATTGATACCATTGCTTCACCATTAGATACTTTATTCACAGCTTCCTCAGATACATTACAACCTGATACGGCCGGGGCAAAGAGATATGATGTAGATACTACTATTTTTGCCAGCTCAAATGATTCAATAATTTTTCTTCTGGATAAGAAGGAGATGCTTATTTACGGCAGCAGCGAGCTTGAGTACAAACAAACACAGTTAAAAAGCGCTAATATATTTGTCGATTTTGAAACAAGTGATATTCTGGCTGAAGGCATTCTTTCTGATACTGTGCCGGGTGTTGTTACCGGTACTCCTGTATTAAGTGAGCAGGGGGAAGTTTACAAAGGTGCTTCAATGAAATATAACTTTAAGACCGGCAGGGGACTTATATCATCAGCAGGTACTGAATCCGAAGGGGCATATTATACAGGATCAAAAATTAATAAAGTTGATCCCGAAACATATTTTATTGAAGATGGAATTTTTACAACATGTGAAGACTCGGTACCTCATTATCATTTTTATTCCCCTGAAATGAAAGTAATACATAAAAAGCAGATTGTTGCAAAATGGATATGGCTGTTTTTTGGCGGTGTCCCTTTTCCTGTGCCTCTGCCTTTCGCAGTTTTTCCTATTGAATCCGGAAGGCGTTCAGGAATTCTTCCCCCCGCCTTTGGCCAGGATGCAAGATATGGCTATTATTTTTCCCGCTTCGGTTATTTCTGGGCAATAAGTGATTATATGGACTGGAATGTGACAGTTGATTATTTCACTCGCGGCAGTTATAATCTTAACAGCAGGTTCAGATATTCAAAACGTTACAGTTATACAGGAAATCTCGAGGGGGGATATTCATTCAGGAAGGGGAGTGAATCAGGTGATCCTGATTATTCGCGCAGTATTGACTGGAGAATGAGATGGAATCATAACCAAACTATTGATCCAACCCTCCGCTTTGATGCCAACCTGGAATATGCATCCGGCAGTGATTTTTTTCAGCAAAATGTTGCTGACCTTAGCCAGAATTTAAGACGTGATATTTACTCTTCTGCCACATTATTTAAATCATGGGATGAATCAGGCAATAGCCTTTCTCTGGGATACAGCCGCCGGCAAAATCTTGATGAAGGAGATATCAGTGAAGTACTCCCCAGCCTGTCTTTTAATATGTCGCAAAAATATCCGTTCAGGACTGAATCAACAAAATCAACAAATCTTAAATGGTTTGAAATGATTGGCTATCAGTATAGAAGTCAACTTGAAAACCGGAGAGATAAAACAGACGGACATTTAAAAATAAGAGGGGGTGTTCAGCATAATGTTTCAATAAATGCTTCACCCAAAATCGGCTACATAAGTATTACCCCTAATATTAGTTACCAGGAAAAATGGTATAACAAAAAAACTATCAGGGAAACCGGCTCCAGTCCGGAAACGGGTAATGATACCATACTTACAAGGGATGTTAACCAGATAAATATGCTCAGAACTTTTTCGCTGGGTATGAGCGCTCAAACAAGATTTTTTGGTATTGTTAATCCTGATATGCTGGGTGTAAGTTCTATAAGACATACTGTAACACCATCTGTTTCGTACATTTATACTCCCGATTTTTCCAAATCATTCTGGGGATACTATGAAGAATATGTGGATACTGCCGGTAGTATTGTAAGATATGATCCCTATTCAACCCAGATTTTTCAGGGTGTATCTTCTTATGAATCGCAGGTAATTTCATTTTCTGTAGGAAATATTTTTGAGATGAAAACAACTGTTGACCCGACAGATACAACATCAAAGGAAAATAAGATACAGCTTCTTAATGTTGATGCAGGACTAAGTTATAATTTTACAGCTCCCGAATTTAATTTTTCTGATTTACGACTTAATTACAGAACCCAAATAGGTGAGTGGCTTAATTTTTCGGGCGGCTCAAATTTTTCTTTGTATGATTATGATGATGTTGGAAACAGAATAAACAAACTATTAGTTGACCAGGGGAAAGGGTTGTTAAGATTAACCAATTTTAATTTTACAATCTCTACTTCATTATCCGCCGACCGTTTAAGGACAACAGATAAGAACCAGCAGGCAACTGATGAAACTGAGGATCAATACCAGCTTGGACAAGCTGACAGGGCAGTTTATAAGGGTCTTTATGAAGAAAAAGAGGCTGATTTTACTATTCCATGGAATTTATCATTAAATTATAATTTCAGCCAGAATCAGGCTAATCCTTATAGAAAAACAGTATTTTCGAATATAAGCGGCAGTGTTGATTTTAATCTTACACCTGCATGGAAGTTCTCTTTTACAGGCAGCTATGATTTTAAAAATGGAGAATTTGCAGCCCCGCAGGTAAGGATATCACGCGATCTGCACTGCTGGATTATGAACTTCACCTGGAACCCCATTGGAACTTACCGCGGCTACAGGCTTGAAATAAGGGTTAAAGCCCCTCAATTGCAGGATTTAAAAATTACAAAACGCGACCAGTTCTATAGCGGTAAATAATAATGCATTAAGTGAGGTTTACCTTTAAGGCAGACCCGAAAAAAATATATATGATTACATACCTTATAGACGGCAATAATTTAATCGGAAAAATTAAAAGCCTGAATAAAATTCAGAAAAAAGACCGGCAGGGTGCAAGAGAAAAAATGGCTTTTATGATTGATAATTATTTCCATAATAAAAAGAGTAAAGTATTTCTTTATTTTGATGGCTTCCCGGGGGATGCTATTAAAACATCGGTTAGTAAAATTATTTATTCTGAAAATAAAACCGCTGATGAAAAAATAAAACGACAAATTGAAAAATCCTCTAACAGTAAAAATATAACCGTAGTATCTTCCGATATGAACCTGGCTGAATTTGCACGTGTATGCAGTTGTACGGTATCTGTCAGCGAAGTTTTTGCTAAGCTGCTTAGTAAATCCGGCAGCGAAGATGATGAACAAAAAATAATTGATTCCATGAGCACAGATGAATTCAAAAAACTTTTTAATGTTTAACATACCCGGCTTTAACTTAAACAAACGATGAACAAATGGAATTACTGATTATCTTCTTTTTAATTTTATTGAACGGATTATTTGCAATGTCTGAAATTGCCCTTGTATCTTCAAGAAAAAGCTTGTTGGAATATAAAGCAAAAAAGGGGAGCAGCGGAGCAAAAACTGCCCTTAAACTGCTGGAAGAGCCAGAAAAATTTCTATCGGCAGTCCAGATAGGGATTACACTTGTGGGAATTGTAGCAGGTGCCTATGGCGGTGTTGCTCTTGCTGAAGATATAGAACCGTTTTTTAATCAATTTGAATATCTTGCCCAGTATTCATATCAGCTTTCATTTATTATAGTGGTTTCTTTTATTACTTATTTATCACTTGTAATTGGAGAACTGGTTCCCAAATCTGTAGCACTAAATAACCCCGAAGGGATATCCATCTTTTTTGCCCCCGCACTTAAAGTGCTTTCTGTTATAGCTTTCCCGGTAATTAGTTTTTTAAGTATATCCACAAGGCTTGTGCTTTCACTTCTCCGTGTAAAAAAAAGACAGGATTCGCCCGTATCTGAAGATGAATTAAAAGCACTTATTGAACAAAGTGCAGCATCAGGAAGCATAGAGAAAAAGGAAAAGGAATTGTTGAATAGTATATTCCGGTTTGCTGATAAAAAAGCACATTCTATTATGACGATCAGGCAGGATATAGCTTGGCTGGATATTGATTTTTCCCGGGAAAGAATAATAGATACTATCTCAAAAAGTAATCATTCATATTATCCCGTTTGTAAACTTTCTGTTGATAATATAATTGGAATAGTATCCGCAAAAGCCCTGCTGACCGGAATGTATAAAGATAATTTTGTTCTGGAGGAGTATCTTGTACCTCCTCTCTATATTCCCGAAAATATTAATGCGTTAAAAATTCTTGACAACTTCAGAGAAAATAAAAAATATTTTGCAGTTATTATTGATGAATATGGTTCTGTGCAGGGTATGCTTACTCTTCATGATTTAATTGAAAGTGTTTTTGGAGATCTGCCCGATGTTTATGAAGATTCTGAATCTATGATCACCGTACGGGAAGACGGTTCACTGCTGCTGGATGGTGCTATTTCTGTCTATGATCTGGCAGACCTGCTAAAGCTAGATATGGAGGCTTTTAAAACCGGAAATTTTACAACTTTGGGGGGACTAATAATGCATAGGTTACGGAATATACCAAAAACCGGTGATTCGATTTTAATAGAAGGATATAAACTGGAGGTTGTTGATATGGATGGACGAAGAATTGACAAGGTGCTGGTACTAAAAAAGGATAATAATATTGAAACTAATGATTAAAAATCTAAAAGTTCTACCTGTAAAACTACAAAGTTTTATTTTGAAGACACAGAGAAACCCGGATGAAGTTTCTCTGTATCATTAATGCCTTATATTTTTAAGCGGACCGGATAAAAAAATATTTTCAGGTTAACTATACTTCTGCTTTTTATGAATTAATAAAATCCTCAATCTCCTGTATTTCATCTTCACTAAGTTTTAATTTCCATGCACCGGCTGTTTCTGAAACCTGCCGGGCATTTCTTCCGCCGACAATAGCGCCGGTAACTGCCGGATGTTTTAACGTCCATGCAATTGCAGCTTCACCTGCGCTATTACCATGGCGTTTGCCGGTAGTTTTAAGAAGATCAGCGAGCTGCAGGTTTTTGGTAAGTTTGGGTTCCTGGTAATCGCTGCTTGTCCGTCTCCAGTCATCCTCAGGAAAATTTTCAATACGATCACGGGTCATTGCCCCCGTTAACATCCCTGATGCCATAGGTGAATAGACTATAACAGCGATATTGTTTTCTTTACAGAAAGGGAGTATCTTCTTTTCAATTTTCCTGTTTAGCAATGAATAAGGGGGCTGTAATGAAGATACAGGTGCTATTTTATGTATCCTGGCCATCTGCTCCACATTAAAATTTGAAACTCCTATATAACGGACTTTACCCTCTTCTTTTAATTTGTTCATAGTTTCCCAGCCTTCTTCAATTTCAGCCTCAGGGTTTGGCCAGTGAATCTGGTAAAGATCTATTACATCTACATTAAGTCGTTTAAGGCTGTCTTCGCATTCTTTTCTAACCGAATCAGCCTTAAGGCTCCGGTAAATTTCACGGTTTTCATTCCAGCGCATTGAACATTTTGTAAAGATATATGGTTTAGTGTTCATATTTTTTACTGCTCTTCCCACTAATTCCTCAGAGTGCCCGAGGCCGTAAACAGCGGCGGTGTCAATCCAGTTTATGCCAAGGTCAACTGCTTTTTCAATTGCTTTTATTGCTTCATTATCATCCTGGGAGCCCCATGCAAACTGCCAGTTACCTCCCCCAATTGCCCAACTGCCGAAACCTACCGGCGTTATTTTTATATCAGTTATGCCGAATTGGCGTTTATCCATCTCATTTCTCCATTCTATAAATATTAGTTAGAAGCTGTATATCCCCCAATAGTTTAACCGTAGAAAAATATAACTATCGTGTACATGAACCTAAAAATACCAAAAAGGATTTTGATATTTTTAGTTTACATCATACAAAGTGTTAACTAATTTTCCTGATGGTTTCCAGGAATATTTAATATCTATTGAATTAATATCCGTATAAACTTCTGCTTTCTGAAAATAAAGTCAATCTTATTCATTTGGCAGGACTTGTTGGACAGACTCATTTCTCATAATACTATCCGTATATCATCATTATTAACCAATGCATTATAAATTACATCCCGCGTAGTTTCGTTAGGTACTTCAATCCTGAAATTAATACTGAAATACTTATCATTTCTGCTCACGTTGGAAGGACTAACTGAATATTTGAGGCCGCATGCTGCCTCATCAATGGCAGATAATATTCTATCTATGTCCCTTCCTATTACTCTATATTCCCACTCGCACGGATAATTTATGCTTGGCCTGTCATTCGAATTATTAAACATGGATATCCCGGAATTATTACAATGAGCAAATTATAATAAAAATAATGATTGTTTTGGAATGTGTGAAGTCTATTTTTTTACTTTAAAATGAGGATGTTTTATCCAGATCACAAATTTTTAATTTTTGGCAGATTCCCATCTTTACGTGATGTATAAAACATGATGCAAGCAATCCAAAATTTATTTTTACCCGCAAGTTTCCTATTTGCAATAGTTGATTAACGGTAATATTTGATATTATTTTTGAAAGGAACCGCTACCGTAAATATTATCATTACAAAAAAATCTCTCTTTTTTTTACTATTATATCATACAGGCCTTCAGGAAGGCAGCACTATTTTATGCCACTACGGTGGTTTTTAATAATGACGTACGATCAGATATGTTAAGTTTTTGATTAATTATTTAAGGATGTTTAAAATGAAGAAATTCGAAATAAACCAGGTATCTATTCTTATTATTATTTTTGTTGTTTGTGCAGTCCCTTCAGTCTTTTCTCAAATATATGTAAAGGCAGATGCCGGAGGAATGAATAATGGAAGCAGTTGGATGAATGCTTTTATAAACCTTCAGGATGCACTGGCATCTGCTTCTGCCGGAGATACTATTTTTGTTGCCGAAGGAACTTATTATCCGGATAAAGGTGATGGGTTAACACAGGGAGATAGAAATACCAGCTTTCAGTTAAAGTCGGGTGTGGTATTACTTGGCGGTTATAAAGGGTCAGAAGAGTTTCAGGGAATGTTTTATAATAAATACTGGAGGAACTGGCAGAATAATAAAACAATTTTAAGTGGTGACCTTCTTGGTAATGATAATGACAATATATCCCCGGATGAACCCACCAGGTCTGATAACAGCCTGCATATTCTTTTCTCCTCTGCACCGGTTGATTCTACTGCCGAATTAAACGGCTTCTATATTGAAGGGGGGAATGCTAATTCAACTGATGGATTTCCCGGTGCCCATGGGGGTGGTATATACCTCTCAAATAGTACTATGCAAATTAAAAATTGTACTTTCAGTAACAATACTGCTCTTGAGAGCGGCGGAGCAATTTTTGCAAATTCAGGGGCAATTAAATTAAAGTTTACAGCTTTTATTAATAATATGTCAAACACAGGTGCTGGTATTTCTATCTACGGGGCGGATAATCTGGATAACCCAAACCTGCCGGCAATAGTTAATTCGTTCTTTTATAATAACCATGCAGTTGATGAAGGTGCCGGTATTTATATTGCAAATGCTGCTAATGTCAGCATCCTTAATTCTGTTTTTACAGGTAACACATTATCGGGGACTAACTCATCCGGTGCAGGAATTTATACAGATAATAAAAGTTATCCTGCTATAGCTAATTGTACCTTTTACAATAATACATCCGTATCATCAGGCGGCGGAGTTACCTTAAGTGCCGGCAGAATTGGTAATTCAATTTTTAAAGGGAACAGTGCATCAGCTAATTCACAGATAAATATAGAAGGAGCTCCGGCAAATTCTACTGTATTCAGGGAGTTTATGTATTCCATTATTGAAGGCGGGTTCCAGGGAA
>JAWOJF010000146.1:0-5312 GCA_046481785.1 Ignavibacteriaceae bacterium | reverse complement strand
GAGGTTTTTTCCGTCTTTAAGATGGACCTGGTATGATTCCTTTTCTACAAGTTCTATTTTTTTTATCTCGGATATTGATGATATATAAGAACGGTGAATCCTTACAAATTCATAAGGGTTAAGATGGTCTTCAAAATATTTCATTGTTTTTTGTTTTAAGAACTTTCCTTCGCTGGAATAAATCATAACATAATCATCCTGTGCTTCTATATATTTTATTGTACCTGCGTTTATAATTGATATTTTAGAACCGTCTTTAATAACAATACGGTCAAGGTATTCTTTCCTTGCATCATTATGTTTTATAAGACTTTGAATCATCTTAATATTAGCCGACTTCTTATTCATATAAACTTTAGCCTTTTCAACAGCTTCATTAAACCTATCTTCTGAAAAAGGTTTTAAGAGGTAATCTGCGGCGTTAACCTCAAATGCTTTTAGTGCATACTGATCATATGCTGTAGTAAAAACTATAACCGGAGGTTTATCTATCAGTTCAAGCATTTCAAAACCGGTAATTTTAGGCATCTGGATATCAAGAAAGATAAGATCGGGATTCAATTCATTAATCCTTTTAATGCCATCAAGTCCGTTTGAACATTCTGTAAGAAGTTCTATCTCGGGATGAGAGGCCAGGTATTTTTTTACAATTTCCCTTCCCAGTTTTTCATCATCTATTACCAGGGTTTTTATTTTTTCGTTCATATATAAATTATTTAAAAATTAAAATAAAACGGAATTAAATCTAAGCCTCGATATCATTGGGGATAAATAGCGTAACCTTAAAGTTACCGCCATCCTTTTTAATATCCATAAGGTTATCCATATTATAAAAAAGTTTTAACCTGTTTTGTATATTCTGCAAACCAACACCAGCTCCGGGTTTGCCTGCAATTGCCGAATCAAAGTTATTTTCCAGAGAAATCTTAAGAAAATTATTTTCAGGCGCACATTTTAATTTAAGAACAACACAATCCAGTGTTTCATATACAGCATGTTTAACAGCATTTTCAAAAAGAGGCTGAAGAATCATATTTGGAACAAGAGTATTCAGGCATTCCTCATTTATCTCTTCTATAAATTCAAATTTATCTTCAAAGCGAATTTTTTCAATATCCAGGTAAAGTTTAATATTTTTTAATTCATCCCGCAATGGATTTTTTTGGCGTTCATTATTAGCAAGAGTGTAGCGGAGAAAATCCGCCAGCTTTAATATCATTTCACGGGCTTTTTCAGGATTAAGTGTAGTTAATGCACTCATCGAGTTTAAGCTGTTAAAAACAAAATGCGGATTTATCTGGAACTTAAGTGATCTTAACTCGGCTTCAGTTATAAGATTTTTAAGTTCAGCCTCATGCGCTGTCCTTTCCTGGAAACCAGAATAGTATATTATCAAATAATAAAAAGATATAAACAGAAAGTAAAATAATATCCCGATCAGGAACCGCCACAATAAGGTATTAGCAAAAAAAACCGCGTATCTTGCTTCCGGGCTAAAGAAAGAATTTATTATATAATATCCAAGTGCAATCCAGAGAACAATAAAAAAGAATCCCCCGACAATGTGTTTAAACAATATTTTATAAAAGCTGTAAGAAGATGATGAATTGAACTTAACGGGGTACCAGATGCTGAGTCCAAGCCCGGCAAGCAGGAAATTAAAAACTATTCCGTCAGCAAGAGAAGTAAGCAGTGAAATTTCTTCAGAAAAGTAAAGCAGGGCGGTATTAAAACCTGCAGAAAGAACCCAGAAGGTAATATAAATTATCAGGTTTTTTGATTCCTGAAGGACGGGATTTGTATACATTTAATCTAACTTTTTTTAGAATTTATCTCTATTCCGCCAAACATAGCAATGCCTTTAATAACGAGGGTTTTGGAGATGTCAATGGGAGCATCAGGGTCTCTTATTATCCTGTTAGAGAAGCCTCCAAAAATAGGTGTTGCATTTACAACAACATTCCAGTCCCGCGGAACTCGTATTTCCGCACCTCCGAAAATTGCAATAACATCAATAACATTAGAGCCGTCAGCCAGCTTGCAATTAGTTAAATTTATTTCAGAACCGCCGAATATGGCAGTAATATTTCCGCCTTTAAAGCTGTCTGAATACACAACTCTTTGTCCGCCGCCGAATATTGCAACATCATCAATATAATCTCTTTTAACAGTGTAGTCTTCAGTATTTGTACGGTCATGCCTGTGTGAATGAAAAAAAGAGGATGTTTCTTTTGAAGGGGGTGGTTCAGTAGAGTTTCTATGTTTAAAAATTATATATATACCTAATGAAATAACGGCAAGGGGAATTATAAACTCATGATTGATATCAATAGAGGGAAATATTTTGGGCAGCAGCCACACAGCACCAAAAAGAGAAAGGATTGCACCGAAGACTTTTTTGTTCGAATTTATAAGTATGAGAATACCCATAATAAAGAAAAAGAATGCCGGTGTAAATATTATTGTGGCCAAATTATAGTGAATGATATCCAGGCTTTTAAGGAGGAATAACACCCCAATAAAAATGAGAATTCCCCCCACAGTTGCTCGTCCCCCATAATTTGAAACACAATTATCATGTTTGCGCATTTTTGCCGCTCCGCATATATTTTTATAACCAAACTTATAGCTATCAGTTCTTATAAAAAAGAATGAATCGGCAAATATTAGAAAAATATCGGTGAATATTATACAAAAGTTCAATTATTGGATTTTCTTTATATAAAATGGGAACGTAAATTTTACAAAAAGGGAGGTAATTATTACTAAAAAGAATATTCTTACTTAAATAACATGTAAAATTTACAATTAGTTAATATGGCATAGATATTGTTTTATTATTTTTGTGTGGTTAAAAAAGGATTTAATTCCTAAAATTAAGCTGTTGTTTGATTACTTGTACGCTTCTTTATTGAGGGATGAGGTTTCTGAACTTCCGAGTAAAAATGTACAAACAACAGCTTTTTTTATTTTAAAATCTGATAAACTATCAGTTTTTTGATAATACCCTTAATAAAACCTTGTTAAAAATATCTTCGCCCTTGGCTCGCCTAATATAGCCGCAAATTCCAGGTCTTTATATGCCTCTCTCCTGTTACCACCATAATATTTTGCCAGACCTCTGTAATACCATGCCACCTTATTTATTTGATATTTTTCAATATAAATATCAAGGTCTTCAATAGCCCAGGCATAATTTTCCAGTTTCACATTTGTAAGTCCCCTGTAAAAATATAATTCTGTATCGGCTGGGGCCTTTGTTATAGCGTCGCATAAAACTATCAAAGCCCTTAAATAATTTTTGCTGTTGAATAAATTAATTGCCTCCATTTTAAGAGTTACAACAGGATATATTTCAGGGTAAGGTTCATAATAATCTTCATCATACGGATCATAAATAATTATTTCCCCGGGATATGACGGATAATAATCTTCCGGCGGCGGCTCAGGAAGAGGTACATAAATATATGACGGCGGTTCATAAACTGGCTCCCTTTCAGTCTGCGGCGGATCGGGACGCGGAGCAGGGCGTTCCGGGTGTCCGCCGGGGTGCTCTCTGCCGCCCGTTTTAGTTCCATCAATATAGTCCCTCGGCGGCGCAGGCTGTGCTATTGCAGTCCTGTCCCTGTCACCGCCCCCTTCACGCGGCTCCCTGCCGTCAGAAGGCTGTCTGCCTGTATCTCTTTGTCCTAAAACTGTAACGGAAAACGGGATAAACAAAACAAAAAGTATAAAAAATCTGCACATAACCCCTCCGCAGTTTATAAAATTATGTAGAAAATTTTATGCCCGGAATTTGTTACAAGTTTAGCATGAAATGATAATTTTGGTTAAAACGAGTGTATATTATTATGGTTTGTTCATGTACTGAAAAAGGGACAATAAGAGCAAGTTCAAGAGCAAGTTCAAGAGCAAGAGTAAGAGCAGGTTCGTGGGCAAGAGCAGGAGCATAAAGGGAAGAAAAAGGAATCATTTCATTAACTTTAACAAATCGCTCATTTGTATAAATTTCAAAACCATTTAAAGATTATACATTTTGGATAATTCCGGCTAACAGTTTGATCACTGCATAGGTCAAAACAAGGCGGGCTTGCCGCGGCGTTGTTCCAACAAGGCCATATCTATCCCAAATAATAATTTGTTTCGTTCCTATGGAACTTGAAAATTATTGAGATTAACTATGTCTATAAACATAACGTCCCTGACGAGACTTAAAACAGCAATATGATATTATACCTTAACATATAGTTGCCTGTTTATGGTATAAGCTTTTGTATTCCGCAAACGTTTATAAATGAAACAAGGTCCCGGTAGGGGTAGTTCCTGAAGAAGCCAGCCCTGCCGCGGTGTTGTTCCAATAATGGCGGGCTTGCCGCGGCGTAGTTCTTAACGAAGCCGGGGGGGAATTCTAAAGGAAAATCCTTATATTTATAGTCCAATTTTTTGAAATAATCCGGGACAATTTTGGCTAAAGAAAAAGTATTAGTTACATCGGCATTACCTTATGCAAACGGTCCAATCCATCTCGGCCACCTCAGCGGGGCATACCTGCCGGCGGATATTTACGTCCGTTATAAAAGATTAAATGGTGATGATATACTTTACGTATGCGGATCTGATGAGCATGGTGTTCCGATTACCATCTCTGCCGATAAAGAAGGGGTAAAACCAAAAGAAATTATAGACCGGTACCACACTATAAACAAAAATGCTTTTGAACAATTCGGGATGAGTTTTGATATTTACTCCCGTACCAGCCTTCCCTGCCATCATGAAACAGCACAGGATTTTTTCCTGGAATTCTATAACAGGGGGATACTTAAAGAAAAAAAATCGATGCAGTTTTATGATGGTAAAGCAAAAATGTTTTTGCCTGACAGGTATGTTGAAGGTACTTGTCCGAACTGCGGTTTTGAAGAAGCAAGAAGTGATGAATGTGAGAACTGCGGCGCATTATATGAACCGGCTGAATTAAAAAATCCGAAAAGTAAAATAACCGGGGAAACTCCCGTACTTAAGGAAACATCCCACTGGTATTTTCCTTTAGGCAATTACCAGGATAAACTGGTAAAGTATGTTAATGAGATGGATGATAAATACGGCTGGAAAGAAAATGTACTGCAGTACTGCAGAGGATGGTTTAAAAACGGACTTGAAGACAGGGCGATAACAAGAGACCTTGACTGGGGCGTAAAAGTTCCACTGGAAAATTCTGAGGGTAAAGTAATTTATGTCTGGTTTGATGCAGTGCTGGGATATATATCAGCGGCAAAAGACCTTTCTCAAAAACTTGAGAAACATGACCTCTGGAA
>JAWOJF010000121.1:0-21537 GCA_046481785.1 Ignavibacteriaceae bacterium | reverse complement strand
TTGGAATTGAACCTTATAAGTACCAAAAGTTTATCAAGGTAATCTCCTGTATATCCTGCAGCTACTATTTTGCCATCCGGCAGGATTACAATTGCGTTAATGATTGCTTCGCCAAAAGTTGTTATTCCACCAGAGCCAAATGTGTTATCCAGACTCCCATCGGAGTTATATCTTGCCAGAGCGCAATCTGACAAGGCCCCATTGTCACTGCGTCCAGCCGCTACTATTTTACCGTCACTTTGTATTGCAATATCTTTAATGCGACTCAAAGAAGAACCTATGGCAGTTGTAACAATTCCATCATTACCAAAGGAGTTGTCCAGTGTTCCTGCCTGTGGAAATAAGAACCCTGTTAAAAGTATAAAGCAGAGCAGTGTACACGAAAAAAAATAATTAAGCGATATGAATTTTAGAAAGGTCTTCATTTCTCCTCCGGTCAAAAAAAATCTAATGTTTAATGTAAAACAGCGATGAGAATTAATATGATCTGGGGATTTGATCGGAGAGAACTGAAACTTTAAGCTGTCCCCGTATAAATTCTTTCATCAATACAACTTAATTGTATTCGATAAACGATAAAAAATAGTATAAGCAATTTAAGATAAGGATTAAAGTAATTATTGGAAAGGGAATGAATGGTAAATAAAATAACAATTAGTCATAATTGTTATTTATTAAATAATAGTAATTCAGGGTTCGAAAATTCTATATTTCTTCGCCGCCCATTTCATTGATGATGTAATTAGTAAACGGATCATCAATTTTTTCCTTTTCTTTTATAGAAGGAAGTTTTTCATCCTGCGGTTCATTAGCTGCCGGGGGCTCTTCAATAAAACCTTCCCCCGTAAGATGGAAGGTTAATTTTTTTCCAAAGAAATCGAGAGCTTTTTTTGTAATATATTCCTGCTGCTGAGCCAGTATTACTTTTCCATCAGCAACATTGCTTTGTAAATTAAGCTTTGTTCCGTCCAGTGCAACAGGTCTGGCATTTTGAATAAACGGGCCCAATATTAATCCTTTTTCAGAACTGACCGACTCAACAAATCCAGACCATCTTTTAATAATTGAATCAATATTAAACACGCCTTCAGCAGCTACTATTTCTTTAGAGGGGAGAGATACATTTTTTGAACTGCCCCAATTGCTTTCCGTAATTACCGGCCCGGCTTTATCATTCGCTTTTTTTACTGCAGATTCGGATTTTGAAGAAATCGGTTTAGGTATCGAAAATCTGGGTTTTGGAGGTTCTTTAATTTCAGCCGAACCGTTATGTAATGAACCGGAATAAGTGGAATCGGCTGAGGGTAAAGTTTTTTCCGGCAGATTCTGAACCTGTGAAAGCAAATCGGTTATTGTTGAAGTTTTTTCCAGCCCGATGAGATGGCTTAATGAAATTTCAATTTTAAGTTTATGATTCTGAGCATAACGCAGTTCCTGCTGGGTCTTATTCAGAAAATTAAGCAAACGTAATATATCTCCTTCGGAAAACTTATCAATGTAATCAAGATATCGTGTCCTGTATATATCGGCAGTTTCCACAAGCTCGGTTCTTTGAGTAAGTATAACCGTCATTATGTTCCGGAAATGTTCAATTAGTCCGTTAGTAAAATCAATAAAATCCCAGCCATTTTCATAAATGATATTTGTAACCTCAAAAACTGCTTTAAAGTTTTTTTCAAGAACAGCATCAGATATTCTGAAATAAATTTCATCATCAACAAGATTCAGCATCCGGGCAACAGTCTCAGCATCAATCTTACCCGCCTTACCGTCAGACGGGCTTCCGCAGAAAGATACAACCTGGTCAAAAAAGCTTTCTGCATCACGCAGTGCGCCGTCGGCTTTTTTTGCTATTATGGTTAAAGTCTTATCATCTATTTCAATATTTTCGCTTTTTGCAATGTTGGCTAAGGTAGACTTAATAGTATCAAGTTGGATTCTTCTAAAATCAAATCTCTGGCAGCGGGAAATAATTGTGAGCGGAACTTTGTGAATATCTGTTGTAGCAAAAATAAAAATGGTATGTGCAGGGGGTTCTTCAAGTGTTTTAAGGAATGCATTAAAGGATTCCTTTGTGAGCATATGAACTTCATCGATTATATAAATTTTGTATTTACCTTTTGAAGGCGCATACTTTACAGATTCACGCAAAGTTCTTATCTCATCAATACCGCGGTTTGATGCTCCGTCAATTTCAATGATATCCATTGACTGGGTTGTTGAAATTGCTTTGCACATTTCACATTCGTTACATGGTTCTGCATCTTTTTGATTAAGACAATTTAAAGATTTTGCAAATATTCGTGCAGTGGTTGTTTTACCAACTCCCCGGGGGCCTGTAAAAAGGTATGCATGAGCAATACGGTTATTTTTTATTGCATTCTTTAAAGTGGCAGATATATGCTCCTGTCCAACTACATCAACAAACCTTTGCGGGCGCCATTTTCTTGCTGTTACTATAAAGGCCATATCATTAATTCCGGGTATTCTTAAAACTATAATTACTTGTACGCAGGGGCGTTCAATTTAACGCCCCGCGTTAATAAAACCTGATTAAAAGAACTCATCTGCCAGGTGCTGGCACAATTCTTCAAGATATTTCTGGTCGGTTTCATCAAAAGCATCAAGTGAAGAGCTGTCTAAATCAAGAACACCAATAAGCCTTGCTTCTTTCATAATAGGAACAACAATTTCAGATTTTGCATCCGGGTCACAGGCAATATGGCCGGGAAAATCATTTACATCAGGAACGATAACTGTTTCTTCCATTAATACGGCAGTACCGCATACACCTTTGCCTATTTCTATTGCAGTACAGGCAGTCTTTCCCTGGAATGGGCCCAGGTATAACTTCTCGCCGTCAAAAAGATAAAACCCAACCCATGATATTTTATCAAATGTTTGCTTCAATGCAGCAGTAAAGTTCGCTAAACTGGAAATTAATTCATCCTCTTTTACTAATAATGACTTTACCTGCGGTATAAGGGATTTATAAGTTTCTTCCAGTGATAAATTTTTATTTACGTTAATTGTTGTTTCTGCCATTACCTTGCTTTCTTTTTTACAGAATTTTTCTTTTCCTTCATTTGCTGTACTTTTACTTTTAATTTTGGAAATACATGAGGAATTGCATCTTCAATTCTTTCAATTGGAATTATTTCCAAACCTTCTTTTACTTTATCCTGTATTTCTTTCAGATCAATTTCATTCTCTTTAGGAATAAGAACTTTAGACAACCCGTTTCTTTTAGCAGCAAGAAGTTTCTCATTTAACCCGCCAATCGGCAGTACATTCCCTCTTAAAGTAATTTCACCTGTCATTGCAATCTGGTTTGATGCAGGTTTACCGCTGATTGCAGATAACAGCGCCATTGCCATTGTTATGCCTGCAGAAGGTCCGTCTTTGGGAATTGCCCCTTCAGGTAAATGAATATGCACTTCTTTGCCTTTAAAGAAATTCGGATTTAAACCAAGCTCTTTTGCTTTAGAACGCATATAACTTAAAGCAGCCTGGGCTGATTCTTTCATTACATTGCCAAGTTGGCCCGTTAGAGTTAATTTTTCGGAGCCATTCATTATTGTAACATCAACAGTAAGGATTTCACCTCCAACACTTGTCCATGCCAATCCTGTAACAGAACCAACCTGCATTTCTTTGCTATGCCGCTGATACCTGAAACGGGGTACTTTAAGATAGTCTTCAACTTTATTATCATCTACAATAAGTTTTTCTTTTTTATGGCTGACTTTCCCGTTAGAAGATTCTTTCATTACTATATCTTTGGCAAGCTTTCTGCAGATAGATGCCAGTTCTCTTTCAAGATTTCTAACACCTGCTTCACGGGTATACTCGGTAATAATCTTTTTAACTGCTTCATCTTTAAATAGGATATGTTTATTTAACAACCCATGTGCCTCAAGCTGCTTGGGAAGTATATGCCGTTTGGCAATTTCCACTTTATCATACTCAAGGTATCCGGGAAGCTCTATAATTTCCATTCTGTCCTGCAGGGGGAGAGGGATATTATATCTTACATTAGCAGTTGTAATAAACATTACCTGTGAAAGATCATAATCTACTTCAAGATAATGATCGCTAAAAGTATGGTTTTGTTCCGGGTCAAGAACTTCAAGCATAGCGGATGACGGATCGCCTCTGAAATCCATACTCATTTTATCAATTTCATCAAGAAGCATAACAGGATTTATTGTTCCTGCTTTTTTCATTGATTGAACTATTTTTCCGGGCATAGAACCTATATATGTTCTGCGGTGCCCTCTTATTTCGGCTTCATCTCTTACACCGCCAAGACTAATTCTTACAAATTGTCTGCCTAAAGCCCGGGCAATCGATTTTCCCAGGGATGTTTTTCCTACGCCGGGAGGGCCTACAAAACATAAAATTTGCCCGCGCATCTGCTGGACAAGATTAAGTACTGCTATATGTTCGATAATTCTTTCTTTTGGTTTTTCAAGCCCAAAATGATCCTCGTCCAGGCATCTTTTTACATGGTTAATGTCAAGGTTATCTTTTGTCTTTTTAGACCACGGAACATCAACAAGCCATTCAAGATAATTCCTAATAACTGAGGACTCAGGAGACATTGGCGGGGTCTTTTTAAGTTTGTTTAATTCGTCAAGAGCTTTTGTTTCAGCCTCTTTGGGCATTTTAGCTTTTCTTATCTGATCCCTGAGTTTGGCAAACTCCGGTGAAGTATCTTCCTCGTCGCCAAGTTCATCCTGCAGAATTTTTATCTGCTCCTGGATAATAAATTTTCTTTGGGTCTTTGCAATATTTTCCTGAACCTTATTATCAATTTCTTTTTCAATTTTAAGTATATCTATTTCTGAATTAAGGATTTTAATTACTTCGTAATACTGCTCTTTAAGAGTAAACTTCTGAAGGATTGCCTGCTTTACTTCTATAAGCTGATTTATATTTGCTGCAACATAAAAAAGTTTCCTGTCAGGTTCTTCAATATTTTCAAACGCTGTCAGCGCTTCATTGGGAATATTGCGGCTTATTTTTACATAATCCTTAAACAACTGAGACATCTGCCTCATCATTGCATTCATCTCATGATCATTTTCAAGCTCAGGAACTATTACCTCAATACTTCCTTCAAAAAAATCTTTACGGTTAGTGAAATCAATAATTCTGCCCTGAAGCAAACCATCAACAAGAATTTTCATTAAACCGTTTGGAAGTTTTAATATCTGAACAATTTTAGCAACCGTACCCTCGCTGAAAATATCTTCTTTTTTAGGATCCTCAATAGTAGATTTTTTTTGAGCTGAAAGGAAAATATATTTAGTATTTTCCAGGGCATAATTAGCAGCCCTTATCGATTGTTCTCTGCCTACCAGAACGGGAAAAATCATGTAAGGAAAAATTACAATGTCTCTTAACGGTAAAATAGGAAGCACTGCCGGGATATTCTCAACAATAGATGTCTCGCTTGAGGAAGCAAGGTCTATATCATCTAATTTCTTCAATTAACTACTCCTGTTCTGCGAATTTTTTACTATACGAATATACCAAATAAAGAATGGGCTTTCAAGAAAGGGGGAAATATTGGAAGTCTGCTCATAATTAAGAAGTGATTCTTAAAACCTCAACAACTAATTTGCTGTATTTGAAAAACTAAGCACAACACATTCTTTTTTACGTATATTTATAGTGTATTTCTTAACATTAGAGGTGAATTGGGATGACCCAGGACGTAATCCAGATTGCAAAAGAGGCCGGAGAATTAATAAGAAAAAAATTCCGCAGCGAAGTACAGATACAATTTAAAAGTAATGAAACTGATCTTGTAACCGAAGTTGATAAAGCTTCGGAAAAAATCATTACAGATTTTATCCGTAAAAAATATCCGGAACATGGGATACTTGCAGAAGAAGGGGGAGAATCATTAACCGGTGCAGAATACAGGTGGGTAATTGACCCGATTGACGGTACAACTAATTTTGCACATGGCCTTCCTATATTTTCAGTTTCAATTGGAATTCAGAAGAACGGCGAAACTATTGCCGGTGTTGTATATGATGTAATGCAGGATGTGGTTTATTCTGCTGAGAAGGGGAGCGGTTCTTATGCAAATGGTAAAAAAATCCTTGTAAGCAAAAATGATATTTTAAGGCATGGTGTGCTGGTTACCGGGTTTCCTTATAATATATCTGCTAACCCCGACAGCGCGCTTGATATATTCGTTGCTTTAACCAAATCGGCAAGAGGGATCAGAAGGCTTGGTTCAGCAGCAATTGATTTATGTTATGTTGCATGCGGTGTATTTGATGCTTTTTGGGAAGTTCATCTTCATCCATGGGATATGTGTGCAGGTATGCTTTTGGTTGAAGAAGCCGGAGGAATTATTACAGACTTCCACGGAAATAAAATTGATATTTTTTCAAAAAAAATTTTAGCATCTAATGGTATGGTACATTCGGATATAGTTAAGATTATTAATAACTCTGCCTGATTCTTAAATAAAAGGAATGTTTACATTATGAATCAAGAAAGATGCTTCTTGTTAGGTAAGTATTCCGGGTAGTAACGATACAAGTGATTATAAGGTGTCTTATCCCAGGCACCTTGCATCCCACAGTTCTTTGTAAAATAATGTTTTCATTAGTTTTGTTACTGTGGAGTTTTTCATTTCAGGGTTGGATTGTACATATACTGTGTAATCAGACATTGCACCGCTGTAATCTTCAATCATTCTTTTAGCATGGCCGCGCTTAAAATAAGCGTTTACATGGTTCGGGTTTAAATTAATTGAAGCAGTATAATCATCTATTGCACCCCTCCTGTCTCCTATATTCATCCTGGAATCCCCCCGGTTAAAATAGGCTTCAGGGTTCTTGGGATTTAATTCAATAGCTCTGGTATAATCTTTTATTGCACCGGTATAGTCTTTTATTTTGTCTCTTGCAAAAGCCCTGTTATGACAGGAAACAGCATCATTAGGATTTATTCTTATTGCAATAGTATACTCACTAATAGCATCCTTATATTCACCCGATTTAAGCCTGGAATCGCCAATAAATGCATGCGCACCGTTAAAATCGGGATTAAGTTCAAGTGCTTTGTTATAATCTTTTATTGTTTCCCGGTAAAGCCCCGACTTTAGTTTTGAATGCCCCCGGAAGGCATATGCTTCTGCAAAAACTGGATTGATTCTTATAGCTTTGCTAAAATCACTGATGGCGCCTTCATAATCTTTTTCATAATACTTATTACAGCCATTTTGAAAATACTTCTTTTCGTTTTTAAAATGTATAACCTTACCAATCTTTTGGAAATAGCTCATCAATATCCTGTCTAATGAGTGGAGGAATCCTTATTCTTTTTATTAAATAAACAAATGATATGCCATTATGTTTTTTTGAGGCTTTATGAGGAAATGGAGAGGAGCGGGTGTATCAAAATAGAGTATAAATACTTATTTGTTTCAAAAAAAGGCTAATTTTGGGGAAGAAATAAAAAAATCCCTCTCTTGTTTAAGGAGAAGGATTCTTGACGAGTTTAAGTATGGGGAAAATTCTATTTAATTAAAAGCTTCTTTAAAAGCCTCATAGTTTATTATTCTTAATCTTGATCCATCAAGTTCTACCAAACCTTTTTTAGCAAAAGAATGAAGAGTTCTTGAAATAGTCTCTCTTGATGTTCCGGCAAGATTAGCAAGGTCATGCTGGAAGGGGAGCTTTTCGATTTCTACAGTACCCTGTTTAATTTTACCTACTTCGTCGGCAAGCTGCAGCAGTACAGTAGCAACTTTTCCTTCAGCATCTTTTAGTGATAAGGATTTTATTTTAATATCTGCGGCACGTAGTCTTTTTGTCATTTCCTGTAGTAATGATATTGCCACTTCAGGATAACTTTTTAATAATTCAAGAAAATCTTCACGTTTTATAATAAAGATATCTGTATTGTCCATTGCAGTAACATGAGCTGAGCGGGTTTGCCCGTCTAATAAAGACATTTCTCCGAAAAAGTCGGATTCGCTTAGTATTGTAATGATTACTTCTTTACCGTCATCACTAAAACGGGATACTTTTACTTTACCTTCAATAATAATGAATAATGCAGATCCAAGTTCATGTTCAAACAAAATTACAGAATCCCTTTTATAGTTTTTCTGTATTCCGGTTTTGGCAATTCTTTCCAATGCTTCTTCATCAAGTTCTGAGAAAATGGGAACATATTTAAGGAAATCTATTTTACTTTCCATTTTACTTACCTCTGATGATTGTTTTTATTTGTTGTTATTTTACACACTTTTTTGAATTATAAAAGAATAGTTAAGTCACTATAGCAAAAATTATTTCAGGGTACAAACAGATTAAAATGCAACGGGGTCAAAAGTGAATAGTCATAAAGTCACATGCGAATATGCATACATTTATACCATTTATTAATGATATTGGTCACAATATTCATAAGGTAAATATGTATTTTAAAATAAAATAATCTTTAACTTTTATTTACGCCCCCGAATGGATCAAAATTAGAACATTGTGTGCATCATAGCAGACACGTTATAATACTACTGCCTTAGAAATTATGAATTCCTTCATAAATTCAAATCAGATTATTAGTGTATAGAATCTCAGACTGAATACTTTCAGGCGTGTTTTAATATAATGACAGGGTAATTTTCTAAAATCATGAAGAGGAAAAATTGAAATCGGAAAATAACAGAACAGATATAGAAAACAATGGAAACAGTTCTGTACTTTTAAATGACAAGAGCCGGAATAAAGTAAAGGATAAAAATATTGGTGGTAATACCGAATTAAATGAATTTCTATACCCATCCATTATATACAATGCACAGGATGCAATCTTTGCTAAAGATCTTGAATGTAAAATACTTGCATGGAATAAAGGGACAGAGCGGATATATGGTTACACCGCCGCCGAAATAATAGGGAAGCACATCTCAACTCTTGTACCACCTGAACGTAAAGATGAACCGGATGAAATTATTAGAAATTTAAAGAATGGCGCCAGGATTGAAAACTTTGAAACAACAAGGATTAGAAAAGATGGTAAAGAAATTAACATATCTGTTACAATTTCTCCGATAAAAAATAATGATGGTAAATTAATTGGTGCTTCAGTTATTGCCCGTGATATTACTGAGAAAAAATATATTGAGATGTTGTTAAAAGAGAAAGATAGCAGGTTTAAGCAAATAGCTGAAAATATTAGGGAAGTTTTTTATATAAGAGATATTGATGATAGCCATATAGAGTATGTTAGTCCTGCATACAGAGACCTGTGGGGCAGGGAGCCGGAATATCTGTATCAAGAGCCGTCTTCTCTTGTTGAAACAATTGCCGATGAGTATAGAGGATTATTTTTAGATTCAGTTAAAAAACAGAAAAGGGGAGAAACTACCCGGATTGAGTACCTGATTAAAAGGCCGGATGGCGGATTGAGATGGATTAAAGACAGTGCTTTTCCAGTTAAAGATGAGTTTGGCAGTTATTACAGGATTATTGGTGTAGCTGAAGATATTACAAAACAGAAAGAATCTGAACTTGAAAAAAGCAGCCTGCTAAGTACTCTAAAAGAACAGCAGTTAAGAATGGACAGTATAATCTCTACAGTTCCCGGTGTTGTATGGGAAGCCTGGGGGAAACCGGGTTCATCTTCACAAAGAGTAAACTTTGTTAACGAATATGTTGAACAGATGCTCGGCTATTCAGTTGATGAATGGTTATCAACCCCTAATTTCTGGCTGACAATTGTCCATCCTGAAGATAGAGAAAGAGCAGCAAAAATTTCTTTAGATATTTTTACCAGCAAAAAATCAGGTGTTAACAGGTACAGATGGGTTGCAAAGGACGGCAGGGTGGTCTGGATAGAGTCAAGGTCGGTGGTAATCTGTGATTCTGAAGGAAAGCCGGCTGGTATGAGAGGCGTTTCAATAGATATTTCAGAAAGTAAAAAACATGAAGAGGCTTTGCGCAATAAGGAAAATCAGCATAGTCAAATGCTTTCTATATTACCCGCCGCTGTCTATACTTGTGATTCTATGGGCAGGATAACATATTATAACCGGCGCGCGGCTGAGTTATGGGGCAGGGAACCGAAACTATTCGACAATGATGAAAAGTTTTGCGGTTCATACAAATTATATAACCCCGATGGAAGTCAGCTTCCCCATTACCTTACTCCCATGGCTCGTGTACTAACCGGGGGAGAACCTTTAAATGATCTTGAAATTATTATTGAGAGGCCTGACAGTTCAAGAATTGTAGTAAAAGTTAATATAGAACCAATTCTGGATTTTAAAGGCAACTTAATCGGAGCTATAAATGTTTTCCAGGATATTACGGAACAAAAAAACTCCGAATATATGATAAAACATCTTGCGGCAATTGTAGAATCTTCAGACGATGCTATTATTAGTAAAGACCTTAACGGAATTATTACAAGCTGGAATAAAGGTGCCGAAAAAATATTTGGTTATTCGGAGGAAGAGGTTATTGGTAAGCCTGTTACTATTCTTATTCCAAAAGAACGATATGAAGAAGAGCCCATGATTATAGACCGCATACAGAAGGGGGAACTTATTGATCATTACGAAACAGTGCGTTTGCGTAAGGATGGTACTCACATAGATATATCTCTTACTATATCTCCTATTAAAAATTCTGAAGGAGTAACAATAGGCGCATCAAAAATTGTACGCGATATAACGAGCAAAAAAAATGCTCAGAAGATATTGCGTGAAAGTGAAGAACGTTTTAACCTTATTGCCAATACTTCACCTGTTTTGATATGGTTTAATAACAAGGATGGTTGTGAGTTTGTTAATAATGCCTATACTGAATTCTGCGGCTGCAGTTTGCAGGATTTGCTTGGCCCTGGCTGGACAAAATTCGTTCATCCGGATGATTATGACAATTATGTTAATAGCTATATGGATGCAGTTTCAAAACGTATGCCCTTTAATGCTGAAGTTAGGCTTCTAAGAAACGATGGAGAGTGGCGGTGGGTGTTATCAAGAGGAGTTCCTCGTTACACGCCGGGCGGTGATTTCTACGGCTATGTTGGAAGCAGTACCGATATTACTGATTTAAAACAAACCCAGGATTTCCTAATTGAACAAAAACAAAAATCAGAAGAAACAGCAAAACAGTTAACTTTTCTTTCTGAAGTAAGTAAAATCCTGTCTTCATCTCTCGATTATTACCAGACCCTTTCTACAGTGGCTAATCTTGCTGTACCTTATATTGCTGACTGGTGCGCAATAGATATATTAACAGAGGAGCAGCAGTTGGAACGCGTAGCCGTAGTACACTCTGATCCGGAGAAGGTGCAGTTAGCTCATGATCTTGCTAAATTATATCCGCCTGATCCCGATCAGCAAACAGGAGTTATAAACGTAATAAGAACTAAAAAATCTGAAATTTATCCCGAAATAACTTATGATCTGCTTAAAGCAAATACCAAAGATGATTATTTATTAAAGATACTTCTGGAACTGGGTTTAAATTCAGCAATAACAGTCCCCCTTATATCCGGGGAAAAGGTTTTAGGAGCAATAAGTTTAATTTATGCCGAATCTGGAAGAAGGTATAATAATAATGATCTTATAATTGCAGAAGAACTTGCTATTAGAAGCGGAATTGCAATTGAGAATTCAAGGTTATACTATAAAGCTCAGCAGCTAAATGATGAACTTGATAAACGTGTAAAAATAAGAACTGCACAGCTTGAATCTGCAAACCAGGAGCTTGAAACTTTCTCTTATTCTGTTTCGCATGACCTTAGAGCGCCGCTAAGACACATAAACGGTTATATTGGTTTGCTTCAGCAAAAATCAAACTTTACTCCTGAAAGTGAAGGCACCTATTATTTAAAAAAGATATCATCTTCCGCAAAAAAGATGAGCAATCTTATTGATGATATGCTGGCATATTCAAGAATCGGAAGTACCAAACTCCAGATAAGCCGGCTTAATATGCAGGAACTGGTTAAAGAAGTTGTTCAGGGATTTAAAGATCAGATTGAGGAAAGAAATGTATCCTGGTATATCGGGGAACTTCCCTTTGTTTTTGGTGACCGCTCTATGATGCGCCTGGTTGTAGCTAATCTTGTTTCAAATGCAGTTAAGTTCACCGGAAAAAATCCTGATGCAAAAATTGAGATTAGCTGCCAAAGTAATAATGTGGAATCTATTTTCTGCATAAAGGATAATGGGGTCGGCTTTGATATGAAATACGTTAACAAGCTTTTTAATGTATTTCAACGGCTGCATAAAATGGAAGACTTTGAAGGGGATGGAATGGGACTGGCAAATGTAAACAGAATAATTGAAAAACACGGCGGGAGAACATGGGCTAAAGGGGAAATAAATAAAGGCGCTTCGTTCTATTTTTCTTTACCGGAATTTGTAAATGAAACAAAATGATTTTAAGAAAATCCTGCTGGTAGAAGATGATCCAAACGATATTGAACTTACGATTGAAGCCCTGAAAGATTATAATTTGTCCAATGATTTAGCCGTGGTAAGAGATGGAGAAGATGCCCTGGATTATCTCCGGTACAGTGGAAAATATAAAAACCGTCCCCCTGGAAATCCTGTGGTTATTTTACTCGATTTAAAATTGCCGAAAATTGATGGGCTCCAGGTTTTAAGGCAAATCAGAAGTGATGAAAAATTAAGCCTTATTCCTGTTATAGCACTTACTTCCTCCCGGGAAGAACAGGACCTGGTACATGGTTATAATATAGGCACTAATGCTTATGTTATTAAACCTTTAGACCTTAAGGAGTTTATTGAAACTGCAAAAAACATTGGCATTTTTGAGGAATTAACAAAATAGCAGCTATTTTTATAGTTAATCCCTTTCTGCGGAAACTCACCCTCCTCTTTCTTTTCAAGCTTGCAAATTATTTGCGGAAGTCAATAATTTTATAGTATTTATTTTTGGCATTTTAAATTATCTCTAACTACCTTTCTTTTAATAATTTAGTAAATTTTTAAGCAAAACATTCGATAATTTGTCATCAGCCTGGCATCTTTTTATATTTATGAAAAATCACCTGAAAACAAATATGCAAGTTTCTGAAGAATCCACTATTTACAAAGAACTTGCAGAACTCCTGCCTCAGACTGTTTTTGAAATAGATCTACAGGGAAATCTTACCTTTGGTAATAAAAGCGGGCTAAAAATGTTCGGTTATACAATGGCAGATTTCAAAAAAGGCCTTAATGTCCTGAATATGATTGTGCCGGATGAAAGGCAAAAAGCAACAGAAGATATTAAGGCAGTTATTGAAAAGGGAAAGGGTTTTGGATCTGAATATACCGCATTAAAAAGAGATGGAACTACTTTTTCTGTCATTATCTATTCTTCCAGAATAATTAAAAAGAAGCAAAATGTTGGCCTTAGAGGAATTATTGTTGATATAACAGACCGTAAAAGAATTGAAGCTGAATTAAAGGAATCCGAATACAAATTCAGAAATTTTGCCGAAAAATCTCTTGTAGGAATTTATCTTATACAGGATGATGTCTTTAAATATGTTAATTCCACCTTTGCCGAAATCTTTGGCTACGCCGTTGATGAAATAGTAAATATTATAACACCCGGGGACCTTGCTTCAAGGGAATTCACGAAAAAGGTTTCTGAAAATATTACAAAAAGATTGTTAGGCAAAGAAGACTCTGTGCATTATCAGTTTAAGGGAATTAGAAAAGACAAAAAAATTATTGATATTGAGGTATATGGATCCAGAACGATAATTCATGGTAAACCGGCTATTGTAGGAAGTCTTATTGATATTACCGAGAGAAAAAAAGCTGAATCTGAGCTAAAGAATATTTCCAAACGGAATGAAATTATTTTAAGAACTGCTGCTGATGGATTTCACATTATTAATGAAAAAGGGGAGATTATAAATGTAAACCCTGCATTTTGTGAAATGACCGGTTTTACTGAAAATAAATTAATATCAAGGCCTGTTAATAGCCTCTATATCCATCCCGGAGAAGACATTTTATTCAGAATTAAACAAATTGCTGAAGGTAAAAGTCCATTTCTTGAGACTACGCTAAAGCGAAAAGATAGTACATCAATTGACGTGGAAATGAGCTGTAATATGCTCAATCTTGAGGATGAATCATTATACTTCCTATCCGTCAGAAATGTAACAGAAAGAAAATTTAGTGAACAAAAGATAGGGCAGCTATCACGGGCTGTGGAGCAAAGTCCTGTATCTATTATTATTACTAATACTGATGGTGTTATAGAATATGTAAATCCCAAATTTTGTGACATTACCGGCTATACGTTTGGCGAGGTTATTGGGGAAAAGCCTTCCTTATTAAAATCAGGTGAACAGGATGTTAAGTTTTACAAGGAGTTATGGGATACAATTAAAAGCGGCGGCGAGTGGCGCGGTGAACTTCATAATAAAAAGAAAAACGGTGATCTATACTGGGAGCATGCCTCAATTTCCCCTATAAAAAATGCTAAAGGAGATATTACTCATTTTCTTGCAGTTAAAGAAGATATTACTGAAAAGAAATATGTTGAAAATGAATTAAGAGCTGCAAAAGAAAAAGCAGAGGAAATTAACAGGCTAAAATCCAGTTTTCTTGCAAATATGAATCATGAACTTCGTACTCCGCTTATTGGTATTCTGGGTTTTGCCGATATTTTAATGGAAGAATTAAAAAATCCCGAGCAAAAAGAAATGGCAAATACAATTTTGGAAAGCGGCCAGCGTTTGCTTGAGAGCTTAAATATGATTCTTGACCTTTCCAGGCTGGAAACTGATAGACTCGAATTTGATTTCAAACCTGTAAATATCGGCGAATCTCTTAAAGAAGAGGTGAAAAGATTTACTCACATAATAAAAAATAAAAAGCTCGAATTTTCTTTTAATATAAATGATGATGTATTTTCAAGATTAGACGAAAGCATTTTTAAGCAGGTTGTAAAAAATCTTTTGAATAATGCTATTAAATTTACCAAATCAGGGAGCATTAGCCTGGATGTTTTAACTGAGAATAATGCAGCAGGATCATTTTCCGTTGTCAGAGTTTCTGATACCGGCATTGGGATTGCCAAAGAAGATCAGAAAGTTATTTTTGAAGAGTTCCGCCAGGCGAGGGAAGGTTTTAACAGGCCTTATGAAGGCACAGGATTAGGATTAACCATTACTAAAAAATTTGTTGAGTTAATGGGGGGAAGAATAGAACTCTTCAGTGAAAAGGATAAAGGCTCGGCTTTTACTATTCGTTTCCCTTTATTCAGGCATAATGTTAATACTGTTTACTCTGAACCTGTTGTTAATATAAAAGATCAGGTGTTTGCCAGACCAAGAATTCTTTCAGTTGAAAACGATATGTCATCAGTAAAAATAATTCGATACTTTCTCAAAAATTTATGCACAATTGAACACGCTGAAACCGGGGAAGATGCTCTTAAATTGATTGAATCTAACAGGTACAGCGCCGTTTTAATGGATATTAATCTCGGCGCAGGAATCAGCGGGCTGGATACTGTTAGAGAAATTAAACGTTTTCCGCACTGCCGGAATATTCCCATCATTGCTGTTACCGCTTATGCTTTTCCCAGTGATAAAGAAAAATTCCTCAAAAACGGGTGTACTCATTATTTGTCAAAACCTTTCGAACGGAGTTCAATTGTACAATTAATGACTGAAATACTGCATAACTGATTTCTCATTTTCTCTGGCTCTGGTTTTACCGGGTTAACCTGCTCAATCCCCTAAGTCACAAAAATTTAAAAAAATTCACCATGTCTGCGGATGCCTGGTCAATCAATCCGGTCTGTCCTCATTAACATCGTGTCGGATTCCGCAGCCCATGGTGACAAATTATTGTAATGCAATTAAAAAAAGTGAACCCAATTTACATTTTTAATTAACTTATTAAGTGATAAGATTCACTAAATATTAGAATAACTATTCTCTTATTAAATCAGGCACTGCAGAGCACAATTGTTAATAATCTTTTAATAGTCTGGTAACATTATGATAAAACTGTTTGCTTATTGTTATGCATTAAATAAAGGAGAAAATTTAATGGATGATACAATAAGAATAATAGCTGCAGCCGTAATTCTGGCTGCTTCAATGACTTATGATATAATTAAGAATAAACATAAATCGGGGTGACGTATCCGCATCCCTGTCTTTATTGGTACCAGTCTTAAAACAAATCCGCTCATGCAATATCCGGAAATGCCAAATCTTTTTTATATTTCCTTTAATGAATTTATCCGGCTTTAAAACTGATATCAAATCATGGGTAGTATCTGCTGATATGGGATATGGGCATCAGCGTGCAGTTTATCCATTCAGGCATATTGCTGAAGAAGGCCTTATTGTAGTCGGTTCAAATGAAACTACTTCGAAGAATGAAAAAAAGCTGTGGAAACGGGTGCTTGGCGTTTATGAATTTATCTCACGGGCCAAAAGTATACCGCTTATCGGCAATCCGTTATTTACACTTCTGGATACCTTTCTTCATATTCCATCATTTTATCCAATCAGGAATTTATCAAATACCACATTCCAGGTTAATCTTCTTGAATCAAGCATCAGAAAAGGTTTATGTTCGGGAATGATTGAAAAGGTGAGAACAAAAAAACTCCCGTTACTAACATCCTTTTATGCTTCTGCTATTGCGGCTGATAAAAATGATGTTAACAAAACTTATTGTATTATATGCGATGCGGATCTTAACAGGGTATGGGTAGCAAGAGAGCCCTGGGAAAGCAGTATAGAATATTTTGCCCCGTGTGGTAAGGCAGCTCAACGCCTGAAAGCATATGGTGTTCCCGATGACAGAATATTTTTAACCGGCTTTCCATTACCCGATGAGCTTATTGGGGGAAAAGATTTAACAACCTTAAAATCTGATCTCGGGCAGCGTCTGTTCTATCTGGATCCCGGGCAAAAATTCAGGGCAAGGCACGAAAGAGATGTAAAATATTTTTTGGGTAGGGAGAATTGCGGTTTTAGAAATGAAAGAAAACTTACAATAACCTATTCGGTGGGCGGAGCCGGTGCACAAAAAGAAATAGGAGGAAAAATTGCTAATAGTCTTAAAAAGATGCTGCTTAATGATGAGGTTATCCTGAATCTTGTGGCAGGTACAAAAAAAAATGTTAACGATTATTTTATTGAAGTAAAAAAAGAAATATCTGAGTCCTGCAATAATATCAGGATAATTTATGCCGATTCTATACAGGATTATTTTAAAGAGTTTACACAGGTACTTAGAACAACCGATATATTATGGACAAAACCAAGTGAACTGTCTTTCTACTGTGCATTAGGCATTCCAATAGTAATGACGCCGGCAATCGGCTCGCAGGAAAAGTTTAACCGGCAATGGCTTTATGAGATACATGCCGGTATAAGGCAGGAAAACCCAGAGTTTACTCACCAATGGCTTTTTGATCTGCTCCGGAAAGGTACTCTTGCTGAATTGGCTTGGTCAGGCTTTTTAAAAGCCAGGAAATTAGGTACTTATAAAATTCTTGAAGTTCTGGAAACAGCTAAAATGACTAACGAAAAGTCTCCTGTAATTAGGTAGTATGAAAAAAGGAAACAGTAAATATTTTTTTCTTTATTTAAAAACAGGCGGGGGACATCTTGCACCTGCCCGTTCTCTTTCCAAACATATTGAAAAATATTACCCCGGTTCCGTTGAACCTGTTCTTATTGACGGGTTTGAAAAAACACCCCGCATTATCCGCTACTTAATTGAAGACGGATACAGGAAGCTGCAGTCAGGTGCTAAATGGTATTACGAATTTTTATATGCCATTAATAAGGTTCCCGTACTAGCAAGTATTACTGCAGGTATAATAACTTTTTTCTGCAGGAAATATATTGAAGAGATTATTCTTAAGGAAAAACCGGAAAAAATAATAATACTTCATTTTTTTCTGATACAACCAGTATACAGGGCTTTAAGAAAGTATAATTTAAAAACAAAAGTATTTACCATTGTTACCGACCCATATACAGCTCATCCTTTATGGTTCCTGGAAAAAGAACAGAATTTTATAGTTTTTAGCGAAAGACTTAAAAAATATGTTAACGAAAAAATGCCTGACAGCCGGGTAAATGTATTTCCGTTTATTCTCGATGAAAAATTTTCCACACAACTTCCGCAGGAAAATATAGGAATGTTAAAAAAGAAACTGGGTTTCCCGGCGGATAAAAAAATTGTGCTGGTTCTCGGCGGGGGGGATGGCATCCCTCACGGAAAAAAAATTCTGGAGGAAATTCTTAAATCAAAACCGGATGCTGTAATTGCTGTTGTTGCCGGAAGAAACAAACAGCTTTTTCGGGCAGCCTCAAAACTTAAGAATGATTACGGGAACTGTGATCTTATTGTTTATGGTTTTGTTGATTTTATTTATGAGCTGCTTAATATTTCCGATGTTGTTGTTACCAAATGCGGTGCCTCAACTATGATGGAAATTCTGATGATAAAAAAAGTACCTGTAGTTAATGATTACATTTGGGAGCAGGAAAAAGGAAATATCGAATTTTTAATGGACAACAAATTTGGCATATATGAGCCGGTTATAAAAAACCTTCCGGCTGTTATTAAAAAACTTATTAATGAAGAAGCTTATTATAATTCTTTCAGGGATAATATAATTAATGCAAATCTTAAAAACGGGACCGCAGAAGTATCTGCTTTTCTGCTGAATGAGCAATAAAGGTTAATTGTTTTATTCCGGTATTTTTATGAATTTTATTATTTACCAGTTATCCTTATCTTTCCCTAAAATTATTTAGTAAGCTTTTTCTAACTGATGACACAAAGTTCAAAGAAAAACAGAATAATATTTATTGATTTAATAAGAGCATTTGCGGTGCTCCAGATGGTACAGGGGCATACTGTTGATCTGCTTCTTGCCAATGATTACAGGAACCTTGAATCCCCGTTTTTTGCTGCATGGTTTTTTATGAGGGGGATGACTGCCCCAATATTCCTTTTTACTTCGGGTACTGTTTTTACCTATTTATTCAGACTGCATAATGAGCCTTTTAACTCCAATCCAAGGGTAAAAAAAGGTTTTAAACGGTTTTTATTACTAATTGGAATCGGTTACCTGCTGAGATATCCAACTGCAACTATTTTTGACTTTTCCCAGGTATCTGAGAAACAATGGAAAATATTTTTTGCTGTTGATGTACTTCAGCTTATCGGCTTCGGGATTTTATTTGTTGTACTGCTTGCATGGCTTGCAGAAAAAATTAAAATGAATGATTATTATGTTTTTGGTTTTTTTGGGTTAATCTTCTTCTTACTTTTTCCATACTTTAGCAGCATAAACTGGAAAGAATTTTTACCTGTTCCAATAGCGGGTTATTTTTACCGGGGTACCGGTTCGCTGTTCCCGCTGGTTCCCTGGGCTGGTTATGTTATTGCAGGGGGTATTCTTGGAAGTTATCTTGCCAAAAAACCTATGATTTTTAAAACTGCCCGCTTTAGCCGGAACCTGGCAATTTTAGGCATTGTTTTAATGGTATTATCGTATGTGCTGGATTTAATTAATACCAAAGTATACGGCAATGCTTATCGTTATGATTTGTCTTTAAATATATCATTATTCCGGCTGGGATTTGTTCTCATACTTAATGCATTGGTTTCTTTTATTTCTTTAAAGATTGAAACCATCCCTAAATTCCTTATACTTGTAGGGAGAAATACATTATTAATATATGTAATACATTTAATGATTTTGTATGGAAGTGCATGGAATCCAGGCTTATCGCAGTTATTTGCAAAGAGCTTTAATGTTTGGAAAACATTGTTAACTGCCTTAGCAATGCTGTTTACAATGACTGCAATGGTTTTGATTATTAACAAGCTGAGAATAAAAAATAAACAGCTTGTAACTTAAAAGGATGAAATTATAATTACATGAGAAAGTCGGAAACAACAAACCCTTTATTAAGAGATGATGAAAAAGTAGTTGAGCAATCATTAAGGCCCGGATATGTTGCTGAATTTCAGGGGCAGCCAAAAATAACAGATAACCTAAATGTGTTTATATCTGCGGCAAAGAAAAGGGGAGAAGCGCTGGATCATGTATTGCTTACTGGCCCCCCCGGTTTAGGCAAAACAACCCTTGCACATATTATTGCAAATGAGCTGGGTGTAAAACTAAAAATTACTTCAGGCCCTGTGCTTGAGAAACCGGGAGACCTTGCCGGGCTCCTTACTAACCTTGAAGAACATTCTGTTCTATTTATTGATGAAATACACCGCTTAAGCCCTGTTGTTGAAGAATATCTGTATTCAGCAATGGAAGATTACAAACTGGATATAATGATTGACAGCGGACCAAGTGCCAGAACTGTGCAGATCAGTTTGCCAAAGTATACTTTAGTGGGGGCAACTACCCGTGCAGGAATGCTTACTTCCCCGTTACGCGATAGATTCGGAATTAAATTCCGCCTTGATTATTATGAATCAGGCACATTACAGAAAATTGTTACCCGTTCGGCAGGTATTCTGAATATGAAAGTTAATGATGATGCCTCACTTGAAATTGCAAAACGTTCCCGGGGAACACCAAGAATTGCTAACAGGCTCCTAAGACGTACCAGGGATTTTGCAGATTATGAAGATAAAAAAATAATTGATATTGAAGTCTCCCGGAAAGCGCTTACAGCTCTTGAAGTTGATGAATACGGCCTTGATGAAATGGATAAAGATATTATACTTACTATAATAGAAAAATACAGAGGCGGCCCGGTAGGCCTTGGTACACTTGCCGTTGCAGTTAATGAAGATCCCGGTACAATTGAAGAGGTATATGAACCTTTCTTAATTCAGCAGGGATTTATACACAGAACTCCCCGCGGCAGAGAAGCAACCCAGCTTGCTTATAAAAGGTTTGGTAAAACAAAGTACGATGCCGGAAACAATTCTTTGTTTGATAATTAAATCCTGTGTGATAACGGTATTCTATTGTGATAGTTTTCATTTTGTAATTCCTTGATTTTGATATATTGTATGTGAGAAAAATATTGATGAATTAATAAGACAAGGAGTTAAAAATGGATGAATTACGCATTAAAGGAAACTGGAATCAGATTAAAGGTAAAATAAAACAACAGTGGGGCGATCTTACCGATGATGATCTGACATACCAGGAAGGAAAAGATGATGAGCTGCTCGGTCGTATCCAGGAAAAAACCGGAAAGACCAGAGAAGAAATAGTTAAGTATATAAACAGTCTATAATCTATAAAGTTGACATCTCTTTATAATAATATGATACTTAAAAAGATGACATCTCTTTAAAAAGATGTCATCTTTTTTTATGCTAAAATTCACTTCTCAAATATAAACAACTACTTCCAATACAACTTACATATCATTTACAGCTCCAAATATCAAAATTTCAGTGCTGTCCAAATCCGGATTTTTTTTTCGCTGGCGGGGCGCGACGATTTCCGGGCACTGCTCCGCGAACTGCAGGCCGGCAAGAAGGGCGGCGGCTGA
>JAWOJF010000106.1:0-8975 GCA_046481785.1 Ignavibacteriaceae bacterium | reverse complement strand
TTATCTTTAACTTTGGTAGACTGCAGGTAAAGCAGGCTGGAAATAACCTGGAGGTTATTTTTTACACGGTGATGAATTTCTTTTAACAAAACTTCCTTTTCTTCAAGTGAAGTATGCACCTTTGCTTCTGCTTTTTTCCTTTCAACAATTTCCTGGCTTAATTCTGTTATTGTTTTATCAAGGTCCTTGGTGTGCTCAGCTATCTTTTGTTCAAGTATTTCATTCCTTTTTTTTATACTGCGGGTTCTACCATTAATTATAACAAAAGTTAAAACTATACCTGATAGAGTAAGAAGTATCTTAAACCAAAGGCTCTGGTAAAAAACAGGGAGTATGGTTACTCTTAAAGATGCTTCCTTTTCATTTCCTAAAACATTATTATTAGTAGCTCTAACAGTAAAGGTGTATTCGCCAGGTGAAAGATTTGTGTAAGTAGCCGAATTTCTGTTTCCCACATCATTCCAGTCATCATCAAAACCGATTAACTTATAAAAGAATTTATTGTTTTTTGAATTGTAATAATCCAATAATGCAAATTCAATTGTAATAACATCATTACCATAGGGAATAGATATTTCTTTTGAGCATACAATCGATTCAGTTAATACTGTACTTCCATCGTTTGAAATAGGTACAGACTGGTTATAAATTTTAAGATCAGTAAATACAACAGGTGCATCCAGGTGTTCATCTTTTATACTATCGGGGTGAAAAACAGTTAAACCGCTTTTATTACCAAGAATAAATCTTCCGTCACCAGTTTTAGCAATAGCGCCGGGAGAAAATTCAACATCAATCAATCCATTTCTTTTTGTGTAGTTGATAAATGTTTTCTTTTTTCTGTCAAACTTTGTCAGACTTTTATCTGTAATGATCCATAGGTAACCCTTCTTATCCTCCTGTACACCGTTTATCAGTAAGCTTGGAAGGCCATCATTGATGCCGTAATGTATAAATTTACCTGACTGCCGGTTGTAACTATTTAATCCTTCCACAGTACCGAACCATAAAATGCCGTCATTTGATTCAGAAATATTTATAACCCTGTTTCCGCTTTTATTAACATTTTTAGAGTCTCTGAGGAAATTGGTAAAACTTCCGTCAGCTTTATTGTACCGGTTTACACCGGCACCATCGGTTCCTGCCCATATAGTTCCTTTTGAATCCTTAAAAACAACCCATATAGTATTACTCTGGAAACTGGTGTACCTGGTAAATTTTTCTTTTTCCCTGTCAAATCTATTCAGCCCCCACCAGGTTCCTGCCCATATATTGCCGTCATTATCTTCACAAAGCGAAATAATTCCGTTATTACTTATAGACTGCTGATCGTTCTCATCATAACTATAAACCTTAAACTCACCAGTTGCAGAATTGTATCTGTTTAATCCTCCGCCATCGGTACCTATCCAGATATATCCTTTATTATCTTCAAGGATAGCCCATACATAATTATCATTCAAACTATTGTTTTTACCCGGAATATTAGTGTAATGAGTTATCTTATCTGTAAAATGGTCAATTCTGTTCAGGCCGTCTCTTGTGCCTGCCCAAATATTATTCTTTTTATCTACATAAATTGTATTAACGTAGCTATTGCTTAAAGAATTATTCTGATTACTGCCTGCGCCTATGAACTGGAATTTATTTAAAGGCTGATATAATTTATTTATTCCGCCGGAAGTTCCTATCCATATAATACCGGTATTATCCTCCTCAATTGAGAATATTTCATTATTACTGATACTTAGAGGTTTTTCCGGATCATTAAGAATCCTGATGAAATTATTTTTTTTGTAATCAAATTTATTCAGGCCGTTTTTTGTTCCTATCCAAAGATTATTTAGTTTATCCTGATATAAGGTTAATACGGTATTATCTGAAATGCTGTGGGCGTCCTCCTCAATAGTATAATAATTCAAGATCTTTCCTGTTTCGGGGAGGTATCTGAAAAGCCCCTTACCGGAGGTCCCAATCCATAAAGTTTTATCATTATCTTCAAGTATACATGTAATATCATTATAAAAAATAAATTTCAAATGCTCTGGTTTCGGTAAAGCCAGACTGGTCAATTTGCTGTCTTTCTGCCGGCAGGTTAATCCATCCCATGTACCAAGCCAGAGATTTCCTTTATGATCTTCTGCTATACTTTTAACGCTGTTCAAAGAATTAATATTCAGCCCATTGCTTACTTTTTTATATATGGTAAAATTATCTTTATCACGGTTATATTTATTAAGGCCGTCTAAAGTCCCGATCCATAAATTTCCCGATTTATCTTCAAAAATAGAATAAACATAGCTGTCGCTTAAACTGTTTTTATCATCCGGAATATTTTTATACCTGTGGAACTCTTCAGTTCTCCAGTCATACTTGTTAAGCCCGTCAAGGGTTCCGATCCATATCATACCTTCACTGTCTTCGTATAGTGCCCAGATTGAATGGTTGGAGATGCTTTTAGGATTAGAGGCTTCCGGCAGAAATACCTTGAAGTTATACCCATCATACCTGTTTAAGCCGTTGTATGTACCAAACCACAGGAATCCTCTGCTGTCCTGCAGTACCTTAGTAACTACATTTAGTGAGAGTCCGTCTTCGGCAGTAAGATGACTAAATTTTATTTCGTTAGGCTGGCAATATATGTATGAGGAAAGAAAAAATATTATCAGGGCTGTTTTTAAAGATGTTTTTATATCTGGTCCATATATCAATTCATAGTGCGGCATGCTTAAAATACTTTATCTTGAAAATATAAACAGTGATCGGGTGGACAATATATTATTCGATTGTACACGGACATCCCCATTAGGGTATAGCTTCACATATATATTATCGGAAAAAAATCGAAAAAGTTTAGCCTTATTTTTTAAAGCTTCGTTTTTTGCGGGATTTGAAGGTCTCTATTGCATTTGAAGAAGTTCTGTGAACAATATAGAGGCTAAGCAGCAGCTTAGCCTTTTATAACATTCTTTATACCCCTGTAGCATTGTGGTAAACGGACTGCACATCATCATCCTCTTCCAGAGCATCAATCAAATCAGTTACTTCTTTTAGCTGTTCATCATTAAGTTCTTTATAATTATTCGGTATATGCTGAAACTCAGAACTGTTAATTTCAATTCCTTTATCTTCAAGTGCTTTCTGCATAGTTCCAAAATCTTCAAAAACTGTGTAGATATAAATAAAGTCATCTTCAACAATCATTTCTTCCAGTCCAAAATCAATAAGTTCAAGTTCAAATCCTTCAGGATCATTTATCAGGGCTCTTTCTATTTTAATAAGCGCCTTATGATCAAACATAAAAGATATACTGCCGGAATTACCGAGCGTGCCTTCGTATTTTCTGAAAAGATGACGGACATTTGCAACAGTACGGTTCGGGTTATCAGTAGCTGTTTGAACCAGTACGGCAACACCGTGGGGTGCGTATCCTTCGTAATTTATTTCCTCGTAATTAGTAGTATCTTTTGAAGAAGCCCTTTTTATAGCTGCGTCTATTCGGTCTTTAGGCATGTTTACAGCTTTAGCATTCTGCAGTGCAATACGCAGCCTGGTATTACCTTTTGGATCGGCACCACCGGCTTTAACAGCCATTTCAATGTCTTTCCTTACCCTGTTAAATGCCTGTGACATTTTGGCGAAACGGGCAAACATTCTATGTTTACGTTTTTCGAATATTCTTCCCATAATTACTTTATTTAATTTTTAAAAATTATTAATTGTTTAAATATAAGAAAAAGATTTTGGTTTTGCCCGGAGGGTAATAAGCTTTTATGCGATTAATTCACATTTGGAGATATATATGCAGGGGCGTTCAATTGAACGCCTTTCAGAAATACTTATATATTCTCTATAAAATTTAAATCCTTATTAAAAGTTTCTTCCAGATGGTACAATGAAATAAAACCTATAATAACAGTAACGGTTCCGACAAGCAGGGCTGCATAAATTAATCCCAATGGTTCCCTCAGGTAATTAAATACAAGCGTTATGGGTACTACAGAACCCCTGATAAAATTTGGGACTGTGGTAGTAACAGTAGAACGAAGGTTAGTCCCAAACTGTTCGGAAGCGGCTGTAACAAACACAGCCCAGTAACCAATTGCTATTCCGAGAAGTATACAAATAAAATAAAACATTGTAACTGACAAACCTGTTGTAAACAGGTAAACCAGTATGAATACAAAAGTTAACAACTGAAATATCAGGACTACCTTCTTCCTGCTTTTCATTGCCTGACTTAAAAAACCGCTGGCAAAATCTCCGAAGATCAAACCTATATAAGTAAACATAATAGATTGACCGGCAGATATAGGACCCTGTACATTTAATACTTTAGCAAATTCAGGTGAAAAAGTGATAAGTGTTCCTACTACAAACCAGATGGGAAGCCCGATAAGGATACAATTTAAATACCTGAAGAACCGGTCTTTAGAAGTAAACAGCTTTAAGAAATTTCCTTTACTAACAGAGGATTTTTGAATTTCTTTATACATGCCCGATTCATACATTTTAATACGCATGATTAACAAAACTATTCCAAGTACACCGCCGATGATATATGCTGTCTGCCAGGGAAAAATATCCCCGATAATAGCTGCTGCTATGGCTCCTGTAACACCTACAGTTGCAACAATGGCGGTTCCGTAACCTCTTAATTCTTTTGGCAGAGTTTCACTTACTAATGTAACAGCAGCGCCAAGCTCACCTGCAAGCCCTACACCGGCAATAAATCTTAGTATTGCATACATATCAGTTGATGTTACAAAAGCATTTGCAAAGTTAGCAGCTGAATAGAGAAAAATAGAACCAAACAGAACAGATAATCTTCCTCTTTTATCACCCCATACACCCCATATAATACCTCCAATAAGCATTCCACTCATCTGCATATTTAAAAGAAAAACGCCTGTTTCAATTAGTTCGTTCCCTGTAACCCCCATTTCGGTAAGGCTTGGGATACGTACTATGCCGAACAATATGAGATCATATATATCAACAAAGTAGCCTAATGCAGAAACAATTACTGTAGTGGTAAGAAGCTGCCTAAAAGGTATTTTATTCATAAATAGATATTAGTTTGTAATAAAAAGATATTAAATATAATCCGGGGCAAGTATTGATTGATAAAGTCTGTTAAAAATAGGTATTTGTTTTAGAGATGCAAAATAATTTATAAGGATTTGTTTGTTTTTAAAGATGACATCTATTTAAAAAGATGTCATCTTTAGGATTCATTTTTAAAATAAAAAAGGCTGTCTTTTGGGGGACAGCCTCTTTTAGTTCTACCTCATCATATTCCTTTTGAAGCCGCTTCCATCCATCATTCTGCCGCTGCCTCTGTTTATCATATTTCTGCGGGGGAAATCATCCCTTAAGTCCTGCCATATTTCTTTTTGTGCAGGAGTTAAAACTTCATAAACATCCATTTTGTGGTTTGCCCGGGCAAGAGCCATTTCATTTTTTATTTTATTCATTTTTTCTACAGATGAAATAACATCCGAACGGGACACCTTATCGTCATTTCTTAACTCGCGTGCATCAAGTTTTGCTTTTTGAAGGTTTGCCCTTAAATCAATCATCATTCTTTGATGATTAAGTCTAAGTGCTTTTACTTTGTCTTTCTGTTCATCCGTTAGATTTAAAGAATCATGTATCCATTGGCGGCCGGCTCCTTTGCCGTCAAAATTTTTGAAAAATCTCTTATTCCCTCTGCCTCCCAACATATCTGAATCTTCGAATTCATTATCCAGAGGAAGTATATTGGCAAAAGCAAGAAATTCTGCTTCATCACCGGGTTCAATCAATATATCTGAGTTATCGGGATCCTGAAGTTCTACAGGTCCATCTTGTGAATTTGCCGGCACTGCCAGGAGCATTATAAAGAGCACCAGAACTGCTGAGGATATTAATACCTTTTTCATATTTTATTCCTTTAATTTTATTATTGTTAGTTAGCTAACTTTTGCTCATTTGACATGAAGCGTCCGGTTTAGGTTTAAAGAGAATTTATATTAAACCCCGGATAGGGTTTGCTTGTCCAATGTATTGACGTAACAGGGAAAAATGACTGAAGCGATAAATGATTTTGAGCTGATAAAGCAGTTTTTAAATGGCAGTGAGGCTGCTTTTAATAAAATTGTTATAAAATACCAGGATAAAATATACTGGCACGCAAGAAGAATGACCGGTAATCATCTTGATGCCGATGAAATTGTTCAGGAGGTACTTTTGGTAATGTATAATAAGTTAAAAACTTTTCAGTTTAAATCTTCTTTGTATACATGGATATACAGGATTACCTCAACAAGAAGCATTAACTTATTAAGAAAAAACCAGGTTAAAAGATTCTTCTCTATTGAAGAGAGTGAAGCCGCAGGCCTGAGGACTTCAACCGATATTATAAAGAATATTGAGGATAAGGAAAAAGTAGATAGAATTAATAAAGCTCTCCAGAAACTTCCTGCAAAACAAAGGGAGGTTTTTATAATGAGAACTTATGAAGAATTATCATATGATGAAATTTCGGAAATTACAGGTAAAAGTGTTGGCGGATTAAAAGCTAATTATTTTCATGCTGTAAATAAATTAACGGAGTTAGTAAAAAAATGAAAGTAAATGAAAAAATTATACGTTATGTTGACGGCGAAATGGACACGCTTGAAAAAAAAGAATTTGAAAAGGAACTTGAAAATTCCACCCTCCTGAAGGAGGAACTTTCTGCATACAGGAACCTTCTTGCCGAAACTAAGGGAACTCAGAATATACCTGTTGATGATAACTATTTTGTTTCAGTTATACCCGAATTCAGGTTAAGGCAGAAGAAGGAATCAAAAAATAAGTTTTTTCCGGGTTTGGCTTTCGGGGTTTCTTTAGCAGTTATTGTACTTTTATTTGTAATTACAAATAATAAAGAAGGCGGGGATGTTATTCCCGATAATACTCTGGCTGAATATACCGTAGAAGAGGTTGATTCTATATTAAATTATTACACTCCTTATTACAGTGATATAGATTCTGCAATATCAAATGATAAAAACATTAGCAATGCAGTAGATGATATGCTTTTGGCAGAACTGGAAAAAAGCGGAAATGATCAGGAAGAATTATATTCTTATGTTTCAACTGCCGGTTATACACAGAATATTACTAATTTAAGCAGCGAAGAAGCCGAAATAGTTTATAACGAAATTTTAAATAAGCGTTTCTTTTGAGGAGATAGATATGAAAAAATTATTTTTATTATTATTTATTCTTTTAATTGGGATAAATACCCCATATGCCCAGGAATTCAGGGGAGGAAAACATGATCCGAAAGGGAGATTGGCTGAGCTTGAAAAGATAAAACTTCTGGAAACCCTTGATATGGATGAAGAAACAACATTAAAGTTTTTCTCAAGGCGCAACACTCATCAAGACAAAATGAAGGAACTTTTTGACAGCATGCAGGATAAATCTGATCAGATAAGTAAACTTATTAATGATGATGCCGGCAAACAACAGTTAAAAAAAGCTGTAAATGAATATCTTGAACTTGAGAAGAGGATGCCTGAAGAAAAAGCTGCATTTATAGCCTCTCTATCTGATATTCTTGACGAAAAACAACTGGCTAAGGTTGTTATTTTTGAGAAAAAATTCCGCGAAGAGGTACGAAAAATAATCATCCGGGAGCGTGGAAAAAGCAGGTTTAACGGGAACTAATTATTAATATTTATGTTAAATGACAATATTGGGTTGATTTTGTAAAATAAGCGCCATATTTTTTCACCGTTCATTTCGCGGAAGTGGTGAAATTGGTATACACGCTATCTTGAGGGGGTAGTGCCTTAATTGGCGTACGGGTTCAAGTCCCGTCTTCCGCACAAATTTTTTTGTTTAATTTCCGAATTTTAGTTTTTATTAACCACTAATAAAAATAAAGGTAATACTTATGAAAAAAAGACTAAGCATACCAGCTTTCCTGCTTGCGCTCTTATTTACATTTAATCTTGCATTTGCGCAAAATGGCGAAATGAAGCCGGAAGCAGGAAAACTGTATAATGCAGGCAATGAATTGTTAAAAGCAGGCAACTATAACGAGGCTATTGTAAATTATGATAATGCGCTTAAAATTGAGAAAGATTACAGGACTTATTACCAAAAAGGTATTGCATTAAAGAAATCAGGTAAGCTGGATGAAGCTCAGGCAGCTTTTGAAAGCAGCCTTAGCCAAAAGAAAGATTTTGAAGCTGGATATAATGCATTAGGTGGTGTTTACTTTTCTAAAGGTGACTATCAAAAAGCTATTGACAATTTCGAAAAAGTAGTTGAAATGGCTGATGATAATAAGACCAAAAACGCTGTAAAGAAAAATCTTTCACTTGCTTATACAAAGCTTGGCAGTGCAGCTAAATCTGACGGTAATCCTGAAAGAGCTGTACAGCATTTGCAAAAAGCTGTTGAAAATAATAACTATGATGCTGCTTATCTTTTGCTGGCACAGGTTTATACTGAACTTGGCCAATATGATAAGGCTATTGCTGCCGGTGAAAGTGCCCTTAAGTACCGCTCCGGTATAAGTAAAGGCGGGCCTTATTATTATATGGGTGTTGCTTATAAAAATAAAGGTGATAACACCAAAGCTGTTCAGATGCTGAATGAAGCTAAATCTGATGCCACATATAAGAAACTTGTTGAGTATGAATTAACATTATTGAAATAATGTAATGTTATATCTAAAGATATCAGGCCCCCGCTATTTGCGGGGGTTCTTATTTTTAAATGAGATTTTTATATTCTTGTTTATTATTAAGGGGATAAAGCAGCATGACTAAAATACCTTCCGGTAAGTTTTCCCAGGCTGAAATGCTCTGCTTAATCGGTACCGCCGCTGTCTTAAGGAAGTATAAAATACTCAGAGAACTGTTAACCCTCAGTAAAGGAAGAAAAATTTCAGCAAAAAAAATTTATGAGGTTTTGCTTCAGACATATCTTTT